>SHVJ01000104.1 GCA_009694295.1 Acidimicrobiia bacterium
GGGGGTGCTGTGGTGGTCGTGGTCGACGAGGTGGTCGTCGAGGACGACGTGGTCGTGGTGGTCGTCTCGTCGTCGCCACCGCCCCCGCACGCCGTCAGCAGGATCCCCGCGACAAGTGCGAACATGCCTGTTCGAGCTACGAGTCCCATCAAGCGTCGCATGGTCCCCCCTCTTCACCAACCCGCTGGTGGCGAGAACGGTACTCAGAAAGCAGGAGCCGCGAATGTCGGAAGCACCCCAAGCTGGAGCAGGCGACTACGAACCGAGCCCGTGGGACTTCGTGGCCGACACCGTCCGCCAGTACGAGGAGACGGGTGGGCGCGAGGGCGGCTCGCTCGAAGGTGTGCCCTGCGTGATCATCATGTCTCGGGGTCGCCACACCGGCAAACTGCGCAAGACCCCGCTGATGCGCGTGGAGCACGACGGTACCTACGCGATCGTGGCATCGATGGGCGGTGCGCCCAAGCACCCCGTCTGGTACCTGAACGTGCTCGCCGACCCCGCGGTCACGCTCCAGGACGGCGCCGACGTGAGCGAGCGGCGGGCGCGCATCCTTGATGGCGACGAGAAGCGCGAGTGGTGGGCGCGCGCCACGGAGGTCTGGCCGTCGTACGACGAGTACCAGGCGAAGACCGAGCGCGAGATACCGCTGATCCTGTTGGAGCCATGAACGGCAGTCGCCGTGATTGAGGGCGCACGAATCCTGATTACCGGCGCGACCGGGAGGGTGGCGTTTCCGATCGCGCGCGAGCTCGCGGCACATGGCAACGATGTGATCGGCGTTGCTCGATTCTCGGATGAGGCGGCCCGCGCGCGACTCGAGTCGGTGGGTGTGACGCCGCTGCGATTCGAGCTCGGCCGCGACGACGAGCGCGAGCTGCCCGACGCCGACTATGTGTTCCACGCGGGCGCTGCCCTGAACATCCCGCCAGCCGAGTGGGAGTGGCAGTTCGAGGTGAACGTGCAGGCCACCGGTCGGCTCGTGCGGAGGTACGCGAACACCAAGGGACTCGTGTTCTGCTCGACCGGTTCGCAGTACGCGTACCAGGGGAAGCGCCCGCTGCGCGAGAACGATCCGCCCGGTGTGCACCTCGGGCCGTACAGCGTGTCGAAGACATCGGCCGAGCAGCTGGTGCAATACCTGTCGAGGGAGATCGGCACGCCGTGCACGATCATCCGGGTGTTCTCCACGTATGGCCCGGAGGGCGGTTCGCCCGTCGACCGGCTGGAGCGCATGCTCGCGGGCAAGGAGATCGCGCTACATCCCGACAAGCCCAACAACTACAACCCGATCTTCGAAGACGACTACGTCGCGCTCGGGATCCGGGCGCTCGAAGTTGCGGCCGCGCCGGTCGTCGTCGCGAACTACGCGGGTTCCGAGACGGTGAGCGCCGAGGACTACCTCGCGTACCTCGGTGCGCTCGCTGGTATGGAGCCGTGCATCGTGTACCGCGACGACGCGTGGTGGCCGCTGGCCGCCGACGTGACGCACATGCACGAGGTGCTTGGGCGGTGCGCGGTGCCGTGGCGCGACGGGATGCGCCGTACCCTGGAGGCCACGCACCCCGAACTCGAGCTGTTACCGGGCTAAGCGAGAGGCGAGAGATGAGTGACAACCCACCGAGCGTGAGCGTGTTGGCCGGACAGCTGAGCTATCTGTTCGAGGACAGCCCCGAGCTCGCCACCGCATCCGACGACGAGCTCGCAGCTCGGTTGAACCACGACGACCGCTTCGCCCGGGCGCGCGAGCGGTATCCGCTCGCGTCCGACGAAGAGATCCACGAGAAGGTCGACGAGTTCAACGAGCGCATCACCCCCGCGATGGCGCACGAAGCCCGTGGGCACATGCGCGGCGAGTGAGCGCAGCGAATGAGCTCGCCGGATCTGGCGAGCGTCCCGTAGGGCGGCGGCAGGTACCCTGCCGCCGAGCGAGCGCGACCAGAAGCTAGACCTTCCGGCCGAGGAAGGCGGCGAGCTGGTCGGCGGTGCTCGCGCCGGCGGGGGCCTCTTGCTGGGGGCCGAACGGCGCCTTGCCGTCCTCGCCACGGAACTGGTCGGGGATCGACGCCTTCGCGCCTTCGAAGATCTGCGCCGCGAGCTGCGGGTTCAAGTCGGTGTTCTGACCCGTCGCCTTCGCGAGGTCCCACGCGTGCGTGAACGTGTCGGTGGTGGCCAGACCCATGAACGCCGCGCCCGGAAACTCACCAAACGGCAGCTTCACGATCTTCTCACCAGCACCGTCGCGACCAAACGCCTCGACGGCCTTCTTGGCGCCGTCGTCGAAGATCGCCAGGTAGTCCTGGTCGGTGAAGTCGGGCGTGGTGTTGCCGTCGTCATCAGTCCCGCCCGCGTCCATGCTCGATCCGAACCACTGGCTCCCGAACACGATGTGGTTCACGAGATCGCGCACCTTCCACGACTGGCATGGTGTGGCGTCGTCCAACTGGTTCGGCTGCACGTTCTCGAGCACGCTCCGCGTGACCGCAAATGCCTGCTCCAACCCCTGAGTGCTCATCGTTCTCCCATTGTTCTTGTGTTGGTCATCGCTTGTCGTACTTCACGCCGCTGCTTTCAGCATCCCACGTCGTACGCGTCACTCCCTCATCGCGCAACACCCGCTTGAGCACCCGACCGACCGGGCTGCGGGGCAGCTCGTCGCGGAACTCCACATAGCGGGGGAGCGCGAAGTACGGCAGCTCCTCCACGCACCAGAGGAAGAGCTCCTCCTCGGTGAGGGTCGAGCCTGACGTGCGCGTGGCCGTGAGCTTGAGGTCGTCCTCGGTCATCTCGCTCGGCACCGCGTGCACGACCACGTCGACGATCCCGTCGTGGCGCATCACGATCTTCTCGACTTCGAAGCTCGAGATGTTCTCGCCGCGCCGCCGCAGGTAGTCGGCCTTGCGGTCGACGAAGTAGAGGTAGTCGTCATCGTCGATCCGACCGATGTCGCCGGTGTGGTACCAGTAGTTCCGGTTGGTCTTCACGGTCGCCGCGTCGTTCCCCCAGTACCCCTCGAACATCACGTGCGGGCGTTTGGGTCGGCACACGATCTCGCCGTCGGTGTTGCGTGGGACCTCGTTGTCGCCGTCGTCGAAGATGCGGACGTCGAAGTACTCGTCGTTGATGACGCCTGCGGCATTCGCCCGGTTCTCCACGCCGATGGGCGACCACGACACGAGGCTGGCTTCGGTGAGCCCGTACGCGCCGCTGAACACGTCAGTGCCGAACCGCTCGCGCAGCTGCCGATCGATCTCCATCGGCATCGGTGCGGCACCGATGAGTCGCAGCGTGGTGTTCGCCTCGGCGGTGCCCGAGCGCGGCATCTCCGCGCGGTCGTCGTCGTTGGCGAGCAGGTACGCCATCGAACCGAGCAGCGAGACGATCGTGGCGCCGACCCGGTTCATCTCGGCCCAGAAGCCCGACACCGAGAACTTGCCAGAGACTGCGGCCCGTCCACCGGTGGAGAGCGCACCGACCATGCACACCGAGATCGCGTTGAAGTGGAACAGCGGGAGGGCTGACCACACGACGTCGTCGGGGGTGCGGCGCCAGCACAAGCTGATCTGGTCGGCGAGCCCGGCCGAGTAGTTGTGACTGAGCATGCACCCCTTCGACGGGCCGGTGGTGCCGCCGGTGTAGATGAAGGTGGCCAGGTCGGCCGGGCCGACGTCGAGGTTGGGTGCGATTGGGTCGGCGCTGAGCAGCTCGCTCCAGTTGTGCACCTTCGGACCCTTGATCGCCGCGTCGGGCTCGCCGATGACAATCACGTGCTCGAGGCACTCGATCTCGTGCGCGATGGCTGCCACTCGCGACGCGAGATCGCCCTGCACCACGACGACATGCGAGCCGGAGTCGACGAGCTGGTGGCGCAGGTAGTCGCCCTTGTACGCCGAGTTGATCGGCGCGCAGATCACGCCGTTGAGCACCGACCCCCACCACGAGAGCATCCCCTCGGGCGCGTTCTCCATCAGCGTCGCGACGCGATCGCCGCGCTGCACGCCGAGCTGCGCGATCCCGGCAGCGAAACGCCCAGCCTGGTCGGCAACGTCGGCCGCGCTGAACTTCGTGCCCGTGACGTCGAGGTACTCACTGTCGGGATCGGATTCGAGCCGCGCTTGGAGCAACGCAGGCAGCGAGCGCTGCTCGCTCGGGATCCAGACCCGATCCGGCATCAGCAACATTCTCTGGGCCGCATCAGACGGTCCAGGAGTAGGCCTCGTCGGGCCAGTACACCGCGCGCTCGTCTTTCAACGTGTCCATCTCGGCGCCGGTGTAGCCGAGCCATTCGAGGATCTCGCGGGTGTGCTGGCCGACCATCGGTGGTGCGCTGCGCGCGCGGCTGGGCGTCTCGGAGAAGTCGATCAGCGCCCCGTACTGACGCATCGTGCCGAGGATCGGGTGCTCGTACTCGGCGACCAAGCCGAGTCGCTCGTTGTCGGCGTCGAAGAACGCCAGCTCGCCACCCTTGGTGTCGACGGGAAGCTCGCTTGGCACGCCCGCGTCGCCGAGCAGGCGCATCCACGTGAGTGCGGTCCGGTCCTTGAACCGGGCACCGAGTACGGCTTCGAGCTCGGTGCGGTGCTCGTCGCGCGCCTTCGCGTCCACGAAGCGCGGGTCGTCGACCAGCTCGGGCATGCGCAGGATCTGGCACAACCCGCGCCATTGCTCCTCGGTGACCGCGGCGAGCTGGAGCCAGCCGTCGCTCGTGTCGTAGAGGCGGTAGCACGCACCGAGCCCGGTTTGGTCCTTGTCGAGCTTCGGGTATGGATTCGTCGCGCCGTCGACGAGGAACACATCCGACGCGAACATCGCGCCGCCGTCGAGCAACGAGGTCCACAGCTCTTGGCCTTCACCCGTCTTGCGCTGGTGGTACAGCGCGGCGAGGCAGCCGATGACCGAGAGCATCGCGTTGGCGGTGTCGCACATGCCGAAGCGGTAGTACATCGGCGGGTTGCCCTTGTCGACGGGCCCCGACTCGTATTCGAGCCCGGCCGACGCCTGGTACAGCGGGTCGAGTCCGCCGAACTTGGCGAGCGGCCCTTCCAGGCCGTACGCGTATGTGTTGCAGTACACGATGTTGGGGTTGACCTTCTTGGCATCCTCGTAC
>SHVJ01000020.1 GCA_009694295.1 Acidimicrobiia bacterium
CGATGAGCGCGCCGCCATCGACGACCAAGGTCTCGCCCGTGATCCACGACGCCAGATCGCTGGCAAGGAAGAGCGCAGCGGCGGCGATGTCGTCGGGTTCACCGAGTCGTTTGAGCGGCATGGTGGCGGACACCAAGTCTTCGGCCGGCTCCCAGAGAGCGCGAGCGAAGTCGGTCTTCACGAGTCCTGGCGCGATCGCGTTGACGCGAACACCCGGTGCGAGCTCGGCGGCAAGCACCTTCGTGAGGTGGATGAGCGCGGCCTTGGTGACGTTGTAGATGCCGATCCCCGAGTCGTGGCGCAGGCCGCCGATCGACACGACATTGATCACCGACCCACCGCGCTCCCGCATGCCCTTACGCCACGCTTCTTGGGTCCATACGAATGCCCCACGCAAGTTGACCTGGAAGTTCTTGTCGAACCGGGGGAGGTCGATCTCGATCGCGGGACCCAGGTGGGTGTTGGTCGCCGCGTTGTTCACAAGGATGTCGAGTGATCCCAAGCGCTCGACCGTTGCGGCCACGCATGCCGCAGCGGCGTCGGGGTCACCGGCATTGGCCGCGAACGTGGAGACCTCGCCCGGCCCCGTGATCGTGGCCGCTGCCTTGTCGAGCGCATCCTGCTTGCGCGACGAGAGCATCACGTTCGCACCCGCGGCCGCGTACGCGTCGGCGATCGCGAGCCCGATGCCCTTGGAGGCACCGGTAACGAGCGCCGTCTTGCCGCGCAGGTCGAGATTTGCTGGGGTCGTCATCAGGCAGCCTCCGAGTGGAGGCCACACGCTACGCGCGGGCAGGTTGTGAAGCCCAGCGCAGGGTCACGCTGATACGAGGTCCGGCGCTCGCCGTTTTCGGCACGCAGTGCTCCCATGCGGTCTGACATCGTCCGCCCATCACGAGCAGGTCGCCTGCGCCCGGACGTACGTCGATGGAACGCCCGCCACCGAGTGGGCGCAGGTGGAACGGACGGGTCGCACCGAGGGTGACGATCGCGATCAGCGTGTCGTCGAGGTGGCGCAGCTCACGATCGCGGTGGAAGGCCACGCTGTCGCGCCCGTCGCGGTAGTAGTTGAGGCCGAAGCCGCCAAACGTCACGGCGTAGCGATCGACGAGTGCGGCGCGAATTGTGGTGAACGACGGGTGGGGCACCGGGTCGTCTCGTCGGTAGAGGCGCGAGAGCCGTGGATCGTCGACCATCCGGTCGTACATCCACCGTCGTCCGCACTGCCAGTCGACGGCGTCGACGAGCGCGTCGAGCAGCGTGTCGGCCCCGTGCAGCCAGGTGCGTGCGATCTCGACCCACGAACCGCGTCCGAGGTTGATGCGCTCGAACCGCAAGGTGCCGTCGATACGGGGTTCGTCGGTGCCGAGCAACGTGCGCTGGAGTGCCGCCACGCCGTGCAGCATAGCGAACATACGTTCGATCCGGCAAGACGGGATCAGCCGCGGGGCTCGACCACGACCTTTCCGGTAGCGCGGCGTTCGGCGACCTCGCGAAGCGCGTCGGCGGCCTGCTCAAGGGGATAGGTGTTCGAGATGTGGGGCTGGATGTGGCCGTTCTCGAGGTGCGCGAGCAGCTCGACGCGGTCTCGCCGAGCGGCCTCGGGCGCGTAGGTGGCGAAGCTGAGGAACTCGAAGCCCATGATGTGCATGCCCTTGAGCAGCACAAGGTTGAGCGGGATGCGGGGGATCTCACCCGACGCGAACCCCACAGTCACGAACCTGCCGCCGAAGCGCGTGGAGCGCAGGGCTTGCTCCGCGTACGGACCGCCCACCGGGTCGATGACAACATGCGCGCCGCCGTCGGTCAGCTCTTTGAGGCGAACCTTCAGATCCTCGGTCGCGTAGTTCACGACCGCCGCAGCGCCTCGTTTGCGACACACGTCGAGCTTGGCGTCGGTCGACGCGGCCGCGACCACCTTCGCCCCGAGGATCTGCGCGACTTCGACGCAGGCGAGCCCGACGCCACCGGCCGCGCCGAGTACCGCTACCCACTCGCCGGGCTGCACATCGGCGACGCTGCGCAACGAGTGGTACGCGGTGAAGTACACGACGCCGAACGACGCAGCTTCCCTGAAGTCGATGCCGTCGGGGATCTTCGTGAGTGATGAGGCTGGCATCGCGATCTGCTCGGCGAACGCACCGATCAGCCCGGTCCCCATCACTCGCTCGCCTACCGAGAAGTTGTGGACGTCGGCGCCGACATCGCGGATGACGCCCGCGAACTCGCTCCCTGGGGTGAACGGGACCGGCGCCGAGATCTGGTAGAGGTTCTGTACCAGCAGCACGTCGGGGAAGTTCGCCGCCGCCGCGTGCACATCGACCAGCACCTCGAGCGCGCCAGGTACCGGCGCCGGCACTTCCTCGACCACCAGGCCGCCACCGTCGACGGGTCCGTACGCGGTGCAGCGCAGCGCCTTCAACGCCGGTTCCTCACTGGGCGTCCATCACTGGGCGTCGATCACTGGGCGTTCAGGCGGTACAGCTCCACTGCGTTGCCGCAGATCATCTTGTACTTCTCGGCTTCGGGCACGCCGCCCATCGACTCCTCGATGATGCGGCGGCTGTACGGCCAGTCGTGCCGGTGGTGCGGGTAGTCGTTGGACCACATCATGTTGTCGATGCCGATCCAGTGGCGGTTGGCGACCGCGAACGGCTCACGGATGAACGTGACCTTCCAGTTCCGCCGGAAGTACTCGCTTGGCAGCATCTTCAAGCCCGACGCCGTCCACGTGCGGTTCCGCCAGTAGTGGTCGTCCATGTGCTCGAGGAAGTTCGGCACCCATCCCGCACCGACCTCGGCCGCGACCATCTGGAGCCCCGGGAAGCGGTCGAACATCTCGGAGTAGATGAGCTTCGACATCCAGTCCGATGCACCCGCCACCGCGCCGCCCATAGTCTTCATGTCAGGCAGACGGTTGAGGAACTCCGGTACGCGCGTGCCATCGGCCGTGCGCGCTTCGCCCTTCTGACGCCCGCCGGCGAGGCCGAAGCCCACGTGGATGTGGATGGGCATCTGCTCTTCTTCGGCGGCGGCCCAGTAGGGGTCGTCGTCGTCGGACACGTCGGGATTGCCCGACGGCCACGCCGACAGGATCATCCCGCGGTACCCGAGTTTCTTCGCCTGGCGCAGCTGCGCGACCGACGTCGCAACGTCGACGCACGGCGTCTGGTACAGCCCGATCAATCGCGCCGGGTCGTTGGCCATGAACTCTTCGTGCATCCATTGGTTGTACGCGTCGACGCCCGCAAGGTGGTACTCATCGTCGGGCTGACCCATGAACGTGTTCATCGTGCGCTGCGATGGATAGAGCACCTCGGCATCGACGCCGTCGATGTCCTGCTCCTCGAGGCGCGCCTTGCCGTCGAAAGCGCCGGCGCGGATCGTGTCGTACGACGACCCGTACCACTCGAGGTCTTCGTACCGCTTGCCGAACTCACCCGCGTTCGTGACGAGACCGATCGCCATCGGCGGTGCGCCGGGCACGAGCTCCCACGCGTCGCCACCCTTTGGGTCCTTCACGAGCTTGGGCATGATCTCGTGGAACTTCTTCGGCAGGTACTTCTCCCACATGTCGGGAGACTCCAACGCGTGCCCGTCGGCCGAGACGACCTTGTAGTGCATCTTGGTGGCCATCGTGTTCCTCCAGTCCGCCCGCGCGGCTCAGCCCGCGGGCACGTGATTCAGAGTGACGAACCCATTGTTGAACGCTTCGATGTCGTCGACGGGGTCGGTGAGCGTCGAGTCGCAGTGCACGTCGTTCTCGCCCTCGGCGGATCGCCCGGTGGAGATGGGGATGTCCTCCAACACCTCGCGCACCGCACCGACGACGCAGGTCGGCACGTTGAACGTTGCCGCGGTCGTGGCACCACGACCCTTGGCCTTGGCGATCGCCTTGCGGTTCTTGCGCAACCACTTGATCGCCTCATCTGCGCCGGTCGCGTAGTCGGGTGCGGCGCCGAGTCCCTGGCTGATGGCGACCGCGGGGATGCCGCGCCGGACCGCGGTGCGCGCCGCACCGACGGTGCCCGACTCAGCGATAGTGCCGCCGAGGTTCTGGCCGTTGTTGATCCCCGCGATCACAACATGTGGCTTGAGGCCGAGCTCGTCGAGCGCGTAGTTGACGCTGTCGGCGGGGAAGCCCTGGACGGCGGTCGCCTTGAAGCCGCCGAGGAGTGTGGTCTCGGTGGCGACGAGTGGCCCGGGGCTGGTCTTGTCGCTCGCGAGGGTCTGGTTGTCGGCGGGCGCGACCACCGTGATCTTGAGCTTGGGCTCCAGGCGCAGCGCCTCGACGAGCACGTCGATCCCTTCAGCCCCCACGCCGTCGTCGTTCGTCACCAGCACTCGCAGTGGGGCGACGCCCTTCTTCTTGGCCGCATGCTCCGCTCCGACCGGCGCGGCACTCAGGCCAGTGAGGATCAGGGCGACGAGTGCGGCTGCGAGGGCGCCGACGTGCCGATGGCGTGACATCTCTGCTCCCGAGGTAGGCGGCTGCGAGTCTCGCGCAGGCGGCCCGACTCGCGCTGAGTAAGAAGCTTTGGGACCTCGTATGCGGTCGTTCACCATCCGTTAACCTCCGCGGTCACTGCAGCGCCATCACCACCGGGGGGAGGTTGAAGGATGCCGATCGACGCGATCCGAACCTTCAACCGCTTTGAGTTGAAGTACATCGTGAACAAGCGCGACGTCGACCGAATGCGTGACGAGATCGCTGCGTACATGGTGCGCGACCCGTACGCCGCCGAAGACGGGCGCTACACGCTCACCAGCCTCTACTACGACACGCCCGGCCGCGATTGCTTCTGGGCCAAGCTCGACGGACTGCGCTTCCGCCGCAAGCTGCGGATCCGCCACTACGAGCGGCAGGCCGCGCTCACTGCCGACGTCCCGGTCTTCGTAGAGATCAAGCAACGCGTCGATCGCGTCACCCAAAAGCGCCGTGCGGTGCTGACCTACGCCGACGCGGTTGCGCTCTGCGACGACTGGACCATCCCAGACCATGAACCGCGCGATGAGGCCGTTGTCCACGAGGCGTACTCACTCGTGGTCCGTCACAACCTCGAGCCCGCGTGCATCACCACCTACCAGCGCGAGCCGTGGATGGGTGGTGACTACGACCCCGGACTCCGACTCACGATCGACTACGACCTCCGGTACCGCACGCACGATCTGGCCCTCGACTCGAAGCATCGGGGTCGACACATGTTCCCGGTGCACCACGCGGTCCTCGAGATCAAGGCCAACGACCGGGTGCCGTACTGGCTCACGCACCTCGTCGCCCGCAACAACCTCCAGCTCGCGCGCATGAGCAAGTACTGCGCGAGCCTCGAAGTCGCCGGTTACGGCCAAAGCGACCACCAGTCGCGTTCGGTGCTCGTCGCACACTGATCACACTCACACTCAGGGAGTAAACACACATGGGCAGCATCCTCGGACAGTCGGGCGATCTCTTCGACTTCAAGGACCTCTCGGGGAACTTCGCGGTCGCCGACATCTTCCTCACACTCGTGTCGAGCTTTGTGCTCGGCATGCTCATCGCGTACACGTACCGCGCGACCCACAAGGGCGTGTCGTACAGCCAGAGCTTCGTGCAGACCCTCGTGATCCTCGCGATGGTGGTCTCGGTCGTGATGCTCGTCATCGGTTCGAACCTGGCCCGGGCCTTCTCCCTGGTGGGTGCGCTCTCGATCGTGCGTTTCCGGAACGCGGTGAAGGAGACGCGCGACGTCGGCTTCGTGTTCTTCACCATGATCATCGGCATCGCTGCTGGGACGCGCTTCTACGTGCTCGCGGCGGTCGCCGCCACATCCATCTGTCTCGTCATCCTCATCATGGTGAAGTTCAACCTCTTCGCACTGAACAACATCAGCCAGATCCTCAAGGTCCAGGTTGCCAACGACGCGCACGTCGACGACATGTTTGACGACCTCTTCCTCAAGTACACGAAGGAGTCCGACCTCATCAGCATCGACTCGGTGCGCTCGGGCACACTCACGGAGCTGATCTACAGCGTGGTGGTCAAGAAGGACGCACAACGCCAGGAGTTCATCAATGCGATTCGTGAGCGGGCCGGCGACGAGCGCGTGAGCTTGATTACGGGTTACGACACCACCGACCTCTAGGACTCCAGATGGCGCGGCAGAGTCGCCACCTCGCGTGGCGGCGCAACTGGTGGCTCTTCGCCGCGCTCGGCGGCTTCACCGTGGCCTTGATGGTTCTCATCGGGTCCGACGACGTCATCCCGTATACGTCGAGCAAGTCGCTCGCGGCGCAGACCAGGGCCGACGGTGCGAAGAAGAAGAAGACGATCGAGGAGGCCAATGGCCTCCCGGGTCACGACGTCAAGAACTCGGTCGACGTCTTTGACTCGTCGATCGTTCACACGATCACCATCAAGATGGCGCCGACCGCGTACGACACGATGATCAGCGACTACCAGGTCGACGGCGTGAAGACCTGGCATCAGGCAACGGTCGTGATCGACGGGAAGCGCATCAACCATGTCGGGGTGCGGCTCAAGGGAAACTCGACGCTGATCGGGTTGCGCAACAGCGGACCGAACCCGCCTGGTGGGATCGCGGCGTCGCTCGGAACGCTGAGCCCCGACGATCCGCACAAGATGCCGTTTCTGTTCCGGTTCGACGAGTTCTTGGCAGGGCAGCGCTACGAAGGTGTGAACGAGCTGGCGTTGCGGACCTCGGCCGGTGGCTTCGGCGGCGACGTCTCGCAGACGACCGAGCTCGTCGCGAACGAGTTGACCAAGGAGTCGGGGCAGCCGTACCTGCGGGCTGCGACGACGGGAATGAGCTTCAACGGCTCACCCGAGGGCTTCTACATCGTGATCGAACACCCTGATGATCTTTGGGCCGATTCGGTGGTCGCGGGGAAGCAGCAACCCGCGCTCTACAAAGCCATCGTCGGCGCCAGGTTCCATTACGTCGGCGACGATCCGGCGTTGTACGGGAAGGTGTTCAACCAGCAATCCGAGACGGCCGACGTCGGCCCCTCCCCGATGATCGACTTCCTGAAGTTCGTCGAGACGGCGACCGACGAGCAGTTCGAAGCGGAGCTCCCGACGCGCCTCGACACCGAGGAGTTCGCCCGTTACCTCGCGTTCCACAACATCTTGGTGGATACCGACTCATTCGCGGGCACGGGCAACAACTACTACTTCTTGTACGACGTGAAGCTCAAGCAGATGTCGATCGCGTCGTGGGATCAGAACCTCGCGTTCGCCCGACTCGGCATCGGTGGCGGGTCTAACTACCGCCCGTACTACGAGGATGGCTCCGGCATTCCGATCGGCATCCCGGGACTCGAGGAGTTGATCCCTGGCGAGGCAATCGGCGAGAAGAAGCTCCTCGTGGATCGATTCTTCGCAACGCCGCAGTTCCTCGCGCTCTACGACGCGGCCTATCGAGAGCTCTTCAAAGCGATGCTCACCTCTGGCCGGGCCGACGAGTTGGTCGACGAGTACAGCAAGGTGATCCTCGCCGCGAACAACAAGCGCGACCTGGTGGACCCGGACCGGTTCGCCTCTGAGCTCAAGCGCAACCACACGTTCATCGCCAAACGCGTCGAGTTCCTGGAGAGCATCCCGCCCGTCGCTGCATAGGGAGATGCAGCGCAGGCGTGGCCGGACGGCCGGGACGCCGGAGCGGAGTCGACCCGAAGAGGCCGGCGCCTACGCTGCGCCGATGCCGGCACCCCAAATCCCTGTCGAGGTCGCGGACGTCACGCCCGAGTGGCTGAGCGCCGTGCTCGGCGCCGACGTGACCGGCGTCGAGGTGCTGGATCGCCATTCCGGAACGACCGGTCGAGCGCGCGTCGGGGTGACGTATGCGCCGGATGCTCATCCGACGGGGGGTGCGCTCCCGGCGTCGGTGTTCGTGAAGCTCCCGCCGTTCGACGAGCAGCAACGCTCATTCGTCGACATGGCCGGGCTCGGCGTGGCCGAAGCGCTCTTCTATCGCGACCTCGCGCACGAGATCACGCTGCGTATCCCGGCCGTCCACTCCTCGGCCGTCGACGACGACGGGCGCTACGTGATGGTCATCGAAGATCTCACCGACAGCAGGTGCCGCTTCCCGCGTCCCGGCGACGACGATGTCGCGGCGTGGGGTGGTTCCCTCGTCGAAGAGCTCGCCGCGCTGCACGCGCCATTTTGGGACAGCCCTCGTCTGCGTGACGGCGGCGACTTGGTCTGGGTCACCAATGGCGGACGCACCGGGCGCAACGTGCCCAAGGGTCGCGGTGGTGGCTACATCGGGATGGCGCTCGAGCAGTTCGGCGACGAGATGGGGCCGACGTTCCGCCGCCTCGCAGAGCTCTACATCGCGAACACGGCGCGCATCATGGAAGAGACCCTCGACGAGGGCACCCATACGCTCATCCACGGCGACCCACACCTCGGGAACCTGTTCATCGAGACCGACGACGCCGGCCGCGACCGCGTCGGCTTCCTCGACTGGGCGATGCTCGATCGGCGCACTGGCATGCGCGATGTCTCATACGTGCTGTGCAACTCGATTCCGGCCGAGATCCGCCGCGAGCACGAGCGCGAGTGGGTCGCGCACTACCTTGCGACGCTCGCCGGTCTTGGCGTGACGCTCGATGCCGACACCGCGTGGGAGCAGTACCGCCTGTTCGCCGTCTACTCGTGGACGTCGGCTACGTCGACGGCCGCGGTCGGCAACCGTTGGCAAGCAGCCAAGATCGGCCAAGGCGGCATGCGTCGCGCCACCGCCGCAGTCGTTGACCTCGACACCGTCGCCATCCTCGAAGACCGGTTGGGCATCTGAAGATCTCACGCCAAAACGTGGGGGTGGGGGAGGTCGAAGCCGAGGAGACCGGCGATGGCGGGGGCCCACTGTTTGGCATCGAAGGTGCCGCCTTGGAGTCGGGTGTCGAGGTCGCGGACGGCTGGGTGTGCGCCGACGACGGCGGCGAGCTGCTGTGCGGTGCGGGGGCTGCCGTGCATTCCTGGTTCGCTGTCGATGCCGTGGAAGCACATCCAACGACCGGGGTCGGCCCACGCGATGCGTAGGCCGGGTCCGAGCTGGCGCATCCCCGCGACGCCGGGTGTGCTGGCCAGCACGCGGTCGGCGTCGGGGTGCTCGCCGTAGATGAGCGCGGCGGTGCCCTCGGGGAACCACGCGAGTCCGGTGCCGTCGAGCGCTTCGTTGAGATCGACGGGCTCGTCGATCGTGACCGGCTCCATCGAGTGATCGCTCACAATGATCGTGAAGGTGTCGGCGGCGCGCGGCTCGATTGCCGCTCGGATCTGCGCGACCGACCGGTCGACCGCGTGGTACACGTCGCGCGCACCGCGCTCGTCGGGGCCGTGTACGTGGCCTGCAGTGTCGGGGCTGTTGAGCTGCGCGACGACGAGCTGGGCGTCGCCCGCGAGCGCGGCGAGGATCTGGGGGAGCGTCTCGGCGTCGTCGAGGTAGCCGTGGGCATCCAGGACCGCGCCTGCGGGCGTGATGCCGTCGAGCGGCCAGTGCTCGCTCGCGGCGCGACCACCCATCACGCCGATGAGCTCCTGATCACCGACCACGATCGCGGAGCGCACGTCGGCAGTAGCCGCGGCGTCGAACAGGGTCGGCACGCTCGGGCCGAGCTGGCTCGCAGGGTGGAACCGCCCGTCGTCGCCGCGCACGTGGTTGCCGATGATGCCGTGCTGTACCGGACCGACACCGGTGGCGAACGTTGCATGGTTGGCGTACGTGCTCGCCGGTAGCACGGCCTCTACTGCGCGCGGCACGGTGCTGCTGGCACTGGTCCAGTCCAGTAACGTGGGAGTGAGATCGGAGCCCACGAGCGCCGGCGGGAAGCCGTCGAGCACCAGGAACACCACTCGTTTCGGACGTTCGAGGCGCGCGGTCACTGCTCGGCAGGCTAGAACGGTTCCGATGGCAGTGGCTCTCGAGCACATCGACCTGTACAGCCCCGACGTCTACGTCGACGCGCCACCCTTTGAAGTGTTCGCGACATTGCGGCGCGAGCGCCCGGTGTTCCGCCAGGAGATGCCCGACGGCACGTGGTACTGGGCCGTGCTGAAGCA
Source organism: Acidimicrobiia bacterium (assembly GCA_009694295.1). Classification (GTDB taxonomy): domain Bacteria; phylum Actinomycetota; class Acidimicrobiia; order IMCC26256; family PALSA-555; genus SHVJ01. The sequence continues at coordinate 10,067 of SHVJ01000020.1, forward strand.
CGCCGACGTGGTGGACGTGTCGCGGGACCCCATGGTGTTCTCGGCCGAGGTCGGTGGTGCGGTGCTCGAGGACCAGCCGCCCGAGCAGCTCGAGCAGACCAAGAACATGCTGCTGATGATGGATCCGCCCCGGCACACCGAGCTGCGCAAGAACGTGTACCCGCACTTCCGGCCGCGTCAGATCGCCTCGCTGGCCGATCGCATTCGCGTGATCTGTCGGGCCTTGGTCGAACGTGGAGTCGAAGCCGGCGAGGTGGAGTTCGTACACGATCTCGCTGCGCTCGTGCCGTCGGAGGTGTTCGGCGAGATGATGGGCATCCCGCCGGACGACCGTCCGCAGATCAACCGATGGGCCGAGATGATGACGGGTGGTCAGGATCCCGACGTGAACCCTGCCACCACGGAAGGAGGCGGCTACACGGCCACGAGTGGCAACGACGGTTGGATGAACATGGCCATCTACGGCATGGAGTTCGCCAAGGCGCGACGCGATCACCAGGGCGGCGATCTCGGCGATCTGCTGCTCGCCACCGAGGTGAACGGACAGCCGATGACCGATCTGGAGTTCGGCTACTTCTTCGTGCAGCTCGTGACCGCGGGGAACGACACCACCCGCACGATGATCTCGTCGGGGCTGCTCGCGCTCCTCGAGCATCCCGACCAGCTCGATCGATTGCGCGCCGACCCGTCGCTCATCCCCTCAGCGCTCGACGAGATCCTGCGCTACGCCAATCCACTCCACTACTTCCGTCGCACCGCTACGACCGACGCGGTCGTGCGGGGCCAGGAGATCAAGGCGGGCGAGAAGCTGGCGATGATCTACACGTCGGCGAACCGCGACGAAGACGTGTTCGACGCGCCGGATCGCTTCGACGTCGGCCGCACTCCCAACCCGCAGCTCTCGTTCGGCATCGGCGAGCACTACTGCCTGGGCGTGCACCTCGCGAAGCTTGAAGGCCGCATCTGGCTCGAGGAGCTGCTCGCGAGCGGCGCGACGGTCGAGCTCAATGGCGAGCCACGGCGGCAGCGATCCAACCTCAACAACGCGCTGAAGGCACTGCCTGTCCGCATGCACGCGTGATCCAGTGACCGGGCCAGGATCATGACCGAGCAGGTCGATGTCGTCGTGCTCGGCCTCGGCGTGGGGGGCGAGCGCGTCGCGGGCAAGCTTGCCGAAGCCGGGCTTTCGGTCGTGGGGATCGAGTCGGAGCTCCTCGGCGGCGAGTGCCCTTACTGGGGTTGCATCCCCAGCAAGATGATCGTGCGCGCCGCCAACATGTTGACGGAGGCGCGCCGCATCCCGGGAGTGGCGGGCACGAGCACGGTCACGCCCGACTGGTCACCCGTTGCGCAGCGCATCCGCGCCGAAGCCACCGACAACTGGGACGACCGCGTCGCGGTCGAGCGCTTCGAAGGGCAAGGCGGACGGTTCGTGCGGGGGATCGGACGGTTCGAGTCGCCTTCGGTGGTCGCGGTCGGCGATGCCCGCTTCGTTGCGACGCGTGCTGTGGTGATCGCGACGGGGAGCACCGCGTTGATCCCGCCGATCCCGGGCCTCACCGACGTCGACTACTGGACGAATCGCGACGCGATCAAGACCGAGACGCTCCCTGAGTCGATGATCGTGCTCGGCGGCGGGGCCATCGGGCTGGAGCTCGCGCAGGCATTCGCGCGCTTCGGCGTGCGCGTGACCCTCGTGGAGGGCGAGCACAAGCTCTTGGCGCGTGAAGAGTCCGAGGCCTGCGGTCTGCTCCAGGAGGTGCTGGGCGGCGAAGGCATCGACATCCGGATCGGGACAACCGCAACCGGGGCGCGTCGCGACGACGATGGCGTCGTGCTCGATCTCTCGGACGGCGGCGAGGTGAGCGCGGCACGCGTGCTGGTCGCTACCGGGCGCAAGGTCGACCTTGCGAAGTTCGGTGCGGCCGCAGCCGGGCTCGACGAGTCGGCCCGGATGGTGCACGTCGACGGGACCATGCGCGCCGCGCCAGGGATCTGGGCGGTCGGCGACATCACGGCGGAGGGGATGTTCACGCACATCGCCGTGTACCAAGCCGACATTGCAGTCGCCGACATCCTCGGCGAGAACCCCGAGCCCGCCGACTACCACGCGCTCCCGCGCGTCACCTTCACCGACCCCGAGGTGGGTGCGGTCGGCATGACTGAAGCAGATGCACGCAAGGCCGGCATCAACGTGCGCACCGGCATCACGCAGGTGCCGTCGTCGTCGCGAGGGTGGATCCACAAGGTCGGCAACGAGGGCCTGATCAAGCTCGTCGAAGATGCCGATCGCGGTGTGCTCGTCGGGGCAACATCGATGGGTCCGTGGGGCGGCGAAGTGCTCGGCCTGCTCGCGCTCGCCGTGCAAGCGAAGATCCCCACCCACGATCTCCGTCACATGATCTACGCCTACCCCACCTTCCACCGCGGCATAGAAGACGCCCTGCGGGATCTCGCCACCAAGTAGACGAACATGCGTCACTTCACCGCGATAGTCGCTGGGAAATGACGCAAGTTTGGGGTGGGAGGCTACGAAAACTGGGGGAGCCAGCGGCTGGTTGCCGCCAACAGCTCGTCGGTCATCGCTACGACGTCGTCGTAGGGGAGTGCACCGGCGACGGGGTCGGCGAGCATCGCTTCGAGGGCTTTGGTGCGATCACCGGTGACGCCGGCCTCGACCGTAAGTTCTTCCGCGGCGACGATTCGTCGCAGCTGCTCGCCGAGGATCGACGGAACGAGCGCGGAGTCGCGGGGCACCACCTTGTTGCCGTCGGCCATGCCGATGCACTCCACGATCACGTCGTCGGCGAGGTTCTGCACCTGTCCGGTGTTCGGCAGGTTGACCGGGAGTGCCACCGGCTCGTTGGTCACGATCGAGTTGATGAGCTCGGCCACGAGCTCGCCCGACGGGAACGTGGTGATCTCGTCGTTCGCCAATAATGCTTCGACGTAGGCGTCGTCGTCGGCCTTGTCGGCCATGTGGCCGTCGAGCCGGTAATGGAAGATGTCGATGTCCTGAAAGCCGGCCAAGAACTCGACGACGTGTACGTCGGACGCGCCAGGGAGCACCCCGAACCGTCGGAACAGCTCCAACTTCACCTTGTTGCCGCCGATCACGTCGGCCTTCGTCCACTCAGGACCGTCGGAGACCTTGCGGTAGTGCATCCCCGGCGGCGGCGTCATCCACACGGGCTCGCGTTGCTTGTCCTCGTCTTCGAGCAGCGCGCGCAGCTCGGCGAATCCATCACGGTCTCCGATGCGCATCTCGGTGACGAGGGGGAAGTGGTTCACCCCAGCGACCACGGGGTCGACCTGACGGAGATCGGCGTCGAGGAGCAGGCTCATCACGAACTTGCAGCCGACCATCTCGTTGCACAGCCCGACGGTCCGAACCCCGGTCTCCCGGGTCACGGACCGGCACAGGGCCGAGAGCGGATTCGTCACGTTGAGGAGCAGTGCGTTCGGCGCTCGGCGCTCGATTGTCTGCGCGATGCCGAGCAGCACGGGAACGCTGCGCAACGCCCGAGATATGCCACCCGGCCCCACGCTGTCGCCGACGGTCTGGTCGACGCCGTACTTCGCCGGAATCTCGAGGTCGTGCTTCATGCTGTCGAAGCCGCCCACCGTGAAGCACGTGATCACGAAGTCGGCGTCGGTCACCGCTTCGTCGAGATCGGTGGTGGTGGTCACCGACAGGCCGATGCCCGGCCGATTCTTCGTGATGTGTGCCGCGACGTCGAGCATTGGAGGGAGCGACGCTTCGTGCAGGTCCATCAGCACCACATCGGCGTCCTGGAGCGACGGCGTGTTCGCGAAGTCGCACAGGAGCCGTGGGGTCCAGTGCGTGCTTCCCCCGCCGACGATTGTGATGCGCGGCGTCATGGCGGGCAGGACGCTAACGCGACTGTCGCCCCGCCGAAGCGGGGCGACAGGTCAACGTTCGTTGGTGCCTGGGCGGGGCACCGGGCGGCGGGTTACCGCCAGGACCGCCCTCCGCTGTCGGTGGTCGGCAGGGTGTTGCCGCCGGTGGTCAGCACGATCCAGCAGGCGTCGACCGCGAGCACGATCGGACTCTTGCTCTGTGCGTTGAGCTGCAGCCCTTCCTCCAAGATGAAGGAGCACGACTGGGCACAGACCTGCCGGGCCGCAAGCACGGCGTCGGGGTCGGCACCCCGGCCCACGCGCTGGCTGTCGGCGAGCATGCCGCATGCCGTGGCGCAGGTGCGCGAGGTAGCTGCCTCGAGGCGAGAGCCGACGGGGTACTTGCCGTCGAGGAGCGCCTGACACGATACCGACGCCGTAGCGGCGACGCCATGATGAGGAGCTGCCGGTGCGGCAAAGCCTGAGGTGGCACCGAGGGTGACCAGGGTGACCATCGCCAGCAACGCCACGGCAGCTCGCCGTCCGTTGGCCTTGAGAGTGCTGTTCTCGCCCATCATGTTCCTCCCTGCCCGGCCGAGCGACTGTCCGACCGCTAAGAGTGATAATACGAACCACGGAGAGTGGTCAACGCAAGTCCAGCCTGGCTGGCTACGCGGCTGCCTTGAGCGCCGTGTCGATGCCCTTGCGGGGGCTGCCCTTGCCGGTCACGAAGTCGTACCCGGTCTTGGTGGTGCAGATCACCCCACAGGTCCCGTTCGTGGGCCCCGTGAGGATGTCGGCCAGGCCCGAGGTCAGGCCGTAGATCGTCGTGTGGGCCTTGTAGACCCCGGTGGTGGGCTGCGCGGCCAGGACGGCCTTCTTGGCCGTCACCCGCAGCTGGTTGGCCACTGCGAGGATGCCGGCCCATTGCGGAGCGCCGGCGCTGGTGCCGCCCATCTGGTACCAGCCGGTCTGGCCGCTGTATGGGTAGCTGTCGTAGACGGGGAAGCCGGTGGCGGGGTCGGCGTCGTAGCTCACGTCGGCCGTTCCCCGCTTGGTGTAGGAGTTCACGCTGTTCTGGTACGCCGGCTTGGTCTCATACAGGCTCACGCCGCCGCCCGATCCTGCCCAGGCCACCTCGGAGTTGACCACGGTGTTGAGGGACCCATCGAGCGACAGGTTGAGCGTCGTACCGCCCACGGCGAGCGCGTAGGGGTTGTACGCCGGGTAGGAGCCGGGATTCCCGGTGTCGCCGGTGGAGAACAGGCACAGCGCCTTGGCGAGCTTGCAGTACGAGTCGAAGGAGGCCTGGGTGCTGAACTCCGGCGCGCCCCAGCTGTTGCTGATCACGCTCACGCCGGTCTGCTTGCCCGCGTAGGCGAGCGCCGTCATCATGTCCTGGAAGTTGGCCGATTTCGCCTCGACCAGCAGGAGATTGGCCTTCGGCGCAATGGCGTGGGCCCACTCCACGTCGAGCGACGTCTCGAGGGCCCAGCTCGCGTCGGGCGCAGGGAGCACGGTGGTGCTGCCGGTCTGGCTCACCTTCTTGAAGCTCGGCGGCGCCGGCAGCCCGAAGGTCGTGTCGAAGGTGGCGAGGTCGGCGGCGATGTAGGGGTGGTCGAAGGCGACCACGATGGCGATCGTCTGGCCGGCGCCGTCGCCGGTGAGGCCCAGCATGTTCTTGATCACCGACGGGAAATAGCCGCTGGGGCTCCCCGTCGTGGTGACGAGGGGCTTGCCCACGACGTCGTACGCGAACACGTTCAAGTAGAGCGGGTGCTCGACGGCACCCGGGCTCTGGTCCTGGCGGACCTTCACTGGGGCGTGGCGCAGACCGTCCGACGACTTCCCGCGGACCAACGCCGGACCTGGCTCGTTGGGAGGGGCCGTTGGCGTCGCGTTGCTCGTCGCGGTGAGCACGAGGCCACACAGCGCGACCGTGGCAACCACCGCCAACACTCGACGTCCCATCACGTGCTCTCCCAGCCAATCGGTGCCCTGACTGCTTCAGGGTTCACACGTCATGAACACCATCGACCACTTAGGGTGAGAATCTTGAGCGCCAGGAGTGTTTTTTTTCGAGGGGCGGCGGTTACGTGGCAACCCGTAGTCGGCGCCGGGCGTGGCTCTCGGCCGGGTCAGGGTCGGGTGCTTCGAAGCCGCCGGCCAACACCCAGCGGAGCAGCTCGTCGCTCGTGACGGGACGGCTCAGGAAGTACCCCTGGGCGCTGTCACAGCCCATGGAGCGCAAGCGCTGGTACGCGATCGCGTCCTCGACGCCCTCGGCGACGACCGTGAGGCCGAGGTTCCGGCCCAGGTCCACGGTCGAGCGGACGATCACGATGTCGTTCTCGTCGTCGCCCATGCCCATGACGAAGGACTTGTCGACCTTGATCTCGTCGATCGGCAGTCGGCGCAGCGAGGCGAACGAGGAGTAGCCGGTTCCGAAGTCGTCGATCGAGAGCCGCACGCCGAGGGCGTTGAGGCGGGCGAGCATCGGGGAGACCCGTGCCGGCTCCGCCATGATCTGGCTCTCCGTGATCTCGAGGGTGAGCGCGCCACGCGGGAGGACCCGGTCGCGCAGCATGGCGGCAACCGTGTCGAGGAGACGGTCGTCGAGGAGGTCGCGCGCCGACACGTTCACCGACACGTCGAGGCTCACGCCGTGGGCCGACCACAGCTCGCGCTCCCGCACCGCCTCGTGGAGCACGTACTCGGTGAGCTCCCAGATCACGCCAGCGTGCTCCGCGGCGGGGATGAACATGTCGGGGTAGACGAGGCCGCGCTCAGGGTGCTCCCAGCGCACGAGCGCCTCCACCCCGTACACCGCGCCGGTCTCCACGTGGGCCTTGGGTTGGAAGTGCAGCACGAGCTGGCCGCGCTCGATGGCATCGCGGAGCTCGCCCGCGAGGGCCAATCGCTCCCGGGAGTGGCCGTCGGCCTCGAGCGTGTAGGGCTCGCAGCCCGAGCCCTGGCCCTTGGCCAGGTACATGGCGATGTCGGCCCGCTGGAGCAGCAACGTGGGGTCGTTCCCGTGCTCGGGAGCAAGTGCCACACCGATGCTGGCCCCCACCGCGAGCGCGAGCCCACCGGTCGTGACCGATCCGCTCACGACGCCGTGGAGTGCCCGGGCGCGCTCGAGTGCGGCATCCGCGTCGCGTACGGCGGGCAGCATGACCGCGAACTCGTCCCCGCCCAGCCGGGCGATCACGTCGCCCGGTCGCACCGCTCGCTGCAGACGTGCGGCGATCTCCTGCAGGACCGAGTCGCCTTCGTGGTGCCCCAGCGTGTCGTTGACTTCCTTGAAGTGGTCGAGGTCCATCAGCATCACCGCGATCAGCTCGCCGTCGCGCTCGCTCGCGAGTGCGGCCTTGAGCTCTCGTAGGAAGAGGGAGCGGTTGGGGAGGCCCGTGAGTGCGTCGTGGAGGGCCTGGTGCTCCTTCTCGGCCGCCTCCTGGCGGAGCTCGTCGACGAGTCGCCCGTTCTCGAGCGACACGGTGGCGTGGTTGGCCAAGGTCTCGAAGAGCCGGAGATCCTCGGCGTCGAAGGTTGCCTGCTCCGCGAGCGGGTTCGCCACCATGAGCATCCCCCGGGTGCCCTGGTCGGTCTGCAGCGGCGCCGCCATCACCGTGCGGAGCTCCCGTGCTGCGAGGTACCCGCCGAGCGCGTCGCCCTCGGCGGTCACCGGACCGGCGATGAACGCCTCACCCCGGGCGAGCAGGTTGGCCCAGAGCAGGTCGGTGGAGTCGAGGGCAGTCAGCGGCGCGATGTGCCGCCCGCGCTCGTCGTGATCGGTGACCCGGATGCCCTCGCCACTGGCGCTGAGGAGCACCAGCTCGGCCAGCTCGCACCGCGTGAGGTCGCGGGCCTCGCCGACGACCGACGCCACGACCGAGTCGATCTCGAGCGAACGGCCGACGACCCGGGTGAAGTCCTGGAGCGCGGCCAGGCTCTGGTAGCGCTGGCGGAGCGAGGCGTACCCGCGGAACGCGAGGAAGTCCACTCCACCGAAGGCCACGAGGAGCAGCGAGCCCCACGGGTTGTCCCAGATCACGATCGCGGCGACGAGGGCCAGACTCGTGTTGGCGAGCGCCGCGACCATTCCGCCGATCACGGGGAACAAGGACCCACCCGGGAGCCGGCCCTCGCTCAGGCGCACCGCGAGCGTGACCGTCGCCGCGGCGATGGCGTCAGCGGCGACGATCGCGGCGACCGCGGCCAGCCACGCCTGCGGTCCGGGCCGGACGCCCAGGGGCACCAACGCCAGGAACACGACGACCGCGACCACCGTCTCGGCGAGAAAGCTCGCGAGGTTCACGAACAACTTGAGCCCGATCCGGCGGTCCTGGACGACGAGGGCGGCGCCCGAGCCGAGGAGCCGGGCTGCGATGAGCAGCGGGGGCGAGATGAAGAAGAGACCGAGGACGAGGGGCACCTCGCTGAGCGAGATCGAGTGCACCTCGCGCCGCAGCTCGATGTCGATCACGAAGACCTCGATGACGAAGAACGCCACCACCAAGAGCGCGAAGGGGATCGTGACCGGCGCCGCCGGCCCCGTCTCGGGAACAGCACCAAGCGCGATGGCGCCGATGCTCGCCGCGGCCAGGGTGAGCCCGAGGACTGCGAGCGCGGCGCGGCGATGTCGTGTCGTGACGCCTCCCGGGCTCATGGCGCCCTCAAACGGGCGCGATCCGGGCGGCCCCGGTCTCCCTGGGTCCCTGCCATAGGGTTGCTATCGCCCTGTTTGGTGCCCCCCTTGATAGGAGGAACGGGGCGGGGGCGAGGGGTCCATTCGCGTCACTTTCCCGCCGGGCGCCCAAGGCGAACGGCTGCGGCGCCGGTACCCTGTGCCGCAGGGAGCCGTGGTCTGAGCGGCGCGGCCCGAAGGGCCAGGAGCAGGAATCTTGGATGTGCGATCGATCGAGGACGTGGCGCCGGTCGTGGAGCACAACGGGACCGTGCCCGTGTGGTGGCTCGTCAACCCTCGTGAGATGCAGGACATCACCGACGGCGGGTATGGCGGCGAGACGGCCGAGGTCTCACAAGGGGACTTGATCTACATCCCGCCCGACAAGGTGCACAGCCTGCGCCCGATCAGCGACCACGCGCCGATCCACTGCTTCTGCTTCGCCGTCGGCGTCAAGGGCGCCGGCGAGATCGACTACACCACCCACTAGACGGATCCACGGCGCTGCGCCCTTCAATGTCGCGTAGATGAAGAGCCGACCAGACGGATCGCTACGCTCGCGCATCGTGGTCGACTGGGGACAGCGACGCGAGCGGTTCGACGACGCGTATTCACGCTGGCGCGACCCAAGCTGGCGAGTGGTCGTTCTTCTCGCGTTCCTCGCGCTGCCGATCGTTTTCGCGGGCATCTATGCGGGCGTGCTCTTGGGGCGAATAGGTCGAGTGGACGTCACGATGTCGGGATCACCGTACGGCGGTACGACGTACTTGCTCGTCGGTTCGGACTCGCGCGCATTCGTCCATGACAAGACGGCCGCAAAGACCTACGGGACCAGCATCGACGTACCCGGTGCACGGGCGGATCTGATCCTGCTGATCCGCGTGCCCGACGGCGGAGGCAAACCCACGTTGATGTCGGTTCCGCGCGACTTGCTGGTGCTGGATCGGGATCGAGGGCTCTTACGCATCGCGTTGTCGTATCTCGATGGGCCCCAGGCGCTTGTCGACACGTTGTGCGCGAGCCTCGGCGTGGGCGTGGACCATTTTACCGTGCTCGGGTTCCAGGGATTCGCCGATCTGATTGATGATGTCGGTGGCATCAGCCTGACCAGCGACTTGCTCTTGCGCGATCTCCGCTTGCGTCTCTTGATCTATCCCGGCACGCATCAGCTCGACGGAGGTACGGCACTGCGCTACATCCGCTCGCGGCACATGGAGGACGGGAACGGTACGACATGGGTTCCCCACGACGCCGAGGACGACCGTGGCGCTCGCGCTCGGACCGTGCTGAGCGCGTTCGCAGCCAAGGTCCATTTGTCGCCACTCGATGTGGACGGAACCTCGCGGCTGCTCTGGGATGCAACCAGCGCCGTGACGGTGGAGCAGTCGGCGGACGTCTTCGACCTCTGGAACTTGAGCAAAGCCGTGCGCCGGGTCGGGGACGCGCCGGAGGTGCAGCTGCCCGTCGATGCACACGACGGCCCCATCCCGTACGCCGATCTCCGAGCGGGGGCTGGAGATGCTCTCAGGCCCTTCACCGGGAACGGCTCGAGGTGTCGAGCGGCGCTCCCCGCCGCACTCCCGACGTAGGGGCGGGAGGACCGCCCGCGATACGAGCTATCCCAGCGCGCCGGACTCCTTGAGTTCGGTGAGGCGGGTGGTGTCGTAGCCGAGGACTCTCGTGAGTACGTCGTCGGTGTGCTCCCCGACGGTGGGTGCGTGCTCGGGGACGGGCTGCTCGTCGTCGAGCACCTTGATTGGGATCGGCAGCTCGTCGGCGCCGAGGCGGTCACGGGAGATCCATGGCAGCCGGTCCTGGAACTGCGGGTCGTCGGCGATCGTCTTCGGTGTGTTGACCGGCGCGATCGGCGTGTTCACCTCATTCGAGAACGCGATCCATTCGGCGGACGTCTTGGTCTTGAAGATGTCGCGCAGCTCGGCGTGGAGCTCTTTGTTGTTGCGGGCGTGATCAGCGAACTTCTCGCCCGGCCAGCGCTCGAACAGCTCGGGGCGTCCGATCCCGCGGCAGAAGTTCTCCCAGAACTCGCGTTCCGACGCCATGAACAGCACGTGTCCATCGGCGGTGTCGTAGATCTGGTATCGCACGCCTTCACGCATGCCGGCAGTGCCGGGGGCGCGTCGCTCGAAATTGTCGGATGCGTTGCCGGTGACCTCTGACTGCGGGCGCTCGTACGCGCGCCAGGTCTCGCTGCGGTACCAGTCCATGTACGCCGCGGCGTCGGACTGCGCGATCTCCATGCGGCAGCCCTCGCCCGTCTCCCGCGCCCGCACGATGCCAGCCAGGATGCCGAACGCTCCGAACAACGGCCCGGCGTGGATGCCCATCGACGCGTGGTTGGCCATGTAGCAGAAGCCGTCGTCGTCGTACTCGGGTTCTACGAGGCCGGCCCACGTGTCGTACGCGATGCCGTGGCTCGGCATGTCCTTGTACGGACCGGTCATCCCGTAGCCCGAGATCGTGCAGAACACGATGCGCGGGTTGACCTCCCGCAGGCGCTCGTACCCGAGCCCGCGCTTCTCGAGCGCGCCCGGCCGCATCGCCTCCACGACCGCGTCGGCGTTGCGCACGAGATCGAGGTACACCTCCACACCTTCGGGCGTCCGCAGATCGAGCGTGACGCTGCGCTTCCCGCGGTTGATGTGGAGGTGCATCAACGACACGCCCTCCACGATCGGCCACGTCATCTGGCGCACGTAGTCGCCCTGCGGTGGTTCAACCTTGATCACCTCGGCGCCGAGATCGGCGAGGTGCAGCGTGATCGCGGCCGGCCCGAGCAGTGAGCTCTCGATGACCCGAACGCCCCCCAGGAGTCCTGTCATGCGGGTCCTGTCACGAGACTGAGTCGTCCTTCTCAGGTCAGGGAGCGTGAGGTCAGGGAGCGTGAGGTCAGGGAGCGTGAGATCAGGGAGCGGGAAGCGGCGCGGTGGAGGTGGTGACCGGCGGCGGCTCTTTCGCCGTCATCTTCATCTCCATGCCCGGGTGCAGCGTGCAGACGATCTTGTACTTGCCGGGCTCGAGCACCACCTGCTTGAACTTGCCGCTTGCCTGCTTGTCGGACTCGAACTTCTGCGGGCCCTTCTTCACCTTCACGTCGTGGATGGCCGTACCGATCCAGACGAAGTTGACCCTGTCGCCGACGACGATGGTCAGCTTCTTCGGCTTGAAGTAGTTGTCGCCGACCTTCACCTTCACGATCTTCGGAAGATCGGTCGTGGGCCCGGTCGCGGGAGACGTCTGGGCGCTCACGGGAAGGGTCGCGAGCGCACTGATCGCAACCGCGACCACTCCGCCGACCGCAATCCTGCGTATTGCCTTCACCGTGAACCTCCAGAGAACTCGTTCGCCGCATGTGACGGTACCGACCGCGCCCGGCCATTCACCAACCCAGGGTTTTCACTAGCCCGACTATTCACCAACCCAGGGTTTTCACTAGCCGGGGTTTTCGCTAGCCAGGATTCAGCAACCAGGGGCGCGCCTGACCCAACACGCCGCACTACCGTCTGACCCGTGGCCGATGCGAACAGCCGCCCCGCGACGGCTTCCTCGCCGTCGGGCCATGGCTTCAGGTGGGGGCGGGTCGTCCTCCTCGTGATCACCGCCGTCTGCCTGTACGTGTTCGCGCCGAGCCTGGCCGAGGTCTTCGAAGCGTGGGACCGCCTTGGCGAAGTCCACCCGCTGGCTGTCGGGGCGGTGCTCATCCTCGAAGGCTTGAGCTTCGTCTGCATCTGGGAGCTCCAACGGATCTCACTGGGCACCACGCAGTGGTTCTCTGTCGCCACCACCCAGCTCGCGGGCAACGCCTTCAACCGCATCACGCCGGGAGGCGGCGCCACCGGCACTGCGCTCCAAGCGCGGATGCTCACCGACGCCGGCTTCACCACGTCGAGAGCGGCAACCGCGCTCACGGTGCAGTCGCTGCTCGTCACCGCTGCGGTTGCGGTAATGCCGATCCTCTCGCTCCCCGCGATCGTGATCGCTGGGATCGATGTGCCGGGCGGCCTGGCCGACGGTGCGTGGTTCGGCGCCGGGTTGTTCATCACGATGCTCGTGCTCGGTGGGCTGCTGCTCGGCTCCGAACGCTTCGCGTGTCGCCTCGGCACCATGATCGAGAAGATTGCCAACCTGTTCCCGCGCGAGACGCCGTTGAAGGGTTTGGGCAGTCGCATCCTGAAGGAACGCGACGAGATCCGGCACACGATGGGCGAGCAGTGGCCTGCCGCGCTCGGCGCGGCGGTCGGTCGCTGGGCGTTCGAGTACTTCGCTCTGCTCGTCACGCTCTATGCGATCGGCGCGAAGCCCGAGCCGTGGCTGGTCCTCCTGGCGTTCGTATTCGCGTGCGTGCTGGGCATGATCCCGTTGACCCCGGGCGGTCTCGGGTTCGTGGAAGCCGGTCTCACCGGCGCGCTCGCACTCGCCGGAGTGAACGCGAGCGAAGCCGTGCTGGCAACGCTGGTGTTCCGGCTCGTGTCGTTCTGGCTCCCACTCCCGATCGGCGCGGGCGCCGCGTACTGGTACCGCCGCCGCTACCCGAGCAAGCGCACGGTGGAACGGCGCGCCGCGCGGGTGTAGGTCAGACCTTCTCCCCGAAGAAGGTTGGAACTCCCCGAAGAAGGTTGGAACTCCCCGAAGAAGGTTGGAACTATTGCGTTCTGAGACTGGCCTCGACGGCGGCGTCGAAGTCGATCACCGCGTCGCCCTGCACGTCGACCACCACGTGACGCAGCGCGCCGGTGAACGTGAACGGCGGCGCGTAGCGCGCGGTGATGGCTGAGCCGCTGTCCTCGCCGCACGTGAGTCCGGCGTCGGTGATCGAGAACCGCACCGGCGTGAAGCGCTTGATGTGACCTTCCGCGACCGTTGCGCCGTCGATCGTCAGGCGGGCCGTGCCGCTCTGGAACCGACCCTCTGACTCGAACACGAAGCCAAGCTCGGAGGCTCCGGTCGGGATCGGTTGCTCCGACGTCAGGTGATCTTCGGACCGCCCGAGGAAGTTGTGCACGTACTGCAACGTGCCGTCCATCACGAACAGGCTGAACCCTCCGAGGATGGAGCCCATCGCAAGGAGCGCGCCCTCGCCCGGCTCGATCTTGGCGGAATCAAGGATGGTTGCCGTGATCGAGTGCGAGCGACCCTTCACATCGACGGCGAGCTCTTCAGGCACGCGTGAACCACCGGGTCGATACACGTAGCGCGACCGCGCGGCGATTCCCGTAGGTGGGGGATTCATCATCGCGACGGCCGGACGGTTGTCGAGCGGTAGCACCTTGTACTTCTCCGCTTCGGTCCACCAGAGGTCGATCAGCTCCTTCAGCTTCTCCGGATGCTCGGCTGCCAGGTCGTGACACTCCGAGAAGTCCTCGGCGACGTGGAAGAGCTCCCAGACGTCGTCGTCGAACGGCAGATTCGGATCGTCCTCGGGCTGGTACATCGCGCCGAGCGGCTTGAATACGACGGCTTTCCATCCGTCGTGGTGGATGGCGCGCGAGCCGAGCATCTCGAAGTACTGGGTCGTGCGTGTCGGCGCAGCCGGTTCAGCAAAGGTGGAGACGATGCTCGCTCCCTCGTGCGGACGTTGCTCGACACCGGCGATCACGGCCGGCGCCTCGATGCCACAGGCGTCGAGGATCGTGGGTGCGATGTCGATCGCGTGGACGAACTGACGCCGCACCTCACCGCGCGCCGCGACGCGCGCGGGCCAGTGCACGATGCACGGGTCGGCGATGCCACCTTCGTGCGTCTCGCGCTTCCACCGACGCAGCGGCGTGTTGCCGGCCATCGTCCAGCCCCACGGGTAGTTGTTGTGCATCGTGGGCCCGCCGAGCTCGTCGATGCGCGCCACCATCTCCTTCACGCCGGCCTGCGCCATGTTCCACGAGCGCGCGTCGTTGATCGATCCGTTCACTCCACCCTCGGAGCTCGCACCATTGTCCGAGACCAGGATCACGAGCGTGTTGTCGAGCTCGTGCAGCTCCTCATCTACGAAGCGCAGCACTCGCCCGATCTGCGCGTCAGCGTGTGTGAGGAACGCGGCGAAGCACTCCATGAAGCGCGCCGCGAGCCGTTGCTCGTCGGCCGAGAGCGAGTCCCACGCCGGCACCCACGACGGGCGCGCGGAGAGCTCGGTGCCTTCCGGGATCACGCCGGCTGCGAGTTGGCGGGCGAACGTGGCGTCGCGCCACGCGTCCCACCCCTGGTCGAAGTGCCCGCGGTAACGCTCCCGATACGCCAGTGGCGACTGATGTGGAGAGTGGCAGGCGCCGGTGGCGAAGTATTGGAAGAACGGTTTGTCGGGGTCGACGGCGCGCAGGTCGGTGAGGAACTCGATGGCGTGGTCGGCCAGGTCTTCGGTGAGGTGGTAGTCGGGCCGTTCCGGCGCCTCGCAGAAGTGGTTGTCGTGCGCGAGCGCGGGCGAGAACTGGTGCGTCTCGCCGCCGAAGAACCCGTACCAGCGCTCGAAACCGCGCCCGAGCGGCCAGCGCGCCCGCGACGCGCCGAGGTGCGCCTCTTCGTGCGGCGTGAGGTGCCACTTCCCGCACGCGTACGCGGCGTACCCGGCGTCGCGAAGGATCTCGGGGAGGAAGCCGCACGATTTCGGGATTCGGCCCGAGTACCCGGGGAATCCCCTCGCCAGGTCCGTGATGCGGCCCATGCCGACGGAGTGGTGATTGCGTCCGGTCATGAGGCACGCGCGGGTGGGGGAGCACAGCGCCGTGGTGTGGAAGTTCGTGTACCGCAAGCCACCCGCAGCGAGGCGGTCGAAGTTGGGTGTCTCGATGTCGGAGCCGAAGCATCCGAGCTGCGCGAACCCGGTGTCGTCGAGCACGAACAGCAACACGTTCGGCGATCCGGCCGGGGCGTGCACCTCTTCGGGCCAATGCGGCTCCGAGTCACGCCAGTCGCGGCCGATCTTGCCCTTGAAGTCCGCCGGTTCCAAAGCCTTCCCCCTGTTTCAACTCGCTAGATCCAACCCGTGAGATCAACTCGTGAGATCAAACCGGCTACCCAAGATCCCACGCGACATGCAGGGATGCAGGGTGTCGCAGTATGCCGCCGCGGGGCTCGCTGCCTTCGGGATCGGAGAGCCGCAAGCCTGGGAGCCGCTCGAGGACGACGGTGAGCGCGGTGAGCAGCTCGCGACGGGCGAGGTGCGAGCCGGGGCAGAACTTGGGGCCAAAGCCGAAGGTCAAGATGTCGCCCGGCGCGCGATCGGGGTCGAACGTGTCACCGTCTTCGAAGACGCGCGGATCGCGGTTCGCCGATGCCAACCCGAACAGCATGATCGTGCCTGCGGGGATGTTCGTGCCCGCGAAGCGTGCATCCTTGGACGCGAGTCTCGGAAGCGTGGGCAGCGGACCTTCCCATCGCAACAGCTCGTGCACGATACCGGCGCGCAGGCCTTCTTCTTCCCGCGCTCGTTCGAGCAACTCCGGGCGCTCGAGTAATGCCCACAACATGTTCGCCATCGCATGCGAAGTGGTGGTGGCGCCGACCGCGAACAGCAGGCGGATCGTGGCGCAGATCTCGTCGTCGGAGAGCTTCTCTCCGCCGATCGTGGTGGCCGCGAGCTCCGAGAGCAGATCGTCGCCCGGCTTCTCTCTTCTCTCTTCGAGGAGAGGCCCCAAGGATTCGGAGAACTGCTCGGCCGCGTTGACCGCGCCGGTTGGGTTGCTCGGGTAGCTGAGCATGAGGTCGGCCCACTCGCGCATCTGCTGATCGGCGCGACGGGGCACGCCCAGCTTGCGAGTGATCGCCGCGAACGGGAGCACCGTGGTGAGCTCGGCGACGAGATCGGCGTGACCCCAGTCGGCGAACTGATCGACCACCTCGTTGGCGAGCGGCACGAGTGACTCCTCGTCGAAGCGCGACACCGCCTTGGAGCGGAACGCCGGCGTGGCGAGCTTGCGATGGAGATCGTGTTCGCGCTCATTCATGCTGATGAACGTGCGGCCGACGACGGGCTCGATCGCCATCTCGTAGAAGTCGCCGCCGGGGAACTTCTGGTCGTCGCGGAACGCCTCGTGCACGTCTTCGAACCGGGTGAACAGCACTGCGTCGCTGCCATAGAAGCGCACCGGCGCGACCCGCTGGCTTTCGCGCAGCGTTGCCAACACCTCGTGCAACTCGCCGCCCGTGAGGTCGTCCACCCCGAAGTCGATTCCCGCGAGATCTCTGTTTTCGAGGCCTCGACTCACGCGATGACCCCGGCGTCGCGCAACTTGGCGAGCTCCTGGCTGTCCAATCCCAAGGTCTCTCCCAAGACCTCATCGGTGTGCTCGGCCACCCAGGGCACGCGCGTGTCGGGGCCATCGGCCACCTTCGACATCTTCACCGGGTTGCCCGGGATGAGGACGGGCTCGGCTACGCCGTCTGTCCGCTCGAGCTCCACGAGCATTCGATGCGACGCCACGTGCTCGTCGGCGATCACTTCGGGTGCCGAGAAGCATGGCCCGGCTGCGAGTCCGGCAGCGCTGAGCGCCGAACATGCTTCGAGCTTGGTCATGTCGCCCGCCCACGCGGCGAGGGCGGGGCGGATCACGTCGTCGAGGTGGTCGACCCAACCGGCTCGGGTCGCGAAGCGCTCGTCGTCGACCCACTCGGGATGACCGACCAGCTCCGCGAGCTTCTTGAACTGGTGCTCACGCCCGACCTGGAGGATGAACCACCCATCGGACGCCTCGAAGCCGTCCATGATGAGGTTGGCGCGCGTGTCGCGCACACCCATCGACCAGAAGTTCGTGACGAGATCGGTCATCGCCACCATCGAGTCGAGCATGGCGATGTCGACGTGCTGGCCCTCCCCGGTGACATCGCGGTGTCGGAGCGCGGCCAACACACCGATCACACCGAACATGGCCGTGCCGATGTCGCCAAGCGCGCCGGCCGGCGCGGGCGCCGGTGGTTGCCCCGGCTTTCGCTTGTATTCGTAGATGCCCGACATCGCTTCGACCACCGGCGCGTACGCGGGCCATCCCGCATATTTGGAAGGCGCGTTGCCAAATCCTGAGATGGAGAGATAGATGACCCTGGGTGCGACCGCCGCGACATCGGCGTAGCCCAGACCCAGGCGATCCATCGTGCCGCCCTTGAAGTTCTCGGCCACGACGTCAAACCTTCCCGCTAACGCCAAGAACAAGGCTCTGCCGTCTGGGTGCTTGAGGTCGATGCCGATGCTGCGCTTGTTCAGGTTGTTGCGAAGAAAGGTCGCGCCCGCGGGCCGCCCGGTGGGGTCGGTCATGGCGGGCTGCGCGCCGCGTCCCGACTCACCGTCGGTCGGGTGCTCGACCTTCACCACATCGGCACCCAGTCGTGCGAGCAGCTGCGTGCCGTAGGGGAGCGCCTGCATCTGCTCAGCGGCCAGGATGCGCACCCCGTCGAGCGGCTTGCCGTACTTGGCCGCGTCGGAGTTGCGCACCTCATCGATCCTCATGACCTGATTATGGCCGGTCGGGCGTGCTCACCCCCCGGTCACATGTTTTCCATCGCCTCCGCGGCGCGCCTGTGCATCTCGTCCTCGGGCACGTCCTCGACGTGTGACATGACCCCCTGAGATCGGTCCAGCTGGTATGAGGTTCACGAGCGCCTCGTCGGGGCTGGAGGTGTTCCTCATGAAGGCCAGGCGACACGCACCTGAGCAGATTGTCCGCAAGCTCCGAGAGGCCGATCGGCTGTTGGCTGAGGG
>SHVJ01000105.1 GCA_009694295.1 Acidimicrobiia bacterium
GTGTCGTGATCGCCGCCGCGTCGCGCTACATGAGCGGCGGCCAACAGATCGGCGGACCGGCACTGAAATCGTTCCTCTCGCGGTTCGCGGGCCTCACGCTCTACTGGTTCGCAAAGGTGGGGACACGCGACGCCACGAACTCGTTCAAGGCGTACTCGACTGAGTTCGTGCGCGACGTGGGCATCGAGTCCGAGACGGGATTTGAGATCGGCATTGAGCTCATCGCCAAGGCGCGCCGGCTCCGACTCCGCGCCGCGGAGATCCCGACGATCTGGCTCGAGCGCGCGCAGGGTACATCGAACTTCAAGATGCTGAGCTGGCTCCCCCGCTATCTGAAGTGGTACCGGTTCGCGTTCGGCGGCCGACTGACGCCCGAGAAGATGCGCCAGAAGCTGGGAACAGGATCGTGAACCAGCAGACGGTGCTCGTCACGGGCGCTTCAGGCTTCATCGGCGGCTACGTCGTCGAAGAGCTGTTGGCCCGCGATTACTCGGTCATCGGGATCGACAACTACTCGAAGTACGGCAAGATCTCGAAGTCCTACGACGAGCACCCGAGGTACACGCTCATCGAAGGCGACGTGCGTGACGTCGACCTGATGACCGACACGTTGCTCGGCTGCGATCACTTCATCGCTGGGGCCGCGTTGATCGGTGGGATCTCGTATTTCCACACGTTCGCCTACGACTTGCTGGCGTCGAACGAGCGGATCATGGCGTCGTCGTGTGACGGGGCGATCGCAGCCCACCAAAAGGGCCGCCTTCAGAAGGTCACGTACATGAGCTCGTCGATGGTGTTCGAGTCGGCCGACTCGTGGCCGTCGTACGAGGGGCAGGAGCGAGTGGTTCCGCCGCCCATCTCGTCGTACGGATTCCAGAAGCTTGCTGTCGAGTACTACGCGCGTGCCGCACACATGCAGTACGGATTGCCGTACACGATCTGTCGCCCGTTCAACTGCGTGGGCATCGGTGAGATGCGCGCGCAGTCCGACGTCGAAGTGTTGAGCGGCAACATCAAGCTCGCGATGAGTCACGTGGTCCCCGACTTGATCCAGAAGGTCGTGAAGGGCCAAGACCCGCTGCACATCCTCGGTGAGGGAACGCAGATCCGGCACTACACCTACGGTGGCGACCTCGCAAAGGGCATCGTCGCGGCCATGGAGCATCCGGCTGCACTGAACGAGGACTTCAACCTCTCGACTGCCGAGTCCACGACGGTCCTCGAGCTTGCGGAGAACATCTGGCATCGCCTGCGGGGTGACGACGGTCCATTCCGCTACGTCAGCGACGACGCGTTCGAGCACGACGTGCAGAAGCGAGTCCCCTCGGTGGAGAAGGCGAAGCAGATCCTCGGATTCGAAGCCACGACCACGCTCGACGAGATGCTCGACGTCGTAGTCCCATGGGTCATGGACGCGATCGACAAGGGCTTGATCTGACGCTCGCCGCGCGTGTGCGCTCGATGACGCGCTCCGACGTCGCGACGTGCTGCCTGTGGGTCGCGTTCGCCCTCGTCGGGATGGTGTGGGTCGCCACGCGGTACCGCCACAACTTCTACTACTACGACGAATGGAAGATGATCGACGATACGAACGACTCGTGGTTGGGCATCTTCGACGGCTTTCAAGGGCACCTCGAGTCGCTCTCGTTCATCGTGTATCGACTCCAGCGGACCTTGTCTGGGCTCGACAGTCACGAGATCGTCTACTTCACCTTCATGGTGAGTCTCGCCGCGCTCCAACTCAGCGTGGCTGCCCTGCTCCGTCGGCTCGGCGTTCCCATGCTCATCGCGCTCGTCATTGCGACAGTAGTCACGTACTTCGGACCGGGCGCGCAGGGCATGAGCTGGGAGTTCATGCTCGGGATCAACTTCGCGCTCGCGTTTTCGTTCCTCGCCGGATTCGTCGCAGTCGGTGATCACAGGGCCCGGCGCAACGCCTTCATGATCGCTGGGCTGCTCGTGCTGGCGTTCTTCGCCGACAGCGGCGTCGCGATCTTTGGGGCGGTGTTCGTAGGGATCCTGGTCGTCGCGCTCTGGCCGGTCCCGCTTGCAGTCCGAGCCCTCGCGCTGCCTGCGATCGCCCACGTTGCGTGGCTCCTGTTCGGCCAAGAGCAGATCGGCATCACCACCTCGTTCGACAAAACCTTCACGTTGGCCAACCGCCTCGTCCTCTACTCGTTCGCGGGGTTGGCCGGGGGCGGAGAGAACCATTCGGTGTTGTACGGAGGGCTGGCCGACCCGACGATCCCGATGAACCCAGCCAAGATCGGCGTGATCGTCTTCGTGTTCGCAATCGGCTGCGTCGTGTGGGGGCGCGCGCGACGCCGTCTGTCGCGAGTGATCGTGGTCACGCTGATCAGCGGATTCGTTACCGTCGTGACCGCAGCATTCCTCATCGCGTGGAAGCGGGCCTTCCTCATCCTCCCTTCTAGTCTCTTCGGATCTCGATATCTCCAATGGCTCGCAGTCTTCCTGGTGGTGGCTTTCGTGCCAGCAATCACGGCCGCGCTGCGCACGGATTCACAACGGTCGAACCGCGTGATCGCAGCGGTTGCAGTCATCGCGATGGTCGGCGTGTTCGCGTTGAACTTCGCCACTCTCCGCCCAGCTCGGAAGTTCAACGAGGCGTGGGCCGACGGTACGCGGCTCGAGGTGAGCCAGGTTGTCTCCGTCTTGACGACCGGCTGCGGTCCCGACGCGCGACCGGATTCACGGGCTGAACCAAGCAACCTGTCTCCGCAGATCACGGTCAGGCTCATGCGCGAGTTGCTCGCCGATGGCTCGCTCGTTCGAACGTCCGACGTGGTTCCCCCGCCGGAGGTGGTCAAAGCCGTGTGCGATCGCGAACGCTGAGAGCCAGCGACGCCTGACTGCACCCACCACTCACATCACGTCGCGGCGGAACCTCACCTTTGAGTAGACGCGACGCAAGGGGCGGGTCCACCGGTAGAGCTTGGTCTGGCGCATCTGCTCGAGTTGGGCGTACGCGCTCTCGGGATCGATAGTCCACGCGAACGCGCCGCGCTGGGCAATGCGCTGCATGTCGGCCAGCTCCTTGCGGCGGGTTGCGTCGAGCGCTTCGAGCTCGCGCACGCGTCGAGCCAGCGTGGGGTGGTCGGCGGAATCGACGCGCACCGATGGCACCGCGCGCTTCCGGGATGGCGAAGCGGGGCGGCGGGCGGCGGGCGGCGAGGCGCTGCTCGATGAGCTCCCAGTCGTTGTCGATGACCGAACCCGGCGTGGCGGTGTCCGCATCGAAGGAGCGGCTGCCGTGGCGAGCAACGAGCTCGTGGTACTGGTCGCGCAGCACGGTCGAAGATGGGTCGAGACCCGTGACGAACGTGAGCCCGCTCGGCTTCGAGCGGACCGTGAACCACGAGACGGCTCACTTCCCAAGAGCCTGGCGGTCAAGCCTGCACCCGAGACGCGCGTCGTGGTGTGCCGGCCGACCCGAAGCCATCGAACCCCATGAACAGCCCACTCGAGGCTCGCGCTCGTGCCGAGGAGCTCGCGAGGGATGGTCGTTTTCTCGAGGCAATCAGCGTGCTGACCGACGCCAACCGCGCGCAACCGAGCGGGGAGACCGAGACGCGACTCGTGGAGCTCCGTCGAGGCGCCGCAGCAGATGTCGTCGCACGCCGAGGCATCCGAACGTGGCCTCCGAAGACACAGGAGCGGTTCCGTGGTGTCGTCGGACTGCCGGAGGTCACGAGAGATCAGCTCACACCCGAGATACTCAGGAGCGGTGTCCTGCGCCACGGCTGTCTGCTCGTACGCGGGATGGTCGATCAACCACGGATCGACCATCTGATCGACGACATCGAGCGATCGATCGTCGCCCACGACGCGCATGGGCAGGGCACACCGATCGAAGACACGGCACCGTGGTTCGTACCGTTCGATCCCGGCCCGGGCTATATCGTCCCGCGCGACTGGGGCCGCGCCGGTGGCGGTGTCCTGGCTGTCGACTCGCCGCGCGCGCTCTTCGACCTGATCGAGACGTTCGAGGAAGCGGGTGTCGGTGATCTGGTGGCAGGCTTCTTGGGTGAACGACCGGTCATCCTCGCCAAGAAGTGGACACTCCGACGCGCCCGACAGTCGGAGGCCTACCCGGTCTGGCATCAAGACGGCGCGTTTATGGGACGCGAAATCCGCAGCCTCAACGTCTGGCTCGCTCTGTCCCATTGCGGGATCGACGCCCCCGGCCTCGACGTTGTAGGGCGCAGACTCACCGAGATCGTCGAGTTCGGTACGCACGAAGCACGCTTCGACTGGTGCGTCGACGACACCATTGCCGCGCGCGTGGGCGGTAACGATATCGTGAGCCCGGTCTTTGCTCCTGGTGATGCGCTCCTCTTCGACCACATGTTGTTGCACCGAACGCGCATCCGCCCTGGGATGACCCACGATCGCTATGCCGTCGAAGCATGGTTTGCTGCGCCGTCGAGCTATCCAGAAGACCAGATCGCGATCACCTATTAGACACGCGGTACCCTGAAGTGTGTTGCGGTTGCAAAGTGTGCGCTCGAAGCTGAATCGCGCCGAACGACTCGTCGCCGATGGCCGCATCGCTGAAGCAATCCGGTTCTTGACCGACGCCAACCGGGCACGGCGGAACACCCGCATCGAGTCGCGACTCGTGGAACTGCGCCGCGATGCCCACGCCGCGGCTGACCGTTCAGGTGTCAAGCACCCGATGCCACCTGAACCGCGCGAGGAGTTTCCCGGCATCGTTGGCCTGCCGGAGATCCATCGTCGCGACCTCACCATCGACACCCTTCGCAGCGGCATTCTCCAGCACGGGTGCCTCTTGGTGCGAGGTCTCGTCGAACCAACGCGCGTCAACCAGCTCGTCGAAGACATCGACCGCACGTTTGCAGCGTTCGACGTCCGCAACGACGGCCCGGCCGCAGCGCGTCCCGAGTGGTACACGCCCTTCGATCCACTCACCGACCAAGTCATCCACCGCGAGTGGATCCGCGGCGGTGACGGCGTCCTGGCGG
>SHVJ01000021.1 GCA_009694295.1 Acidimicrobiia bacterium
GGCGGCGGCGGCGGCGGAGGCGGCGGCGTCACCGGACGGCACGCGGCCAAGCCACCGGCCGCGACCGCGCCGGCGAGGAACTTGCGCCGAGAGACGGCCATCAGTTGACCATGTACTCGGGGCTCACGAGCGCGAGCGCCACGACCGACTTCGATTCGTTGCGCACCGTGTTGAGTGCCGCGGCCGTGCGCGGCGTCCAGGCTTCGATGCCGAGCATCTCGGCGCATGCCGCGGCACGAGCGCTCGGCGTCGCGTTGTCGACGGCAGCTGTGTTGCCCGCGGTCGCGAGGCTCTGGGCGATGCGCACGCGGTCGAGCGCCGACGCTGTGCTGAGCCAGTAGTTGTTGTTCGGCCAACCCGCGACGTTCGGCGGACAGAACGGGACCTGCTGGAGCACGGCGAGTTGGTTCACCGTGTTGTCGTTGGCGGTGAGTCCGAGCGTGCGCATCGACTGCACCACCCATTCGACTGGTGTTCGCACGCGACCAGTGCGCGCCGCGGTCGACTGGAACGATGGGTGGTTGAAGATGTTGCGGAGCAGGTTCGTGATGTTGAGGTCGGCTGCGAACCCTGGTGCGAGATCGCTGATCACGGAATCGGCCGGGGTCACGGGGTAGGCGAAGAAGCTCCAGGCCTTCGTCGGGATCCAGCGCGCGGCAGCCGGGTGATGGGTGACGATGCGCACGATGTCGTCGGTGCCCCACGCGCCCGTCTGACCCAAGAACGTCTTCGAGGCAGGATCCCATCGACCGCTGTTGAACACGATCCCGGTGTTCGTGGAGTTCGGAACCCAGCCGGTCAGGGCTCGAGCCGCGGCCTGCACGTCGGCTTCCGTGTAGGGCTGGTTGCCGCTGGCGTCGATGCGGCCGAGCACGAACAGCTCGCACAGCTCGCGTGCATAGTTCTCGTTGGGTGCGCTGCGGTGGCTGTACAGCAGGTTGAGGTACTGGATCATCGCGGCGTCGGTCGTCAGCTGACGCACGAGCGTCTCGACGTTGCCCCAGCCATTGGTTCGAAACCGCTGGTTCTGGGTGATCATGAGCGCAGGCCAGCCGACATCGCCGACGTGACTCGTCAGCAGCCCATGCCAGAACCACGGCAACTTCTCGCGCAAGGGATTCGTCGACGCGATCATGCGTTGGAGCCACCAGATCGTGATCGCGTTGTATTCGTTGTTCATCGCCGGCAGCGCGTTCGGCGGTTGGGTCAGTGTGAGCGGCGCAACGGTGTCACCACCCGGATCGGAGCCGGTGAGGAGCAGCTCGACGCTGGCCGAGTAGCCGCGGGACACAGCGGCGTCGAGCTCGCCCACGGTCGCGCCGAATCCGGCGCGTCGATACAGGTGGGCGAGGCTGGCCCGCAGGCCGGGGTCGCTGGAAAACCCGTCGGCATTGACGTCGCCGTCACCGCTCTCCGGCGGTGCCGTGGTGGTCGTGGCCGCCGATTCGGGGAGGGGCTCGGGCGTGCTGTCCGGTGGCCCGGGAGCAGTGGTTGTGGTCGTGGAAGGCTCAGGCTCAGCAGTCGAGCGAGCGGTCGCCAGTGCCACGTGAACTCTCCGTCAGATCGTGGCTCCCCGCCTGCCCGTCTTCCTATCGGCAGTCGAGCGCCTCGATCTTGAAGGTCAGGGCTGGGAATCTCCAGACCCGATGAAGGATGCGACGAAGGTCGAGACGACCTCGGTCAGGCGATCGGTGCGCCCGACGAAGAAGTGGCTCGCACCAGGGATGACCTCGATATCGGTGGCCAGCCAGGTGCTGGTCTCGGTGATCACCTCGTCGGGGGATCGAATCTCGTCGTGCGCGGCGAGGGTCAACAGCTTGCGACGCGGGTCGGCCGCGAGCGCGCCGACGTCAGCCACGAAGTGCAGTGGGGGAGCGATGGCGACCCATGCACTCACTGCGGGATCCAGCACCGAGAGGGCCATGTCGGCACCGAACGACCAGCCAACGAGCACGAGCGGTGTGGCGGGTGCCAGCGTTGCCGCGAGCGACTGCACTGCGGCGCGAGCGTCGTCGCGTTCGCCTCGTCCTTCGTCGTAGGTGCCGGTGCTCGCCTCCACGCCGCGAAAATTGAACCGCAAGACGGTGGCACCAAGCGATGGGAGGGCAGCAAACAGCGCGCCAATCACGATCGAACGCATCGTGCCGCCGTACTGCGGATGCGGATGGCAGAGCACCACGCCGATGCGTGGCGCGCCGCCCGGGCGAGCCAGCTCGGCTTCGAGCGTGTTGCCGGCGGAGGAGATCGTGAGGCGTTCGACGTCGGCCACCGTGGGCAGCGTAGAGGCGGCACACGGTACGGTCGCCGTCGTGGCTACGAAGTTCCAACGCGACACCGCCGTCACTCGGGTCGACGACGAGACGTTTGAGGCGGTGGTTGACGAGGGCTGGTTCGTCATGCGCGGCCCGAACGGCGGGTATGTGGCTGCGATCGTGCTGCGCGCGCTCACCGAGCGCGTGGCCGATCCGGCGCGCTCACCGCGGTCGCTGACCCTCCACTACGTGTCGCCTGCCGACGTCGGTCCGGTGCGGATCACTACGGCGATCGAGCGAGTCGGTCGATCGCTCACATCGTGTTCGGCGCGGTTGCACCAGGGCGACCGGCTGGTGGCGCTGGCGATGGCCGCGTTCTCCAGTCCGCGTCCCGGCCCTGTCTTCTGCGACCTCGAGATGCCCAGCGTTCCCGCGGTTGATCAAATCGCACCGATGGTGCCCCAACCGGAAGCACCCGCGATTGCCCATCGATGGGACATGCGCTGGGCGATCGGCAATCAGCCATGGCAGGAAGCGCCGCCGGCGCACGAAGCGGTAGCGGGCGGCTGGATCAGACTCGAAGAGCCACAGGTGCTCGACGCGTGTGCGGTGGCCGCGGTCACCGATGCGTGGATACCACCGATCTTTAGTCGGATGCGCGAGCCATTCGTCCTACCCACGATCGACCTCACCGTGCACTTCCGAACGTCGCTCCCACTCGCTGATGCCACTCCCGACGACTCGCTCTTAGCGGTGTTTCGCACCGACGCCGCGAACGAAGGTTTCCTCGAGGAGAGCGGCGAGGTGTGGTCGAAGAGCGGCGTGCTCGTTGCCCAGAGCCGCCAGCTCGCGGCCGTGACTCAGCTGGTGATCCCGAGCTGATCGAGGACGAACGCGAGCACGAACGCCTCGTCCTTCCACGCTTCGTACCGTCCCGACGGCCCGTGGTGGCCGGCACCGAGCTCGGTCTTGAGATAGATCGGTGCGTCACCGGTCGTTACGGTACGGAGTTTCGCCACCCACTTCGCCGGCTCCCAGTACTGGACACGCGGGTCGTTGAGCCCCGCAGTAGCGAGAATGGCGGGATACTGCTCGGCGCGCACATTGTCGTACGGCGAGTACGACAGCATGTAGTCGTACGTTGCGGGATTGGTCGTAGGATCGCCCCACTCTTCCCACTCGGTGATCGTGAGCGGTATCGAAGCATCTAGCATCGTCGTGAGGCAATCGACGAACGGCACTTCGGCGACGACGGCGCAGAACAGGTCGGGTCGCAGGTTCGCCGTGGCACCCATGAGCAGGCCGCCGGCGCTGCCGCCGCGGATCACGAGCTGATCGGCGGTGGTGTAGCCCTCGGTGACGAGGTGCTCGGCGCACGACACGAAGTCGGTAAATGTGTTGCGCTTGTGATCGAGTTTCCCGTTGTCGTACCACGGACGGCCGAGCTCACCTCCGCCGCGAACGTGCGCGATTGCGTACGCGACACCGCGCTCGAGCAGGCTCAGTCGCGCGACGCTGAACGTCGGGTCGATCGAGATCTCGTACGAGCCGTAGCCGTAGAGGTTGAGTGGACCGCCGCCGTCGGACGGGAAGCCACGCCGATGCACGAGCGAGATCGGCACGCGCGTGCCGTCGTCGGCCGTCGCCCAGAGGCGGTGGGCCTCAAATTCTTCGGGGTTGTACCCGTTCACAGTCTGTTGCTTGATGACCGTGGCGGTTCGGGTGGCGAAGTCGTGCTCGAGGTCGGTCGTAGGTGCGACGAGCGACGTGTACACGTACCGGAAAGTCGTGGCATCGAACTCGAGGTTGCCGCCAACCCAGGCTGAGTAGACCTCCTCGGGCATCTCAACGAGGTAGTCGGCCGGCTGCGCAAGATCGATGACGCGGAGGCGCTCGAGCGCCTCCGCCCGTTCCGTGATCACGAGGTGGTCGGCGAAGGCATCGACGTCCACGAGCCGGACGTCGTCGCGATGGGGGATCACTTCGGTCCAGGTGTCGCGGCTCGTGGCGTCGCCGGGCGCGAGCATCAACTTGAAGTTGGACGCACCGCCGGCGTTCGTGAGTACGTAGAAACGGTCGCCATCGGAGCCGCGGTGATGTTCGACGTGGTACTCGACGCCCTGCTCTCGTGGCGCGATCACCCGTGGTGATGCGGTTGGGTCATCGGCGTCGAGCACCCGCACTTCACTCGTCAGCTTCGAACCGCTCGTGATGACCACGAATCGTCCGGTGAGCGTGCGACCAACGTGCAGCTCGAATCGCTCGTCGTCCTCCTGGTGCACCAGCACGTCGTCGTCGGTTGGCGTACCGAGGGCGTGGCGCCAGACCTGCCACGGCCGCATCGCGTCGTCCGGCCGCACGTAGAAGACGGTCTGCTCGTCGTTGGCCCAGGCGAGCCCGTAGTACACGTCGGTCACTTCGTCGTCGAGCGTGGTTCCGTCGGCGAGGTTGCGGAAGCGCAAGGTGGCGCGCTCACCGCCGGTCAGGTCGGCGCTGTACGCGAGGAGCGCTTGGCCTGGTGAGACCGCGAACCCGCGCAGCGCGAAGTAGCTCGCCTCGACTGCGAGCGCGTTCTCGTCGAGCACGACCTCTTCGCCGGGCGACGAACCGGGAGAAGCCTCAGGATCAGGGAGGTCGGCGGATCCCCGGGGCCGGCGGCAGTGCACCGCGTACTCGCGCCCGGCGATTGTGCGAGCGAAGTATTCCCACGAGCCCCACGGGGTGGGTGCGGACGCGTCGGTCTCTTTGATGCGCGACTTGATCTCGTTGAAGATGCGGTCCCGGAGTGGTTCAAGATCCGCGAGGCCCGCTGCGACGAACTCGTTCTCTGCCTCCAGATAGGCCAGCACGTCGGGGTCTTCGCGGTCGCGCAACCAGTACCACTCGTCGACCCGCTCGTGGCTGTCGTGGCGCAGCGTGGTGGGGCGCCGCGGCGCGCGCGGCGGATCGATCGTGCGTTCCATGGCGGCACGAGTCTCGCGCAGTCGTTGATTTGAAGCCGGAATGATGAGGGTCCAGGGCTACGCTCGAATGCGCATGTCAGAACCCACCGCGACGCCCATCCACGCCACTGCTGAGCAGCTGAGCCAGGTGACGTGGGACGCGAACGGCTTGGTGCCGGCGATCGTCCAGGAGCACGGCACCGGCCGGGTGCTCATGCTGGCCTGGATGAACGAGGAGTCGCTGCGCCGCACGCTCGAGGAGGGGCGCACCGTCTTCTGGAGTCGGAGCCGCAAGGAGCTCTGGCGCAAGGGCGACACGTCGGGCGACCGGCAGTGGGTCCGGGAGGCCTCCTACGACTGCGACGGCGACACGCTGCTCTTCGTGGTCGACCAGGATGGGCAGGGTGCGTGCCACACGGGTGAGCGCTCGTGCTTCTTCCGCAGCTTTGGCGACAGCGATCCCCACCTGCACGTGAGCTCGTGAGCAACGCCGGGCCGGTGCGGCCATCGCGCGACGATTTTCGATCGCTCGCGCGCGATCACACGGTGGTCCCCGTCTGGCGTGAAGTGCTGGCCGACCTGGAGACGCCCGTTTCCGCGTTCGTGAAGCTCGTGGGTGCGGAGGCAACCGGGCGTCCGGGCTTCCTGCTCGAATCGGTGGAGCACGCCGAGCGGTGGGGGCGGTTCTCGTTCCTCGGTCGCGACGCGGCGTGCACCATGGTCGTGCGCGGTCGCCACGTCGAGGTCGATGGCCCGCTGCCCGATTCGGTGCCGCGAGATGCCGGAGCGCTCGCCGCGTTGGAGGCGTTGTTGGCCGTACACCGCGCGCCGCACATCCCTGAGCTCCCACCGTTCCACGGGGGGATCGTGGGCTATCTCGGCTACGACGTCGTGCGCGAGATCGAACGACTCCCGGATGTGCCGAACGACACGCTCGGCGCTCCGGACGCGGTGCTCTCGCTCACGGGGCATGTCACGGCGTTCGACCACTTTCGACAGCGGCTCTCGCTCATCGAGAACGTCTTCATCCGCGACGAGCCCGACCTCGACGACGCGTACGACCGCGCGGTGGCCCGACTCGATGTGTCGGTCGACGAGCTGGCTCGGCCGTTGCCGTACACGCCGTCGCCGCCTCCGGCCGACGATCTCGAAGGTCTGGAGTTGCCGTCGTGGCGGTCGACGTTGGGTGGCGAGCGGTTCCGTGATGCGGTCGAGGCGGCGCGTGAGCACATCCTGGCTGGCGACATCTTCCAGGTGGTCCTGGCGCAACGGTTCGATCTCGATGACCCCGTCGATCCGTTCGACGTGTATCGCGTCCTGCGTCAGGTGAACCCTTCGCCATACATGTACGTCGTGCGTCATCCAGAAGTCACACTCGTCGGCTCGTCACCCGAGCCGATGGTGCAGGTGCGCGACGGGCGCGTGATCATCCGCCCGATCGCAGGCACACGGTTTCGCGGCCGGACCGAGGAGCATGATCGGCGCCTCGCTGGCGAGCTCTCCGAGAACCCCAAGGAGCGCGCCGAGCACGTGATGCTCGTCGACCTGGCTCGCAACGACATCGGACGCGCCGTGAAGTTCGGCTCGCTCCAGCTCGACGAGCTGATGACGCTGGAGCGTTACTCGCACGTGATGCATCTCACGAGTCAGGCGTCGGGAGATCTTGCCGAAGGGCGCAGCGCGGTCGACGTGCTTCGAGCGACGTTCCCGGCCGGCACGGTGAGCGGTGCGCCGAAGGTGCGAGCCATGGAGATCATCGACGCCATGGAGCCCACCAAGCGCGGGCCGTATGGCGGAGTGGTCGGCTACGTCGACTTCTCGGGCAACCTCGACACCGCGATCACCATCCGCACGATGGTGTGGCGGGGCACGCAGGCCAGCGTGCAAGCAGGCGCGGGGATCGTCGCCGACTCCGACGCGGCTGACGAAGAACTCGAGTGTCAAAACAAGGCACGCGCGCTGCTGACGGCGGTCGCGGCGGCGCGTCGGCTCACGCCGCTCGGCTCCGCGTGACCGCTTCCATCGTCGAGCGAACGCCGCACGGCCTCGTCGTCGTCGGTGGTGACGACGCAACCACGTTCCTCCAGAGCCTTGTTTCGCAGGACCTCGACGCCGTCGAGCAAGGTGCGAGTGCGCGCTCGATGTTGCTCACCCCACAAGGAAAGCTCGGTGTGGTCTTTCGTGCGACACGTTTGGGCGACGAGTGGTGGCTCGACACCGACGCCGACTTCGGGCCGGTGTTGGCTGAGTCGCTCAGCCGCTACCGCATCCGGGTCAAGGTGGAGATCGTCGACCGAACCGAGACGACCGGTCTCGTCTCAGTGATCGGGACGATCGATCAGCCCACGACCATGCTGGCTATCCCCGCACACTGGGGAGAGGTGACCGGCACCGACTTCCTCGGGCCGATGTCTGAGGCACACACGACGTTTGAGCACTTCTCTCGGGACAACGAGGCATGGGACGCCGATCGCTTCGAGGCGTTCCGCATTGAACACGGCGTGCCCCGCATGGGCGTCGACCTCGACGACAAGACGATCCCGCAAGAGGCGTTTCTCGACGTCGATGCGGTGTCGTTCACCAAGGGGTGCTTCCTCGGTCAGGAGCTCGTGGCCCGCATCGACAGCCGCGGCCACGTGAACCGCTACCTGCGACGTCTCGCGGTTGACGGCGCGGTCGTCCCTCCGCGCGGCGCGGCCGTCGTCGCAGGCGACAAGGAAGCGGGTGCGATCACCAGCGCCGCCGCAGTACCCGGCAAAGATCGCGTCGTCGCCCTCGCAATGGTCCGCCGCGAAGTCGACCCGCCCGCCGACGTCACCCTCCGCTGGGACGGAACCGAAGCCCAAGGACACGTTTTGGCGTGAGTTCTGCACCGTAGAGGTGCAGAACTCACGCCAAAACCCGAATGTCTAGGCCGGCAGGCGGACGACGAAGCGGGTGCCGCCGGTGTCGAGGGGTTCGCAGGTTGCTGCGCCGCCCATCGCTAGGGCGAGTTCGTGGACGATGGCGAGGCCGATGCCGGTGCCGACCTTGCGACCGGGTGAGTCGCGCACGGTGTAGAGCCGGTCGAACACTCGGCCGCGTTCGGTTTCGGGGATGCCGGGGCCGTCGTCGTCGACCCGCAGCTCGACCGTGCCGTCGTGCTCGGACACGTCGACGAGCACCGATGTGGCCGCGTACTTCAGCGCGTTCTCCACGAGGTTGGCGACGATCTGCGCGAGCCGTTCGGGGTCGGTGTTCATGTTGATCGGCGCACCCGACGAGACCGAGAGCTGCACCCCCAACTCGCCCAATGCGGGGGCGAAGCCCTGCACCGTCGCGGTAACGGTTGCTCTCGCATCGACTGGCACGCGGGTGAGCGAGAACTCGTGCGTGTCGAGGCGCGCCAGGTCGAGGAGATCGGCGACGAGCCGCTCAAGGCGACGGGCCTCGGCCACGATGACGGCGGCGGCGCGGGCCCGGTCGGGGGCCGATTCGATCACGCCGTCAGCCATCCCCTCGGCGTAGCCCTTGATCGAGGTGAGCGGTGTGCGCAGGTCGTGGGAGATGCTCAACAGGAAAGCGCGTTCGTGACCGCGTGAGGTCTCGAGCTCGTCGGCCATCGTGTCGATGCTGTGGGCCAGGCTGCCGAGCTCTTCGTACGGCATCGACGCGGCGCCCACGCGGGCCGACAGATCGCCGGCGGCGATCCGTCCCGCGGTGCTCTCCATCGCCCCAAGTGGGCGCGTGAGTCGGCGGGCCAGGAACGCCGAGACGATCGCTGCGAGGATGAGCGCGAACAGGCTCGTGAAGAAGAGGTACGGCCCGGCCTGTCCGAGCGGACGGGTCTCGACGGCCTGCGTCAGCACGACGACCGCGATGAAGTTGCCCACGCCCGCGATCGGCTGCGCGACGAACGCGGTGTCGTCCTTCACCCCGGACTGGAGATCTCCGGCCAGCAGCGCGTCGGTGTCGAGGTCGGCGATGGTGAGGTTGCGGGGGAGCTCGACGAGCTCGGCACCCGAGGATGCACAGGGCAACACGCCGCCGAAGTCTTCGCTGGCGACGCCATTGGCATCGACGGTGACCACACTCCCGCCGGTGGCGCGCAGCAGTCCGGCGATCACCACGCAGAAGCGTTCCCCGGTGAGGCCGCCCTCACGCAAGCGCGCGGCCTCGCGCCCGAGGGTCTTGAGCTGACGAGCGATTGTTGGTGCTTGGCGCTTCAGGTCGTCGAGCGCGTCGTCGGCCGAAGTCTCGCGCGCGAGGCCGGCGGCGCCGAGCGCGGCGAGCACGAGCACGCCGAGCGAGATGGCCATCATCGCCACCAGGAGTCGCGTGCGCAGACGCCGCGCCCGCTTCCTCACGATCGAGGCGACCCCGACTCCAGCCGGTAGCCGACGCTCCTCACCGTCGTGATGTCGATCGCGTCGCCGAGTTTCTTGCGCACCTGCGCGATGTGCACGTCGACGGTGCGCGCGTCGCCGAACCAGTCGTGGCCCCAGACGCCGTCGAGAATCTGTTGGCGCGAGAGCGCGAGTCCCGGACGCTCCGCGAGGAAACGGAGCAGATCGAACTCCTTGGTGGTGAAGTCCAGAGCGGCGTCGTCGACCCGCACCTCGCGTCTCCCGGTGTCGATCGTGACGCGGCCAGCCTGGACTACCTCGGGTGCGGGCGCACCGTCGGAGCGCCGTAGTACTGCTTTCACGCGCGCCACGAGCTCTGCCGGTGAGAACGGCTTGGTGACGTAGTCGTCGGCCCCGAGCTCGAGTCCGAGCACGCGGTCGACCTCTTCGGCGCGAGCCGTCAGGAAGATCACCGGCACCTGTGACGACTGGCGGATGCGCTTGCAGACTTCGAGCCCGTCGATATCGGGCAGGCCGACGTCGAGCACGATCAGGCGCGGCCGGTGGGTCTGGAACGCCTCGATCCCGACGTTCCCGGTAGCAGCCTTGAGCACACGGAACCCCTCGCGCTCCAGGTACATGCCGACCAGATCCGCGATGTTCGCCTCGTCGTCCACCACGACGATGGTGCCTTCCATCACCCTTTGCGCTGCTCCCCCTCCGCTACTTCCGCTCGCGGTCGTCGTTGGTATCCAAGCTGTTCGGTGTGCTCGCTCCATCCGCTCCGTTCGCAGCGCCGACTTTGGATCCCTCATTCTGGACGCCGGGAGATCAGGGGAATGTGATGTGCGTGTGATGGCTAGGGGAGCATGTTGGACTTCACCACTTCGCTCAGCCAGCGCGCGCTCTGCTTGATGGTGCGCCGTTGGGTCGTCTGATCCACGCCGACGATCCCGAACTTCATCCGATAGCCGAACGCCCACTCGAAGTTGTCCATCAACGACCAGTGGAAGAAGCCCCGCACGTCCAGGCCGTCGTCGATCGTGCGAGCCACGCCGGCGAGGGACTCTTGCAGGAAGCGGATGCGCTGGTCGTCGTCGTCGGTCCCGATCCCGTTCTCGGTCACGTACACCGGCAGGCCGGTCACCTCGACCGCGTGGCGAATCGCCGCTTCCGCGGCGCTCGGCCAGTATTCGTAGCCCATCGCCAGCACCTCGACGCCGGGTTCCGGACCTGTGACTCCGGTCGAATCCACCCGCGTGCGGGAGTACGCCTGCACGCCGACGAAGTCGTTGTCGCGGCAGGCTTCGAGGTACACGTCCTCGTGGTGCGCGCGGTACTGCTGCATCTCCGCCTCGCATCCCGGTTCAGCCCACCAGTCGCTCATCGAGAGCGTGAGGCCAACGGGGAAGTCGCCCGGTCCCGCTTTCAGCACGTCGAATGCGCGGCGGTGCGCGGCGATGAGGTGCTCAGTCGCTTTGGCATAGCCGTCGAGGTCCTGGGTGCGCCCCGGCGGGAACGCGCCCATGAGCCAACCCATGAGCGGCACGATGTTGGGCTCGTTGATGGTGCACGCCATGGCGATCCGGTCACCGAGCGCCGCGACGGCGTGCTCACAGAACCGCGCGAAGCGCTCGGCGATGACGGGGTTGGTCCACCCACCGTCGGACGCGGCCCAGC
Organism: Acidimicrobiia bacterium; assembly: GCA_009694295.1. GTDB lineage: Bacteria > Actinomycetota > Acidimicrobiia > IMCC26256 > PALSA-555 > SHVJ01. The sequence goes on from SHVJ01000021.1 coordinate 11,200, forward strand.
GCGGCGTGGTGAAGTGATGGAACGTGACGACGGGTTGCAGCCCGCGCTCGATACACGCGTCGAGCATGCGGGCGTAGTGGTCGAGCTGCGCGCCCGACCACTCACCTTCCTCGGGCTCGATGCGCGACCACTCGATTGAAAATCGGTACGCCTGGAACCCGAGCTCCACAAGGATGTCGAGGTCTTGTGGGTAGCGCCAGTAGTGGTCGCACGCGTCACCCGACGGGTCGACGCACGCAGTGTCGGGCGCGTGCTCCCACGCCCACCAGTCGTTGTTCCAGTTGTCGCCCTCGACCTGGTGCGCGGCAGTTGCGGTACCCCAGAGGAACCCGTCAGGAAACCTCACCATTGCTCCGCTTCCACTCCGCTACTTCCGTTCGCTGCGCTCACTTCATCCGCTCCGTTGGCTCCACATGTTCCGCTCGCTCCACGACATCTGAGAGTAGGGCGGGGTCGTCGGGGAATCGGCGCGCGGTGACGATGCCGAGCAACGCGACGACGAACATGAGACCAAAGACGACCGCGAGCGCATCGCGACGGCCGCCGGCACCGGCCATTGCGACCGCGACGATGGCGCCACCGAGGCCGGTCCCGAGGGCTTGACCGAGCCCGTCGCTGAGTTGGAGCGCGGCGGCAGCAGCACCTTGGCTGCTCTCGTCGGCCTCGGAGAGCACGGTGATCGACGCAGTGTTGTACGAGAGACCCATCCCCAAGCCGGCGATGCCCCACGCGACACCGGCCACCCACACCGGCACGTCTCGCAAGAGCGCGCTGGCCGCGAACACGATTCCGATCGCAACCAGCGCCACACCCCACGACGCCATGGCGCGCCGCGTGCCGTCCGGCGTGAGGTGTCGGTACGCGGGGATGCCGAGCGCTAGCCCGGCGAGCACGAGCGGCACCACAACGACGAGGCGGTCTGCGCCGAGCCCGCCCACGAGCAGTCCCGCGCCCGCCGCGAGGCGCACCGCGGCGCCGATCGGCAGGACGCCTTCGGTGAGTTGCGTACCGACGCCGAGACCGCGCATCACCGGCAAGACGAGCCATGCGGCGATGATCGGGAGCACTGCGAGCCCCAGGAACACGAACCGCCAGCCGGCTTCCTCTGCGATCACGCCCGCGAGCGCAGGCGCGGCGAGCCCGGGGATGACCCAGGCAGTCGAGAGCAGGGCGAACTGCCGTGGGCGTTCGTGCTCGTCGTACGCCCGCCCGATGGCCACGTAGGCCGTGGCGACGAGCGCGCCGGCGCCGAGGCCTTGCACCGCGCGTCCGGCGATGAGGACGGGCATCGTGGGTGCGAGGCCACAAATCAGCAACCCGGCCATGAACACCACGAGTCCGATCGAGAACGGCCCCGCCGGACCATGGCGATCGGACGCGTGCCCGGCGAGCACAACGCTCACGAGGTTCGCCAACATGAACGCCGCGAACGTCCACCCGTAGAGATCGAGGCCGCCGAGGTCGCGGGCAACGCGTGGCGCGATCGTGGCGACCGACAAGGCTTCGAAGGCGATGACCGAGATGTTGAGCATCAACCCGATCGACAGGCGCCTCCGGTCCACGGCGCATCCTCCCACGAACGGTCGGAGCGCTACCGGCGATTCCTGACACACTCATGGTGCGATGAGCGTGCTCGACGAGATCCTGGCAATAAAGCGCGACGAAGTGACAGTGCTCCATCAGCCGTCGACGCGCGAGACGATCCGACGCGGCGCGCTGGAATCGGGACCGACGCGGGGGTTCGAAGCTCGTCTGCGTGAGCGAGCGCGCGACGGAGGGACACTTGCGGTGATCGCCGAGATCAAGCGGCGCTCGCCATCGAAAGGCGACCTCGCGCCCGATCTCGATGCGAGCGCCCTCGCCGCGGAGTACGAGCGGGGTGGTGCCGCGTGTCTGTCGGTGCTCACCGATCGCCCGTTCTTCGGCGGGACCGTGAGTGATCTGCAAGAAGCGCGCGCCTCAGCATCGACGACCCCAGTGCTCCGTAAGGACTTCACGATCGATCCCGACCAGGTGTACGAGACCCGCGGGATCGGTGCCGACGCGTTGCTCCTGATCGTGGCCGCAATCCCCGACGACAAGCTTCTGCGTGACCTCTATGCGTTGGCGGTCGAGCTTTCGCTCGATGTCCTGGTGGAGGCGCACGACGGTGACGAGCTCGACCGCGCTCTCGCCACCGGTGCCACGTGCGTGGGAGTGAACGCGCGAAACCTGGAGTCGTTCGCTGAAGATCTTGGCGTGGTGGAGCAGCTCGTAGCTCGAATCCCGGCGGAGGTTGTCGCGATAGCTGAGAGCGCGATTCGCTCAGTGGCCGATGCCGAACGTGTCGCGGCGGCAGGGTTCGATGCAGTGCTCGTGGGCGAGGCGCTTGTGCGCGCTCCAGATGCCGCCGCGCTCGTGCACGATCTGGCCGCCGTCCCGGTCCACGGCCGCACCTAACTCGTTAGCGGCGGCGCGGCTCCGTCACGACTTCGAGTCCGGGCGGGCCGGTGAAGTTGACGAGCTGGTCGCCCGATGCCTCGATGGCGAGGTGGCCGCCCATGAGCGAGATGCCGTCGATCCGGAAGCTCCCGATCCAGTCGGGGAGTGCCGGTGCCACATGCACGCGCTGGTTGCGCACGTCGGGCTCGAAGCGCAGCAACGTGCGCAACAGCAATAGCGGTGACGCGGCGGCCCACGCTTGCGGCGAGCACGACGTGGGATACGCGACCGGGAACGCGTAGTCCGAACGAGAGAAGCCGGCGAAGAGCTCGGGGAGTCGGTTGCCGAAGTAGCTGGCCGTACTCACGATCGCGCTCATCACGCGGTGGGCTTCATCGATCAAGCCGTACCGCATCAGCCCGGCCGCGCAGATCGCGTTGTCGTGTGGCCACACGCTGCCGTTGTGGTAGCTCACCGGGTTGAAGCGCGCCATGCCCGCCGCGAGCGTGCGCACACCCCAATCGCTGAACATGTCTGGGCTCAACAGCTGCTTGGCGACAAGTGGGGCCTTCTCATCGTCGATGATCCCGGTCCACAAGCAATGACCGACGTTGGACGCGAGCGTGTCGATCGGCTGCTTGTTGCGATCGAGACCCATCGCGAACCGGCCCAGGCCGTCGAGCCAGAAGTCGCGGTTGAAGCGCGTCTTGAGGTCGGCCGCGCGCTCGCGCAGGCGGCTCGCCATCTCGTGATCGCCGTGCTCGGTCGCGAAGTGCGAACGGGCTTGGAGCGCTGCGTACCAGTACCCCTGCACTTCGCACAGAGCGATGGGCGGCTCGGCGAGGCGGCCGTCTACGAAGCTCGTGGAGTCCCACGAGTCCTTCCAGCCTTGGTTCATCAAGCCGCGGTCCGATGTGCGTTGGTACTCCACGTACCCGTCGCCGTCGCGATCGCCGAACTCGTCGAGCCACGCCAGCGCACGATCGGCAGCGGGAAGTAGGGCGTCGACTTCCTCGGCGCGGCATCCCCACCGTTGGAGCTCGCCGAGCACCATCACGAACAGCGGCGTGGCATCGATGCTCCCGTAGTAGACGCTGCCGCCACCGAGCGAGAGGCGCGCACTCTCACCGAAGCGCATCTCGTGCAGGATCCGCCCAGGCTCTTCCTCGGTGATCGGATTGACCTTCTCGCCCTGGAAGCGGGCCAGAGTCTGCAAGGTGCCGAGCGCGAGGTCGGGGTCGACGAGCATCGCCATCCACGAGGTGATCAACGAGTCGCGTCCGAAGATCGTCATGAACCACGGCGCGCCCGCGGCAACGACCGTGCGGTCGGGGAACTCGGGGTCGAATAGTCGTAGCGCGGCGAGATCCTCTGTCGATCGGTTGAACAGGTTCGCGAGCTCGTCGTGGTCGGTGGTGAGCGTGGGGAGGTTGCGGCGCCATGCCTCCAGCCGCGTGCTCGGCGCAGCGCGCTCGACGGATTGGCCGCACTTGTGCCGCGGCTCCACCTCGACGTCGTCGATCACGGGCGTCACCTGCACGCACAACGCCCATTCACCACCGGCGGGCACGATGATCTCGTAGCTCGCAGTGGACGGGCCGGCCAACGTGATCGGCTGTGAGAAGTCGATGTGCGCGGCTCGCCGGAACGTTCCGCGGGTGTACGTGTAGGTGATGCGACTCGCGCCATGCACCACGTCGATCTCGCCGGCCTTCTTGACGCGCCCTTCCTTCACCTCGAAGAGGTCGGCAAAGTCGCATTCGACGGTCAGCTCGAGGTGACAGAAGGCGGCCTCCGCGCCGTAGTTCCGCACCGTGATGTCTTCGCGCATCCCGCGCCCGATGTAGCGCTGGCGCGTGACGACGAGACTCGAGTCGGCGCGCCCCGGTTCGGGGTTGGCCTGGAGCACGAAGGCCGCGCTGAACGGGTCGATGAGGTGCGACGCGAGTGGTTCCGGCCGTTCTCCGTTGACCTTGAGGCTGAGCTCGGTGAGGAAGCGCGTGTCGCGGAAGAACAGGCCGTGCGGATGGCTGGCCATCATGTCGCCCGACGCGAGGGAGATGCAGAAGGCCGACCCTTCCACGAGCGTCACCGATCCGGAGTCGAGCGTGGTCACGGAGCCCGACGTCCAAGGTTTCGGCACCGCCCCATTGTGACAAGCCCGCGCCCGCTGCTGGCATCGAGGTCGGATCGTGGGACCATGAGGGATGCGAATCGCCCAGATCGCGCCGCCGTGGTTTACCGTTCCCCCTCGTCACTACGGCGGCATCGAGCTTGTCGTCGCGTTGCTCGCCGACGGGCTCGAGGCTCGGGGCCACGAGGTCACGCTGTTCGCGTCTGGCGGCTCCGACACCAAAGCCACGCTCGTGAGCCCATTGGAGGAGGTGCCGGACCCGGCGTTGCTCGGCAACTCGTGGTTCGACGCGTTCCACGCCCTCTCGGCGTACCTGGACGTGGGGCGCTTCGACGTGGTTCACGATCACTCGGGGATCATCGGGCCCTCGTTGGCCGCGATGCTCGGAGGTACGCCGCCGGTTGTGCACACGCTCCACGGTCCGTGGACCGAGTCGTCCCGCCGCTTCTACTCATTGATCGACGAACGCGTTCACCTTGTGGCCATCAGCGACACCCAGCGCTGCGACAACCCGACGATCAAGTACGCCGCCACCGTGCACAACGGCATCGATTTGGAGCTCTACCCGTACCGGGCTGAGAAAGAGGACTTCCTTGTCTACGTAGGGCGGGCCAATCCCGACAAGGGGCCAACTCGCGCGATCGAGGTCGCGCGACGCGCCGGCCTGCCGCTCGCGATGATCGTCAAGAAGACGGAGCCGTTCGAGCGCGCGTACTGGGAAGAGATCGTCGCGCCGATGCTCACCGACGACGTCGAGGTGTTCGAGGCGGTTTCACATGAGTTCAAGGTCGACCTGCTCGGGCGGGCGCGGGCGATGGTGTTCCCGATCGACTGGGCCGAGCCGTTCGGTTTGGTGATGATCGAGGCGATGGCGTGCGGCACGCCCGTCGTCACCTGCCCCGTCGGTGCCGCGTCCGAAGTTGTGACCGACGGCGTGACCGGCTTCCTCGCGGAGTCGCTCGACGAGCTTGCGGCCGCCGTGGGCCGGGTCGAGCAGTGCGCGCCGGAGGCGTGTCGAGCCGACGTGGAGGCCCGCTTCTCGGCCGACCTGATGGTCGACGCCTATGAAGGACTGCTCACCGGGCTGGCACTGCCGAGCCCGGCGTAGCTCTTCGGCCGCCGGTCGACGCTGCGGTTGACGATCAGGAAGATTACGACCGCGTAGAGCCAGCCGAGCAAGATGTCGCTCACGTAGTGCTCGGCGCCGTACACGAGCACGAACGTCATCACGGCCATGTAACCGAGCACGACGTATCGACCTCGCGGCGCGCGGTTCCACGCGAACAACAGCAAGAGCATCGGCCATGCGGCGTGCAGCGATGGCAGCGCAGCCACCGGATTGGCGAGCTTGGCGTCGCCGTTGAACACCTTGGCTGGTCCGCTCGCGCCCAAGTGAGCCCAGACGCTGTGCACCACGCGAATCGTCGGTTCTAAGTGGCCGTGTCGGCTGGCCCACCACGGCGGAGCCGCGGGGAGGATGAAGTACGTGGCGAACCCGGCGAGCGACACGCCGAGGATCACCATCGCGTACCGGTGGAAACGCTCGCGGTCGCGGCGATACAGGAAGAGGGCGAACGCGGGAGTGAGAAAGAAGTGCGACAAGTACCAGACGAACACCAGGTAGTCCCACGGGTGCGGTCCCGTCTTCGGTTTGAGCCAACGCTGGAGCGTGACCGTTGGCGCGGTCCCGCCGAAGAGGATCTCGTCGAAGCGGAGTTGCGGCTCGATCGTTGCGCGGGGGATCAGGTCGGTGGCGAAGCCGCGGATGAAGTCGTAGCCCGCGAGGATCACGAGCACCGGAATCCAGTCGAGCACGATGCCGGCGACGTGGTTCGGGTTGTGCCAGCAGACGAGCAGCAGCAGGGTGAGCAGCCAGATCCAGATGTACTGCCGCTCGGGCAGCCCGACGCCCACGAATATCCCGATCGACACGACCAGAAATGCGCCGACGACCGGCGCGCGATGTTCCGTCAGCCACCCCATGAGCGGGCGAAGCGTAATGGTCCGGCTCCAGACCGGGGGTCTTGTACCTTCGTACGTGTGTTCGTGAAGATCTGTGGGATTACGAACGAAGAGGACGCGTTGCTTGCGGTTGCTCTCGGAGCTGACGCGATCAGCTTCATGTTCGTGTCGGGGAGCCCGCGTCAGGTGACGCCGGCTGAGGTGAGCGCGATCCTGCGGCGGCTCCCGGCCACGATCACGACGTTCGGGGTGTTCCGCGACGAGCGGCCGGAGCGGGTCATCGAGATCGTGAACAGTCTCGGCCTTGGTGGAGCGCAGCTCCACGGACGCGAGCCGGCTTCCGAGGTGCGGGCGGTCAAGGACATGGTGCCGCTCGTGATCCAGGCGTTTGCGGCCGGCGATCCCACGCTCGCGTCGGTGCGTGAAGGCGGCGCCGACTTCGTGATGATCGATGCCCCTGAGCCGGGGTCAGGTCGGACGTTCGACTGGGCGTTGGCCGAGGGCGCGCCGGCGGGCATACGGCTGATCCTGGCGGGCGGGCTGACACCGGAGAACATCGGCGGCGCGATCTTGCGTGTGCGGCCGTTCGGCGTTGATGTGTCGACGGGGGTCGAGACCGAGCCGAGATCCGGACGCAAAGACCCCGCGAAGATGCGACGCTTCCTCGAGGCCGCGCGTGCCGCTGGGGCGGAGCTCGGTGACGACGATTGGGATCCCGCGGACGGCGTGCGCCCGTTCGACTGGCAGGTCGACGAACGCCCAGCGTAGGAACGACCACGGGCCACGGCTGCCACCACGCCTAACGTGGTCAACCGACCGAATTGACCGGCACATTGACCGGGCGCACCAAACGGCGCGCACCGGCATGACGTAGGGCACGAAGGAGGGTGATGGCCATCGCGCGCGGGACGCCCGTCGAGCTCGGCGCGCCCGGACCCGTCCCGACCGATCTCGGCCGCTTCGGCGAGTTCGGTGGTCGCTACGTCCCCGAGACGCTCGTGCCCGCGCTCGAAGAGCTCGAGGAGGTCTTCAAGGTTGCATGGGCTTCGGACGAGTTCCGCGCAGAGTTCGCCGGACTTCTTACCAACTATGCCGGGCGTCCGACGCCGGTCACCGAGTGCCACCGCTTGTCGGAGCGCCTCGGCGTGCGCGTGCTGCTCAAGCGCGAAGACCTCACACACACCGGCTCGCACAAGATCAACAACGTGCTCGGCCAAGCCTTGCTCACGAAGCGCATGGGCAAGCAGCGCGTCATCGCCGAGACGGGTGCGGGTCAGCACGGCGTGGCCACCGCCACGGTCGCCGCATTGTTCGGGCTCGACTGCGTGGTGTTCATGGGAGCGGTCGACGTGGAACGCCAGGCGCTCAACGTGTGGCGCATGCGGCTGCTCGGTGCCGAGGTGATTCCGGTGGAGTCGGGGAGCGCCACACTCAAGGACGCGATCAACGACGCACTGCGCGACTGGGTCGCAACCGTCGAGTACACGCACTACTGCATCGGTTCGGTGGTCGGGCCGCACCCGTATCCGTGGATGGTGCGCGAGTTCCAGCGGGTGGTGGGCGACGAAGCGCGCGAGCAGTCGCGCGAGATCCTGGGTGGCGCCGATCCCGACATCGTCGCGGCATGCGTGGGCGGTGGCTCGAACGCGATTGGCACGTTCGCCGGGTTCCTCGACACCGATGCCCGGCTCGTCGGCGTGGAAGCGGCCGGGCTCGGGTTGGAGAGTGGGAAGCACGGTGCGTCGATCGATCGTGGTGTTCCCGGCGTGCTGCACGGCTCCCGGTCGCTGTACCTCCAGGATGAAGACGGCCAGATCAAGGAAGCACATTCGATCAGCGCCGGCCTCGACTACCCCGGGGTGGGGCCAGAGCATGCGGCGCTCGCCGCGAGCGGGCGGGCCGAGTACCACTCAGCGACCGACGACGAAGCGCTCGCGGGGTTCCAGGTGCTCGCTGAAACCGAGGGGATCGTGCCCGCGCTCGAATCTGCGCATGCCATCGGCTGGCTTGCCCGTGAAGCTGGACACGCAGTGCCCGCTGGCTCGACCGTGCTCGTCACGCTGTCGGGTCGGGGCGACAAGGACGCGGCGCAAGTCGCCGAGCGCCTCGGCACCAAACTCCCATGAGTGCAAGCACGAGTCAGGCATGAAGCTCGAATCGCACCTGCGCGCCCGTCGCGATGGCGGCGCCAAGCTTCTCGTCCCGTACGTGACGGGTGGACTCGGCGCCGAGTGGCTCGACGTGGTGCGCGCGGTGTGCGACGCGGGCGCCGACGCAGTGGAGATCGGCATTCCGTTTTCGGACCCGGTGATGGATGGCCCGACGATCCAGGAGGCGTCGCAGCGCGCGCTCGAGGGCGGGGCGACGCCGTCGTCGATCATCGCGGAGGCGGCGAAGCTCGACGTGGACACCCCACTCGCGGTGATGACCTATTACAACGTGGTCCACCACGCGGGCTACAGACGATTCGCCGCGTCGCTCATCGGCGCGGGCATCGATGGAGCGATCGTGCCCGACCTTCCCCTCGATGAGCTCGACGGGTGGGGCGATGCCGCCGACGCCGCAGGAGTGGAGACGGTGCTGCTCGCCGCGCCGACCACGCCCGACGACCGGCTCGCGGCGATCTGCGAACGCTCACGTGGTTTCGTCTACGGCATCGCGCTCCTGGGCGTGACGGGCGCGCGCGACGAGTTCGGCCCGGCCGCCACTCGCATGGGTCAGCGACTCAAGGCGGTGACGGATCTTCCAGTACTGATCGGACTCGGCATCTCGAGCGGCGCGCAGGCCGCAGCAGCCGCGGCCGCAGCCGACGGTGTCATCGTCGGCAGCGCGCTGATCGCGCGACTCCTCGATGGTGGTGGTCCCGATGCGGCGCACGCATTGATCTCTGAGCTCAGAAAGGCCCTCGACGCATGAGCAACGAAGCGTTCCCGCCGTCAGACGACTGCGACCTCTGCGAAGCGGCGCGCATCACCGAGTGGTTCCACGAAGACGACGTGTGTTGGATCGCCGAGTGTGAGATCTGCGCGACGCCGATGGTGGTGTGGCGTGTCCACCACACCGAGCCCGACGCGGCCGCGCTCGAGCATATGCACACACGGCTCGCCGAGGTTGTCGACACGCACTTCGAGTTCGAGCACTACGTCGACGACAACATGCGTAACATCCCCGACCACTACCACGCCCACGCGCGTCCCAAAGGCGGATTCTTCGGCCACGGCCTCCGCCGTCGCGCGCCGTAAGACCCAAGTTCGGAGGGAGGTCAGTAGCCGTAGCTGAGTGCTTCCCTCGTTCGTGACCGATACCGACACCGTCTCGCCCTTGGGGTCGGGGGTTTGGGAGGGGGGTGATTGCCTCAGACGTGCAACTGCTCGTCGAAGAAGGAAAGCACACGTTCGAGCGCAAGTGTGGTCGGGTGGCCCGGTGAGTCCACGAAGTGCTCGGTGAGCACCGAGTGGGCCATCCTCGGAATCCCGTGCTCGTTGCCCTTTGCCGAGTCGATCTCCACGGCGATGAACTGGTCGCCGAGCTCCCGGCGCAGCGTCCCGAACCGTGCCGCGGGCACGCTGGGGTCCTTCGTGAAGCGCAGGCCGAGCACGCACGCACCGTTCCCGGCGCGCTGCTTCACGATTGCCAGATCGGCGTCGCTGATCCCGAGGGCCCCCGCTCGCTTCTTGCCGAGCGCGAACGGGAGCGACGGCTGACTCAACACCGGGGCGAGCATCCGCTCGTCGGCCATCATCGCGAGCGCGAAGCCACCGGTGAAGCACATCCCGACCGCGCCGACGCCCGGGCCGCCGCACTCGGCGTGGGCTTCGGTCGCGAGCTGACGCAGCCAACCGATCACCGGGCTGGTGCGGTCGAGCGCGAACGACGTGAACTCCTTGGCGACACACGCGCCGCTGATCGATTTCAGCACGTACCCGACCGACATCGGCTTGCCCGGTGTGCCGAACAACGACGGCAGCCGCACCGAGTAGCCGCGGTCGACAACGCGCCGCGCGAACGCCGCGACTTGGGGTGTGATGCCAGGGACCTCGTGGATGACGATCACCGCAGGGCCCGAACCAGCGCGGAACACCTGGCGCGTGTACCCGTCGTGGGTGAACGACGACTCGTCGAATCCGGGAAGCTGTTCGCTCATCTCACACCTCTGAAGGGCTGATCTCGTCGAGGTTACGGGCGCGGGTCTCGGGCAGTCGAGGCACGAGGAAGAACGCGGCGATGAGTGGCGCAACGCCGAGCACCGCGATCGCGGGCCCGAGACCGCCCATCGTGGTCTTGATCTCTGGCGCGAGCAGGAGTCCCACTGCCGCGCCTGCAATCCCCGCGATGAGTAGGAAGCCATTCGACGAGCTCCGAGACTCGGTGGGAAAGAGCTCGCCGCTCGTCGTACCGACGCCGATGCCCGCGAAGGCCGACGCAACAACGGAGACCATGGGCGCGATCCACAACAATGCGCCGCTCCCGAGGAAGAACGCGGCTTGGAAGACGGTGGCAACCAACAAGCCGACGATGATCACGGGGCGCCGTCCTCGTGACTCGGCGATGCGCCCGGCCATGAGGACGCCGACGATGCCGGGGGCGCCGGTGGTCACTCCCCGCAGCAACGCCACTTGAGAGTTCGAGAAGTCGTGAGTTCCGGTCAGGTACCGGTTGGTGAGCTGCGATGACGGCGCGCTGAACGCGTTGATGAAGAACGCGATGAGGCCCAGCAGCAGGAAGCGGCCGCCGTACCGACGGTCGAACGGCTCGAGCAGGCGCGCGCGCAAGCTGGGACGAACGACGAGCTGCGTGAATCGTCGAGTCTCCCGGAGCCCGCGAGCGATGCTCGCGATGAGCACAATCGAGAGCGCGCTCAGCGCGAACGGGACTCGCCAGCCGTCGGCGCCGAGATCGGCGACGGGCAGCAATGCCACGGCACAGCCGAATCCGATGCCGAGCGCGAGCCCGAGTAATGAGATGGCGAAGGCCCGCGCTCGTTCGGGTGCGTCCTCGATCACGGCAATGGCCGTGATCACGAGCGTGCCGTTCGAGAAGCCGCGAGCCAGCACCTGCGCGCCCGTGAAGACTTCCCAGGAGGGGGCCGCGGCGGCGATCGCGTTCGCCACGCAGATCCCGACGAGTCCGATGATGATGAGGCGACGACGTCCGTAGCGATCAGCCAGGGCGGCCGCGACCAGCGTCATCACCACGCCGATCCGGGCGAGGGTGAACGCAAAGCTCAGCGCCGAATCGGACTCGTGAAACGACCGCGCGACGGGATCACCCATCTGTGTAAATAGCGATCCGCCGAAGTAAGCCACGGCTCCCACGGCTGCGAGCACTGCGATCCGCATTGCTTCGTCGGCGGTGAACGAAGCCGGGATGAGTGTGCGGTGGTGACGCGCCGGGGGCACTGGATCACCGGCAACCGCGGCGCGCAGGCGCACGGCCCAGTCCTTGAGCACTCGCCGTGCCACCACCCACACCACGAAGCGCACGAGCCACCCGAAGTACGGGACCTCGATGCTGGACCCCCCCTCGAGCCACACTGCGCTGCCGTCGGCCGCTGGTTCGGCGCGCAGACGCAGCGTCGAGCCCGGGCTGTCGTGATCGAAGAGCTGGCCGACGAACCAGCCGTCGTCGTCGGTCGCAACACCCAGTGCACTGACGGCCGCGGCATGGACGGCTTCAGGAGGCGCGTCGATCTGAACCAGCAACCGACGGCGCACGTGCGGCATAGTACGGCGTCGGTTGTGAGCGACCCGCGAAGGGGGAGTTGCAGTGCCCAAGTTGAAGGTAGGAGAGCGAGCACCCGCGTTTTCGCTCACTGATCAGCGGGGCAAAAAGGTGAAGTTGTCCGACTACAAGGACAAGTTCGTGGTCGTCTACTTCTATCCGCGGGCCGACACCCCTGGCTGTACCACTCAGTCGTGCTCGCTCAGTGAAGCGTTGCCGCTCATGAAGAAGCTGAAGGCCGTCGTCGTCGGCATCAGTCCCGACACGCCCGAGAAGCAGAAGAAGTTCGACGAGAAGTACGGCCTCGGCTTCCCGCTGCTCGCCGACGAGGACCACAAAGTTGCATCCGCGTGGGGCGTGTGGGGCAAGAAGACGCTCTACGGCCGCGAGTTCATGGGCATCATCCGCTCGGCGTTCGTGATCGACAAGACCGGCAAAGTCGCCGCGGTGTTCTACAAAGTGAGTCCGAAAGACACCGTCCCGAAGGTCACCGCCGCCCTCGAGGAGTAGAGCGAGCGCTACTTGCTGCCGGTTGCTTCGATCTCCGCGAGGCGTTGGGCCATCGCGGCCATGAGCTGGTCTTTCACTTCGGGCTCGTCGTCAAGCATGGTCGCGAACTCACGCTGACCGATGACCTCGACGACCACTGGCGTCTTGGTGCGGACGGTCGCAGTACGCGGCTGGTGGTTGAGCAACGCGATCTCGCCGAAGAACTCACCCGGGCCGCGGGAGGCGATCACTTTGTCGCCGATCAGCACGTCGACCTCACCGTCGAGCACAACGAGAAACTCGTGACCGATCTGGTCCTCCGTGGTGAGCTCTCGTCCCGCCGGGAGATCGAGACGGGTCGCGAGCGATGCGCTGGAGGTGCTTCTTCGACAGGTCTTTGAACAGTGGAACCTGAGCCAGACACTCATCCGTCGACATGTTGATTGCCATCAGAAGCCCCCTCGAGAGTTGACGCTCACGCTCCCACCGCGTGGAAGCCACCGTCCACATGCAACATCTCACCCGTGGTCGCCGGGAAGAGATCCGAAAGGAGTGCGATGCACGCCTGCGCCACCGGCTCGGGATCCTTCACATCCCAGCCCAACGGCGCTCGCTGTGCCCACACCTCTTCGAAGTGCTCGAAGCCGGGGATGCTTCGTGCCGCCATCGTGCGAACCGGCCCTGCCGCTACGAGGTTCACTCGGATGCCTTGCGGTCCGAGGTACCGCGCGAGGTAACGAGCGGTCGATTCGAACGCCGACTTCGCCACGCCCATCCAGTCGTAGATGGGCCAGGCCTGGGTGTTGTCGAAATCGAGGCCGACGATCGATCCGCCGCGTTCCATCATCGGCAGAGCCGCAACCGCGAGCGACTTCAGTGAGTACGCAGAGACTTGCAGTGCGACGGCAACGTCTTCCCAGGGTGCGTCGAGGAACCCGCCGCCCAAGCACGACTCTGGTGCGAAGCCGATCGCGTGCAGCACGCCGTCGATCCGGCCGCCGACGCGCTCGGTGAGCGCGGCGAGGTCGTCGGCGTTCGAGACATCGAGCTCGACGATCTCAGGCTCGGTAGGGAGGCGCTTCGCGGCTCGCTTGGTGAGGCTCATGATGCGCCCGAACGAGCTCAGCACCACCTCGGCGCCCTCTTCCTGTGCGCGGCGCGCAACCGAGAAGGCGATCGAGGCGTCGTTGAGGACACCCGTGATGAGGATTCGCTTGCCGTCGAGCAACATGGCTGGCGCAGCCTACTTTCTGGTCGCGCTCGCTCGGCGGTCGGGTGCCTGCCGCCGCCCTACGGGACGCTCGGCTGCTCCGGCCCTTCGGGCACCAAACAGGACGATCAGTTGCTCACCTACAGCGGTGTGTTGCCGTGGCGGCGGGTGGGTCGGACCTCGGTCTTTGTGGAGAAGCGGTCGAGCGCCGCGGCCAGCATCCTGCGGGTGTCGGTCGCGGCGAGCACGTCGTCGACGAAGCCACGTTCCGCCGCGACGTACGGGTTCGCGAATCGATCCTCGAACTCCTCGACGAGCGCGGTCTGCTCGCGCGCCCGTTCTTCGTCGTCAGCGATGCGGGCCAGACGTCGCCCGTGGAGGATCTGCACCGCACCGGGTGCACCGAGCACCGCGATCTCCGCCGTGGGCCACGCTCCGCACCAGTCGTTGCCGAGACCCTTTGAGTCCATGACGATGTACGCACCGCCGTACGCCTTGCGCAGCACGATCCCGAGTCGAGGGACGGACGCAGCCGCGTAGGCGTAGACGAGCTCGGCGCCGTGGCGGATCATCCCGCGCCATTCGAGGTCCTTCCCCGGCTCGAATCCAGGCGTGTCGACGAACGTGATGATGGGCAGGTTGAAGCAGTCGCACCACTGCACGAAGCGAGCGGCCTTCTCCGACGCCTCGATGTCGATCGTGCCCGCGCGCTGCTGAGGTTGGTTCGCGACGACGCCGACCGGACGACCACCGAGTCGCCCGAGCCCAGTGACGAGGTTGGTCGCGTGTCCGCCGCGCACGTCGAGGAACGAGTCGGCATCGAGGACGTCTTCGATCACGGTCCGCACGTCGTACGACGCGGTGGCGCGCGCTGGCACCGCAGCTGCGGCCGTGACGCAGTCACGATCGATGGGGTCGTCGGTGGCGTACACCGGGGGATCCTCGAGGTGATTCGAGGGCAGGTACTCCAGGACGGTGGCGACGACCTCACGGGCCGCATCCTCGTCAGCCACCACGAACGACGCGACACCACTCCGGGTGCCGTGCATCGTGGCACTGCCAAGCGCACGATTGTCGATCTCGATGCCCGTGAAGTCACGCACGGTGTCGGGGCCGGTCACGTACGCGAACGCGTCTTCGGTCATCACGACCAAGTCGGCGACGCCGAGGAGCAACGCGGGGCCCGAAACGCAGGGGCCGACGACCGTGAGGATGGTCGGGATCACACCGGACGCGTCGACCATCGCTTTGGCCACGGTGCCCCAACCGTGCAACGAAGCGATGCCTTCGGAGACGTCGGCGCCCGAAGACGCGATGGTGCCGATGAGGGGGATCCCGAGGTCGATTGCGATCCGCACCGCGCGTGCAAGAGCTTCGCCTTCAGGCGGGCCGATTGCGCCCACGTGCTTGCCGCCTTCGACTCGGAAGGTGGCGACCTGACGTCTCTCGATCTCGGTGAGCCACGCAGTCGCGGCGTCGCTGCGGCGCCCGACGATCGGTGTGGGCGGCCGGATCTCCGTCAACCGCTCGGAATCAGCACCAGGGTCGCGTTGTGCCCGCCGAACCCGAACGAGTTCGAGAGCACCGGCTTGGCGCCGATCTTGCGGGGAGAGCCGTGCACCACGTCGAGCGCGATGCTGTCGCCGACCTGCTCGAGGTTGGCGGTTGGCGGCACGACCCCATCGCGGATCGCGAGCAGCGAGGCGACGGCTTCCGCCGCACCGGCGCCCGCGATCATGTGGCCCATCGATCCCTTGTTGGACGTGACCGGCGGCGGCTCGTCGCCGAACACCTTGTGGATCGCCTCGGCTTCCGACGCGTCGTTGAGCTCGGTGGAGGTGCCGTGCGCGTTCACGTGTCCGATGTCGGACGGCGAGAGCCCGGAGTCGTCGATAGCCTGCTGCATGCACGCAGCCGCGCCAACGCCTCCAGGTGACGGTGCAGTGATGTGGTACGCGTCGGAGTTGCGGCCGTAGCCGGCAACTTCGCCGTGGATGCGCGCGCCACGCGCGTGGGCGTGCTCGAGTGACTCGAGCACGAAGAATCCGGCGCCTTCGGCGATCACGAACCCATCGCGATCGTTGTCGAACGGCCGGGACGCGCGCTCGGGCGCATCGTGGCGACTGCTCAGCGCGCCCATGCGGGCGAACGCGGCGATCGTGATCGGCGTAATTGGGAATTCTGTGCCACCCGCGAGCACCACGTCGGCGGAGCCGTCGCGAATCAGGCGCACACCTTCACCGATGGCGTTGGTGCCGGCCGCGCACGCGGTGGAGATGCAGAGTGCCGGCCCGGTCCACCCGAGGTGCATCGAGATGACGCCGGCAGTGGCATTCGGCATCATCATCGGCACGAAGAACGGGCTGACGCGCGACGGGCCCTTGTCGAAGTAGGCCTTGCAGTTGTCCTCGAGGGTGTTGAGCCCACCGATGCCTGTCGAGGCCATGACCGCGCAACGCTGGGGGTCGACGCTGATCTCGCCCGCGTCGGCCAGCGCGTCCATCGCGGCGGCGAACCCGAGGTGCGTGACGCGATCGAGGCGGCGCATCTCCTTGGGGCCCAGGTAGGGCTCGGGGTCGAAGTCGCGGACCTCGCAGGCGAAGTGCACGCTCTGCTCGGCGTGGTCAAAGGCCTGGATCGGACCCGCGGTCGACCGACCGGCGAGGAGTGTCGCC
>SHVJ01000022.1 GCA_009694295.1 Acidimicrobiia bacterium
GTGATCTCCTCGGGATACGCCATGCCCTCCACGAACTTGCGCCACACCTCGTGGATCATCCCGTCGGGTTGGTAGGTGGAGATGCGGCGCACGACCTCGGCCGCGGTCACGAGCGCGTTGTCGGTGCGGAACGGTTGCGAACCGTGACCGGGTGTGCCGCGGATCTTCAGCTTCGACCAGAACGTGCCCTTCTCGGCGGTGAGCACCGGGAGTCGCACGCCGTCGCCGGTCGGCATCTGGTATCCGCCCGACTCCGTGAGCACGTAGTCGGCGTAGACGGCGTCGCGCTCGTGCTCGACGAGCCACTTCGCGCCCCAGGTGCCGAGTGCCTCTTCATCGGCGACCGCGAGGTAGATGAGCGTCCCCTTGGGCTTGAACCCGCTGTCGGCGAGGCGCTTGAACGCGACCGCCTGCGACGCCGTGATGTTCAGCATGTCGACGGCGCCGCGGCCCCACACGAACCCGTCGATGAGATCGCCCGAGAACGGGTCTTGCGTCCAGCCGTCGGGGTTCACCGGCACGACGTCGGTGTGACCCATGAGCAACAGGCTCGGCGCGGTCGGGTCGGTGCCTTCGATGCGCGCGATGAGGCTGCCGCGACCAGGCTGGGGTTCGTACTTCTCGACCTCCAACCCACTCGTACCGAGGTACGACTCGAGGAGATCGACGCTGCGCACCTCGCCGCCCGACGCAACCTGGCCGTCGTTCACGCACGCGTTGCGGATCAGCTGCTGGAGCAGATCGGTGGTCTCGGCGGTCACATCGGTGTCGGCCATCACGAGCACCGTACCGCCGTCTTCAGGCGGCGCGGTAGAGCAGGCGGCCGTTGTCGGTCCACCGCTCGGCTTCGCCGGCGAGCACCATGTGCTCGAGGTGGGCAAACGTCTCGCTCTCAGCCATCAAGCCCCAATGGCGCTTCGGGAAGATCTCGTGCGCGATCTCCGTCACCGTCGCCGGGCCAAGTGCGGACGACGCCGCGTGGATCAGCTCCATGCGCTCTTGGTGGTGCGCCTTGATCGCCTCCACCCGACCCGGCACGTCATCGAACGGATGACCATGCGCGGGAAGGCCGAGGCGCACGCCGTCGAGCGCGGCGACGAGGTCGAGCGTCTGGATATAGGACTTCAGCGCGTCGGCGCCATTTCCGACGCCGGAGACGTGCGGCGTGATCGATGGCAGCACGTGATCGCCCGAGAGGAGCAGACCGTGCTCCGGGTCGAAGAGGCAGAGGTGGTCGATCGTGTGCCCGGGCGTATGGATGGAGACCCAGTCGCGGTTGGCGAGCCGCACTCGCTCGCCGTGCACGACCCGCCGCGTCGGTCGGGGCGGCGCAAAGATTCGACGCAAAGCTCGGATCGCCAGGCGCCGCGCGAGCGGCGGCAGCGGGTGCTTGCCCCCACCCCAGGGCGTCTCCCCGCCCCACGGCACTGAACCGGCTTGCTGCGCTTCGGTCGGGTCTTCGCGCAGCACGTCGCCTTCGTAGTCGTCGACATGGTCGGCGATGGTCGGGATCTCCTCGCCGCCGATGTCGAGCGCCTGCGCAGCCGCGGCGGCGATGCGCTCGGCCTCTTCGGCTTCCTTCTCGGTCGGCAGGCGGTTGCGCCGGCTCGATTCTTCGAGCGACCACGTGGTGAACGCCTTGTGCGTGACGATGCTTGCGCCAGCCTCACGCTTGATGCGCCCCGCACCACCGAAATGATCGGGATGCGAGTGCGTGACGATCACGGTGTGGATGTCCTTGATGCCGTAGCCCGCCGTCTTCAGACGCGCCTTGAGCGCGCGCCACGACTTCGGACCGGGGAGCCCGGGATCGACGACGGCGAGCCCGCGGTCGTCGAGCAACCCGTACATGTTCACGTGACCGAGCCCCGGCATCCAGATCGGCAATTGCATCCGGATCACGCCGGGCGCAACCTCGATCACGTCTTCCGAGGCGGGGTCTTGCTCTTGTTTGTGGGGCCTGGGTGCTGGAGCTTCCAAGTCACCCGGCCGCCGCGCGGTGGCGGTCATCGCGCCGACACTAACCGGCCAGCGCGACTCACCCAGCAGTCGCCAGCGGTGCGAGCTTCGGCCAGGGCCGGATCTGCTCGAGCAGTGCCGCGGCGGCGAGACAGTGCACGTCGTCGTGTCGACGCGCCACCACTTGCAGCGCGACGGGCAGCCCGTCGACGAGGCCGGCCGGAATGCTGCACGCGGGCTGGCCGGTGAGGTTGAACGGCGCGGTGAACGCAGCCGACAGCCCCATGAGCGAGACCTCTTTCCCATTCACGACACCACCGAGCGTGCCCTCGGCGCCGAACGCCGTCGTCGGCGTCGTGGGCGTGAGCACCAGATCAACTTCCTCGAACACTGCTGCCGACGCGGCAACCGTGGCCCAGCGACCACGCATCGCTTTGAGCAGGATCTCCGGACGCAGGTGCTCGAACGACGCGACCGACATCCGCATGACGTCGCTGAGGTCGGCCACCTGGTCGCGCATCTCCTCGTAGTGATGTGCCATCTCGTTGAGAGTGCCGAGCACCGTCCACGACGTCCCTGGCTTCGGCAAGTCGATCGGTACGTCGACGAGCTCCATCCCCGCGGCTTCGATGAGCGCCTCGGCTGCTTCGCGCGCCAGGGCCGACACCGTGTGCTCGGTGCTCGCGTATCCGAGCGTCGATGACCAGGCGACTCGGAGGCCGCGCAGCGCGTCGATCGCCGCGCCCGAAACGATGCTGCCTTCGAGCGGCTCCGACTTCGGGAGTGAATAGGGATCCGTGAGCGTGGGACCGGCGATCACGTCGAGATAGCGGGCGCTGTCGCGAACCGAGCGGACCATCGGGCCGTGCACTGCCGTCTGCGAGAAGCTGAACATCGACGGGCCGGTGCCGGCAAAGCCGTAGGTGGTCTTCATGCCGGGAAGGCCGCAGTACGCGGCGGGGATGCGGATCGAGCCGCCCCCGTCGCCACCGGTGCACGCGGGGAAGAGGCCGGCTGCCACCGCTGACGCCGACCCGCCCGACGACCCGCCGGGCGTGCACGAGATATCCCACGGGTTGCGCGTGATCCCGTGCAACGGCGTGTTCGTGAAGCTCACCGCTCCGAACTCCGACGCCGTGGTCAGTCCGACCAGCACCGCACCCGCGCGCCGCAGCCGCGTGATCTCGGCCGAGTCGTGCGCGGCGACGCGGTGCTCGTAGATGAGCGACGCCTCGGTGTCGGGCCAGCCCTCGACACTCACCAGCTCCTTCACGCCGATCGGAACACCGGCGAGCGGACCAGGGTCGTGGCCGGCGGCGATCTCGCTGTCGATCTCGTCGGAGCGAGCTCGGGCTTGATCGACGTCGAGGTGACAGACCGCGTTCAGCGTGGGATTGATGCGCTCGATCCGCTCGAGATGGGTCTCCAGGAGCTCCTTCGCGCTGCAGTCACCGGCTCGGACCGAGTCGGCCAGCTCCCACGCGTCTTTCTCGAAGAGCTCGGTCACGCGTCGGCGCTCTCCGGAAGGCGGTCGTGCGCGAGCTTCGTGAGCTCGGCGAAGGCGTCGTCGATGCCCGCTTCGAGCACTTCGAGGTCGGGCCACTGGTTGCGGTCGGCGAGCAATCCGACATGGAACGTGCCGCAGTACGAGAGCACGGCAACGCCGAGGTTGAGGTTCCGGGTGAGCGGGACCATCGGGTACGCCTCGAGCATCCGCCCACCCATGCAATACAGCGGGAACTGCGGGCCGGGCACGTTTGTGCACACGAGGTTGATGAACGGTTGGTGGTGGATGAGTCGTGACGCGAGACCGAGCAAGGTCGGCGCCGCGTACTCGCTGAGCCCGAGCAGCGCGGCAGCGCCGATGGGCTGCTCGCGCTCCTTCAAATCGGCCGTCTTCGCCTGGATCGCGGACAGTCGCACGATGGGGTCGGGCTCACCCACCGGTACCGACACGAACAATGCCGAGAGCCGGTTGCCGAGCTTCATGTGCTCGCTGTCGTCGCGCACTGACACGGGGCAGAACACCTTGATGACGAGGTCGGGATCGAGCTCACCGCGTGAATCGAGCAAGCGCGCCAACCCGCCGGCGACACCGGCGAGCACGACGTCGTTGATCGTGCCGCCGAATGCTTTGCGGACCGCCTTCACGTCGTCAAGCGAGACCGTGACCGTTCCGAAGCGGCGGGTCCGCCCGACCACTGGGTTATTGAGCGACGTCTTCGGCGCCACGAGCGCGCCGTCGGCGAGCGCCGACATCTGGCGCGCGAGCGACCCGATGCGCTCCGCCGCACGGCGTGGTACTTCGAGCACGTTGCGCGCGGTGCGGGCGACCGCGCCGGTGTTTTCGACCATGCCGCGCGCGGTGTCGATGAGCAGGCGTGCCGCCGTGGGCGCAGGCTGCGGATCCCATGGCACCGGTTCGTCGACCGTGGGTTCGGGGGTGAAGTCGAGGAGGACCGTGGCCACATCGACACCGGAGATGCCGTCGACGAGCGCGTGATGGGTCTTCTGGATGAGGCCGACGTTGCCGCCCTCGAGCCCTTCGACGAACCACAGCTCCCACAGGGGCCGAGTGCGGTCGAGGAGCTGGGCTTGGATCCGTTCGAAGAGCGCGAGGAGCTCGCTGCGTGATCCCGGTGCCGGCAGGGCAGTGAGCCGCACGTGGTACCCGATGTCGAAGCGCTCGTCGTCGATCCAAATCGGCTGGCCGGCTTCGAGCGGCACCGACATGACACGCTTGCGGAACCGCGGGATGCGGTGCAGCCGGGACGCAACCAAGTCGCGCACCTCGCCGATGCGGAACCGGCCGTCAGGCCCGAAGAACGACCCGCCCTCCAGCACGGTGAGCGCGCCGACATGCATGGGCGTCTCGAGGCGCTCGAGGTGCAAGAAGCTGGCGTCGAGCCCGCTCAATCGGTCGTATCCCATGAGGACGAAAGGCTACCGACCGGTCACTGCGCTTGCGACGGGCTGACTCGGTAGCCGGGGCCCAAGCGGCCCGGCGCTTGCGCCGAGAGCGGAAGATTGGGCTACCGACCGGTCACTGCGCTTGCGACGGGCTGACTCGGTAGCCGGGGCCCAAGCGAAACGAGACCCTCAAGGCACGGTGGACACACGCCGATTCACCTCTGCGCTCTTGAAGTTGGGGCGCCCTGGAGGCGGCTGGGCACGAATCCGCCTCGACAGGGCGCCCCTCCATCCGGAGGGTTCCCGCAGCGGTGGGGCTGGGCAGTGACCGCTCGTTGCGGGAACCGTTCCGGACGAACACGTCACCGAACCGAAGCCGGATCATGCTGCTCGGTTCGACCGTGGGCAAATGTCCTCGTCAGGCGTCCAAAATGGGCCGCGCCGGGCGCCACCGCCACGCGAGCCATGCACCGAGAGCGATGCTCGCGACGCCGAATGCGGCCAACGGCGCGCTCGTGGAACCGGTAGCCGGCAGCGTCGGTGGCGCGGCGGGTGGCACGACCGGTGGTTCCGTGGGTGGCTCGGGTGGGGTGACGGTCACCACTTCGTACCGGTAGCAGACCTGCACGCCAGCCGACACGAACGTGTTGATCTGCGCTTGCACGTTGCCGCCGCCACCCATGAACGTCTCCGAGATGCTGGTGGACACGTGGAAGGGCACGGTGCCCGCGCCCGTGAACGCGGTGAGCACGGGCGCGTCTGCCGCCGTTACACCACTCGCGCTCTCGTCGCGCGTGGTGAGTGCTTGCGTGACGGCACTCCCGCCGAGGAAGTCGAGCGTGCCGTCGAACGCGGCCAAGGTCTGCGATGGCACGCGCTGGATAGTGCCCACGATCGGCGCAGCTGACGCGAGACCACCGGGGCTCGTGATCGTGAGCTGGTAGTCCATCTTCTCGGCGAAGACGACGGCCGACCCCGCGGTGCTTTCGAACACCGCGTCGGTGTCGAGATGTACGTCGGGTCCGGTCACGCTCACGTCGAGCAACGTGCCGAGACTGCCGTCGAACTGCGGCACCACGATGTCGATATCGACCTCTGTGCGGGTGCGGGCGAGCGCACCGTCGAAGCAGACCGAGTGCTCCACCGCCGCGTCGACCGCCGCGTCGACCAGGCCGGCGCTGATGCCACCGGTCAGGCAGAGCACGGCAATCGAGATGGGGATGCAGATGGCACTCAAAATGGAGACACGCGCCATGGCGCGCGAGAACACGGTGATACGCACGAACAACCTCCCGCTGGATTGATGTGCGCACCCGACACAGCAGCGCCCGAGCGGTGACTGGTCTTCTGGGTGCTACGAAGGGGCCTATCCAGGCAGGATGCAGGCCACCAGGCCGAGGTCGCCGACGGCCGTCGTCACCCGCGTCGCGATCGAGTTCATGCGGCGGACCAGCGGGGAGTTGGCTTGGATGACCTCGGCGAAGCCTTGGCCGGCCTTCGTGCGGTCGGCCAGGGTGTCGAGGCCGTCGGCGTACTTCGTGAGGTCGTCGACCAGGGCGTCGACGCTGTCTTCGAGCTGTTCGGGCGGCACCAGCTCGTCGATGTTGCGCACGAGCTGTCGGAACCGGGCCGACACCTGGCGCACGAACCGTCGGACGTCAGCCCCTTCGAACGCCGGGTCCTGAGCGAGGCGGAAGGCGTCGCTGGCCTTCCCGAGCGCCGCGCACTCCTTGTTGGCCTTCGCAGTGAAGCCCGCAACGCTCAAGCGGGGCCCGGCCTTGCCGCACCCGACGAGCAACACGACTGCGAGCACACAAGCGGCGGGGCGCGTCAACCCCCTTCTCACTGGCGTCTGATCATCGGCGGGAGCTCATATCGGCGGGAGCTCATATCGGCGGGAGCTCATATCGGCGGGAGCTCATATCGGCGCGCAGGCTACCCGGGCACTGCGATACGTTGGCCCTCGGAGAACGAACACACTGGTGCGCCGGGAAGTCTGGTCGGCAGAAAGCGCGATGCCCTCTGCCTACCGCCAAACACTCATCCGCAGTGGAGTCCGCGTCTCGGTAGCGAGCACGGTCTGGACCCTCGTTGCGAGCACCGCCGGGATCCTGGTCGGGATCGAGTTCGCCAGCCTCACCCTCATCTCGTTCGGAGGGGTCGGCATCCTCGACGCCGCCGGTTCGACCACGCTCGCGGTGCACTTCCGGCTCGCCCACTCCGACTCGGAGCACACCAACCGTGTCGAGCAGGTCGCGTTTGCGATCATCACCATCGGACTCATCAGCGTGGGCGTCGTCACTGCTGCCGTCAGTGTTCTGCATCTCGTCGACGGTTCCGTCGCTCGACCCTCCGATGCCGGCATCGCGATAGCCGGGGCATCGGTGTGTGTCCTCGGTGTTCTCGCGCTGCGAAAGCGATGGCTTGCTCTGCGCATCCCGAGCCACGCTCTACTCGCAGACAGTCACTTGTCGGCGATCGGCTCCGTTCTCGCGGCCGTCACCCTCGCCGGCACGGTCACGACGAGTGCCGCTGGGTGGACATGGGCCGATCCCGCCGCCGCCCTTTGCGTAGCCGTGATCGCGGCCCGCCTGGGTCTCGAACTACGGCGCGGCCGGTAGCCTCGGCGGTCGATGCTTCCCGACTACGCAGAGCATGACGGGGCGATCGGACTCGACTGGTACGCCACCGACCCGAACCTGCGCTCGCTGCTCGACCGACTGCTCACCGACGACGGCGACCGCGCCTTTGCCGAAGAGCATGTCTCGACGTACGGCGTGCTGTGCGGCGGACCACTGGCCCGGCGGGCGGAGGTCTCCGACAAGCACGGACCGGTGCTCCGGCGCTACGACGAGTGGGGCGTCGAGGTCGACGAGATCGAGCATCACCCGGGATGGCTCGAGAGCAAGGCCGACCTCGTGCGCGCCGGCTTCACCGGCCTCTCCCATCACGCGGGACGTCCGGTGCCCGCGGTCGTGACCGCCGCGCTCAGCTACCTCGTGTGCCAGGCCGAGACCGCCATCTACTGCGGGCTCGGCATGACGTCGGGTGCGGCCGACATCGTGGAGCGCTACGCACCCGACGACGTGCGCGACGATCTCATGCACCGCCTCACGAGCCTCGACCCCGATGAGGCTTGGGAAGGCGGGATGTTCCTCACGGAACGTCAAGGCGGGAGCGACGTCGGCGCGAACACGACCCGAGCGGTTCCCGACGGCGACGAGTGGCGTCTTTACGGCGAGAAGCACTTCTGCTCCAACGTCGACGCCGAGGTCTTCATCGTGCTCGCGCGTCCCGAGGGAGCGCCCGAAGGCACGCGCGGCTTGGCCACATTCATCGTGCCGCGAGTGATGCCCGACGGCACTGCGAACGGCTTTCACATCAAGCGCCTGAAGCCCAAGCTGGGCACGAGAGCTGTGCCAACGGCCGAAGTCGAGCTCGTCGGCGCGCGTGCGTGGCTCGCTGGCGGCACCCGAGGCGAGTCGGGCGAAGCTCAGGATGTTAGGGGCCTCAATCGCATGATGGAGATGGTCAACGGCAGTCGCTTCGGCGTCGCGCTCATGGGACTCGGCATCCACCGGCGGTCGTTCCTCGAAGCCGCGATCTACGCCGCGCGGCGTGAGCAGTGGGGCCAGCGCATCGACTCGTACCCGATGGTCCGAGAAACGCTCGTCGATCTGCTCGTGGAGCTCGAGGCGGGCATGGCGCTCACGTTCGAGTGCGCGTCGGCCGCGCGCACGACGGCCGACGCCGAGGAGGGTCGTCTGCTCCGACGCATCCTGGTGCCCCTCGCCAAGGTGCGCGCCACACGCGAAGCCGTCAACGCCGCGAGTCAGGCACTCGAGGTCTTCGGTGGCAACGGGTACATGGAGGATTGGCCGATGGCGCGCCAGCTGCGCGACGCGCAGTGCCACACGATCTGGGAAGGCACCGAGAACATCTGCTGCCTGGATGTTCGTCGAGCCATCCGGAGCCACGATGCTCACACCGCGCTCCTGGCCCGGGTCGCCCGCGCCCTCGACAGCGCCGCACCGGCACCGGTGCTCGCGCCGGTGATCGACGCGGTGGCCACGTCGCTCACCGACACCAAGGAAGCGCTCGCCCACTATCAAGCGGCCGACGACGACATGCAGCTCCTCAACGCAAAGCGCGTCACGCATCTCCTCGCCGATCTCACCGAAGGTGCGCTCCTGCTCGACGAAGCCACGTGGCACCTCGCCCGCGACAACGACGCCCGCAAGGCATTGATCGCGCGCCGGTTCGCGCGCCGCCTGGTGCCGTCGCGCGCTCGCGGGCTCCTCGACGACGACCGCACCGTCCTCGACTCCTTCGAAGCAATCGTGCGCTACGGCACCGTCGCATGGCTCTGACGCCTGCTGCAGTGTGGAACATCTCGCCGGCGCTTGTGCTCGCGCTCGACGAGCGCCTTGGCGCGCCCGTCGATAGCTACGTGAACGGCACCCAGACGTGGCTCACCGACGAGGAGTCGGGTGCCATCACCTTCGAGTGGCGTCTGCATCCCGTTGCGGGATATCTGCCGGTGGCCGGGTGTACGCATTACGACGTGTGGGACGCCGTCGTGGACGCGCTCGCGAGCGACAACACCGCCGACGATCTTCCGATCGGCACCGAGCGCCGCGGGCTCACCTCGATTTGGGACGGGCTGGAATGCTTCCCCGCGTACGGCGACGAAGTGGAGCCACCCCGCTTGGCCGGCACCGCGCGTGACGCGCTGGGTATCGCTCCCGACGCGGCCGGGCTCGTCGACCACGAGCGCATCGGTGAGATCTGGGAGCGCGCGCCGGGATCGGTCTCGCTCGTCCAACTGCTCCTCGAAGACCTGAAGGCGGAATAGTGGATCGAGCAACCTGATGGATCGAAGCGACCTGGCGCGAGCGATCTACGACCGCGCGCACCTCACCGGTGAGTTCACGCTGCGATCAGGGGTCGTCAGCCACGAGTACTTCGACAAGTACCTCTTCGAAGCCGACCCCGACCTGTTGCGCGAGATCGCATCGGCGCTCGCGCTACTCGTGCCGGATCACACCGATGCACTCGCCGGGCTCGAGCTTGGCGGCATCCCGCTCGCCACGATGTTGTCGCAACGCACCGGTCTTCCCGCCGTCTTCGTGCGCAAGGAAGCCAAGACGTACGGCACGTGCCGACTCGCCGAGGGTGGCGACATCGACGGCTTGCACCTCACCGTCGTCGAAGACGTCGTCACTTCCGGCGGACAAGTGGTGACGTCGTGCGGCGATCTGCGCGAGCGCGGCGCCGTCGTCGAGACGGCTGTCTGCGTGATCGACCGCGAAGCCGGCGGCCGCGAAGCCCTCCGCGACATCGGCGTCGAGCTCCGGCCGCTCTACACCCTCACCGAACTCACGCCCTAGAACCCGTTTCGGGGGGGTTAGGCGGACGTCTTTTCGACGTCTGCGGTGCGCAGGATGCGATCGAGGGCGGCGAGGTCGGCCTTCGTGTGCACCACTCCGACCACCAAGATCTCGAATCCGCGACCGAGCACGTCGACGGCGACCGCCGCAGTGGCCTCGCCGTCGCATCGACCGAATGTCAGGTACTTCCCCTCGTAGACGCCGTTGTCGAACAGCTTCACGCTGCTCTTGCGACAACCCGGGTAGCGGATGAACCCAAGGAGTTCGGCTGGGTCGGCATCGCTGCTCGCACTGCCCGCGGTGATCTTTACGCCGGACACGTCGTACGAGTTCGCGAACTTCTCGGCATCGGTCGTCGCCCGCACGCCCGCCCCATACGGCTCGTCATCCGTGTCGGTGAACTGTGAGTCGGCGCGATCAGCCCACGCCGTAGGAACGTCGACCGTCAAGAAAATCGCACCGCCACCTCATTCTTCTTCGTCGAACTGATAGCGCTCACCCCGCATCCTTGATGCCGAGCGACTTGGCCAGCTTCACCAACTTCGTCGGCGTACCGTCGCGCTTCGCGGTCGCTCCCGCCGGCGCGCCCACTGACGCGCCCACCGTCAACCCAAGTGCGACGACCGTTGCGAGGACTCTTCCGAGTGTCTTGCGCATACTCATCCCTCTTGGTCGTCCACGGTGCTCTCCCCGCGCCAGGGTGGCGTTCGGGGCAGATCGAAGTCGACGGGGCGTTGCTCGCCCTCGATTGCGGCAAACGCAGTATCGACCCAGCGCGCGCCACCGGCGAGCGGCCATGGGAGCTCGTCGCGCGCGAAGAAGCCAACATCACGTGTTTCGAGTGGGTGACCCTTGAGCTCGCCACCCAACACGCGGCAGTGGAACACGAGCGAGTACAGCGGGAGTCGGGCGAAGCCGAGACGCAAGCCGTCGAACACCGCGATGAGCGACACCGGCTCCACCTCGATGCCCGTCTCCTCCAGCACCTCTTTGATCGCCACTTCAGACGGCGAGTAGCCGACATCGGCCCACCCCACCGGATAGAGCCACACCCCGGAGTCGGCTCGCTGGGTGAGCAGGATCTCGTTCTGGTCGTTGCCGACGACGGCGGCGACCGCCACCTTTGGTGTCACGTATCCCGCTACGCCCTCGCCGACGGTGGCGAGCCACTCGTCGAACAGCGCATCGGCTTCGGCCTCTTCGAGCGCGGCGTGACGGATGTCGGCCGCGACCTTCAGGACCTCCTCGAAGCGCTCCTTCTCGTAGAGGCTCTGCGTGAACCCGAGCCCCGTGCGCGCCACGCCCGAGAGGGTCTCGGCCCACCGCAACAGATCGGCGGCAGAGACGGGGGGGGCCTCGACCGGGAGTGCTTCGACAGGGAGTTCGTCGCTCACGGTCCCGACCCTATCGAGCGAGGCGCTCGGTCAGGACAGGAGGGTGTCGGCGGTGAGACGAGCGACGATTGTGACTCGCAGGCGCTCCAATGCTTCGGGCTCGGTCATCTTGGCGCCGTGAGCGTCTTGTACGTAGAACACGTCGACGACGCGCTCGCCGAGGGTCGACACCAGGGCCGCCGTCACGTCGATCTCCAGGTCTGCAAACACCGTAGCGATGCGGGCGAGCAGCCCCACCGCGTCGGGAGCGTGCACCTCGCACACCGTCGCCGCGCTCGACGCGTCGAGGTCGAAGCTCACATGCACCACGTCGTGACATGTGGCCTCGCGTCGATACCGTCGGATCCGATCCTCGAGCCGACCACGGACACCCAGATCGCCACTGATCGCGGCCGCGATGTCCACGTCGACGCCATGTCGGCCCGCGGTGTCGAGCCGTCCGAACGTGTCGACCCCGCGGTACACCTCGAGCGCCATCCCCGACTCGTCGCCGTACATCGACGCGCCACGGATGTCGAAGCCGTGCGACGCGAGCACCGCGGTGACCGTCGCCAGCAAGCCGGTGCGGTCGGGCGCGACCACCGTGCAACCGACGATGCCGTCGTCGCGGTCCTCCCACGTGACCGCGAGCTCGCCGCGATCGAGCAGCTCGCGGTGGCGCGCCAGCGCGGCAGTCCGTTCGGCGCTGAGCCCAGGCCCGACCACGCCGCGCTCGAGCAGCGAGTCGGCTTCGAAGAAGAGCTGGCGAACGAGCGCGGCTTTGGCAGTGCTCCACGCCGCGGGACCAGTAGCCCGTGAATCGCCAACCGTGAGTGCATAGAGGAGGTCGAGGCGCTCGGTGTCGCGAACCGCCCGACCGAAGCGCACGATCGTCTCCTCGTCGGCCAGGTCGCGTCGAGTCGCAGTGTCGGCGAGCAGGAGATGATTGCGGACGAGCCACTCGACGACGTCGACGCCGTGGGCATCGAGCCCGATCCGTTCGCCGATCTCACGGGCAGCGACCGCGCCAGTCACTGAATGATCGTCACCGGCGATCCCCTTTCCGATGTCGTGCAACAACGCGCCGAGCAGCAACAGCTCCGGACGGGTGCGCTGCGCGACCTCGCCGTCGAAGCTCTCCTCGTCGAGCACGCCCACGCAATCGGCGACACATTCCAGGAGATGTCGGTCGACGGTAAACCGGTGATATGCGTTGCGCTGTGGACGCGCTTGCACATACGCCCACTCGGGCAGCAGAGCGACGATCGCGCCCACTTGTTCGAGCGCTTCGAACACCGGGATAGCGCCCCGGCCAGTGCGGAGCAGCGCCACGAACTGCTGCCGGGCCTCGGCATCCCAGACGGACGCGTCGAGCGAACGCATGCCCTCGAGCGCTGCTCGCTCCAACGGCAGCCCCGAGCGTGCCGCATCGGCTGCCAACCGGAGGCAGCTCGCCGCGGTGAGCGGTTCATCGGGCTCGAAGCCAATGCTCGTGCGGGCCCGGCCACGCTGACGTGCGGGCACGAGACGACGCCACGCCTCGCTGGTGATCCAGGTGACTGAGCGGCTCGCGGCCGACAGGTCGCGAACAAGCACGTCGGCATCGGACACCCCGAGCGCCCGCGCCACCTGGTCCTGCTCCTGGAGGCTGAGCACATCCGAGCGTCCCCTGGTGACGCGGTGCAACTCCACTCGGGCGTCGAGCAGGCGGGCTCGCGCCGCATCCAGCACCGCGGGGTCACCGGTCTCCAGAAATCCCTCGGCCACGAGCGCGTCGATGCCACCGAACTCATTGACCGCCCACCCGGCCCATGCCAGCGCCTGGATGTCGCGCAGCCCGCCGGCACCTTCCTTCAGGTTCGGGTCGAGCATCTCGGCGATGGGTCCCGGCCGAACGTGGCGGCCGCGCGCCGCGGCAGCCAACGTGGCCAACAGGCGCTTCCTGCGCTTGCGAGCCAGCACGTGGGAACGCTCGACGACATCGTCGGCCAGCTCGGCGTTCCCGGTCACGACCCGTAAATCGAAGAGGCTGGTCAACGTGTCGAGGTCGTCGCGCGCGAGCGCGAGCGCCTCCTTGGGTGTGCGCAGCGAATGACCGAGCACGAACCCGGCGTCCCACAGCGGGTACCAGAGCGCTTCGGCGGCAGCGGCGGGGAGCTTCCCGCGCGCCGAGCCGTCGTGGACGAGCATGAGATCGAGGTCGGAGCCCGGACACAGCTCGCGCCGCGCATACGAGCCGATCGCAGCCACTACCCACTGCCCAGGGAGGTCGACATCACGGGCAGCCTCGACACATGCGAGGTCCACCACGTCGCTCAGCGCCTGACCGAACGACGCGCCACGCAGGCCCGGGTCGGAAACGACCCGGGCCTGCGCGTCACTGAGCTTGGTACTCCTAGAGGGCGTCGCTTCCCGCCTCCCCGGTTCGGATGCGCACGACCGTTTCGACCGGTACGACCCAAACTTTGCCGTCGCCGATCTTGCCGGTACGTGCAGTCTCGACGAGCTTCTCGGTGACGCGTTGCACGTCACCGTCGTCCACGAGGATCTCGATTCGCACCTTCGGCACGAAGTCGATCGTGTACTCCGCACCCCGGTACACCTCGGTGTGACCGCGCTGACGGCCGAAACCCTGTACATCGGAGACGGTCAGCCCTTGCACGCCGAGCTCTTTGAGCGCGTCTTTCACGTCGTCGAGCTTGAAGGGCTTGATGATGCCGACAATGAGCTTCATTGTTCCCAGTCCTTTCTGCTCAAGCCCGCTCAAGGGCGTAACCGGTCTCGGAGTGCTGCGTGAGGTCGAGCCCTTCTTCTTCTTGCTCGGGATCGACTCGCACGCCGCCTGGGAGGAACTTCTTCAACACCAGCATGATCGCCATCGTCACGACGAAGGAGTACACGATCGTCGCCCCCACGGCCAGCAGCTGATCGAAGAAGAGACCAGAGCCACCGCCGTAGGCGATGCCGTCCCGGCCGAACTCGTTGATCGAGATATCCCCGAACACACCCAAGAGCAGCGAGCCGACGATGCCGCCAACGAGGTGGACACCCACCACGTCGAGCGCGTCGTCGTAGCCGAACTTGTGCTTGAGGCTCACCGCGAGCATGCAGATAGCTCCGGCGATAGCGCCGATGTAGATCGACGACATCGTGCCGACGAAGCCAGCACACGGCGTGATCGCGACCAGCCCGGCAACGAGGCCAGACGCAGCCCCGAGTGTCGTGGCGTGCCCGCTCTTGATCTTCTCGACTACGAGCCAGCTCAGCATCGCGGCGGCTGCCGCCATGTGGGTGTTGATCAATGCTTGCGCGGCGAGCCCGTTGCCGCCGAGGGCGGAGCCGGCGTTGAACCCGAACCAACCGAACCACAGGATGCCCGCGCCGATGAGTGTGAGCGGCAGGTTGTGCGGTGGCATGGGATTGTTGGGGTAGCCCTTGCGCTTGCCGAGCACCAAGACGCATGCAAGCGCCGCGATGCCCGCATTGATGTGCACGACCGTGCCACCGGCGAAGTCGAGCGCGCCCTCTTTGAACAGCCACCCCGACGGCGCGAAGACCCAGTGCGCCACCGGTGTGTACACAAGGAGCACCCAAAGGCCGATGAACCACACCCACGCCTTGAACCGCATGCGGTCGGCCACGGCACCGGTAATGAGCGCCGGCGTGATGACGGCGAACATCATCTGGTAGCCCATGTAGAGCAGCGGCGGGATCGTCAACGCGAGCCCAGGCGGAAACGCCGATCCTGCGTCCTTCATGAACGCGTAGTCGAAGTTCCCGATGATCTCGCCGTCGCCTCCGAACGCGAGCGAGTAGGCCACGACGGCCCACAGCACGCTCACGATCCCGAGCGCGAAGAAGTTGTTCATGAGCATCGAGAGGATGTTCTTGGTCCTCACCATGCCGCCGTAGAACAACGCCAGACCCGGGGTCATGAACATGACCAAGGCCGCCGACGTCAGCACCCAGGCGGTATCGCCTGTATCGAATTTCACACCCTCCCCTTCCGATGTGGCCCGGCGCGAGACCGGACAGGTTCACGTCACGTTGGTGGTCAGCATCAACGACGGCTGTTTCCCGGTCGTCGCGACAATGTTTCGGGAACATGAACGCCAGCCGTTGTCGACCACCCCACAACCCGACCTCGAGTGGCGTGCACGCGAAGGCCGACGGCCAGCACCGGCGACCCCGGTGGCTACGACCGCGAACGAGCGCGCAGCACGGCGGTCTTCGCGAGTCCCCAGGCAAGGTGCAGCGGCGCCAACGTCTCATCCCCCAGATCGCCCAGCGTGTTGGGGACGAGCCCATAGAGATCGTCGGGGAACGCACGCTCGTCGAAGGCGTCACGCACGACCCCCGGAATCCCGGCCGCCTGGAGCACCGCAGTCGGCTCCCGAGTCGCGGTGCGAACGATCTCGAGCGGCGTCGCCCGCTGCTCGGCCGGATCGAGCGCCATGAGCACGCAGAGCTCCGCCGTCACTCGCGCGCTCGCGGCGGTGCCGGCCTCGCGGGCCGCGGTCTCGGCTCGTGCCCGCTCGGGCGCGTCGAGGCGGTCCCATGCGTCGACCACGCGGCGCACGTGGGCGACGACCCAGGCCGGAAGCGATCGTTCGACACCGTCGACGATTGTCTCGCCCAACGTGTGCAGCCGCTCGAGCGCGGCTGCCTCAGCGTCAGTCGCCGAGTCCAACACGCGCGAGCGCTTCCGCCGGTTCGAGCACGAGGCCCGTCACGAACGGCCCGAACTCGGCGTAACGCGTCGACACCTCGTCGAAGCGCATCTCGTACACGATCTCCTTGAGCGCGGCTGGGTCGTCGGCGAGCAACGTGACGCCCCACTCCCAGTCGTCGAGACCGGTCGAACCCGTGATGAGCTGGAGCACGCGTCCTGCGTACGTGCGGCCCACTCGAGCGTGGCCGGCCATGAGCTGCTTGCGCGCTTCGAAGTCGAGCGCGTACCAGTTGTCTTGCGGTGTGCGGCGCTTGGACATCGGGTAGAAGCAGATGGCGCGCTTCATCGGCAGGCGTGGGTGGAGACGTTGCTCGTGGTAGTGCTCGATCCGCTCACGCCACGCGTAGAGACGCGCCTCGACTTCGGTCGGATCGTCGACCCCCTCCTCGGCGGCGAGACGCGCACGCTCGTCGTCCTCAGTGGCGCCGTACTCAGACAACTCTGTGAGCGAGATGTACGACCAGGTGAGCTCGAGCGGTGCGAGCGACAGGTCGTGCTGGAGCACCTGCAAGCGCGCGAGATCGGGCCCGAACGCCATCACGCCCAGATCGGCCTTATGGCCGAGCGTGGCGAACGTGAGCACCTGGTGGTCTTCGCCGACGAAGGCGTCGATGGCGTCGAGGACCCGCTTGGCCCCACCGGGTTCGTCCTCGGCTCGCCGGGCGTCGACCCGGTAGAAGAGGTGCAGCACTCCCCAGCCGACAGACGGCTCGACCGGTTCCACGCCCCCAGGCTACTGGGAGCCCGTTCCCAAGCCAGCACGTGACGTTCCGTCGTCAATATGACGACGGAACGTCACGCGCTCGATTCGACGGCTTCGACGGCGGCGAGATGGAACGGGAAGTGGCGGGCCATGACGTCTCGCACCTGTGCGTCGGCCTCCCACGCGTCGCCTTCTACGAGGAGACGGAACATGCGCCGCATGAAGGCGCCCTCCACGTAGGCGCGCTGGATGCGCGGCGGTTCGGGGGAGACGATGTCGCGCATCATCGGCGGGCACACCGTCATGAGCTCCTGGTTGACGTCCGTGAGCACCGGCTCGCGGAACTCGGCTTCGAAGTCCTCGAAGATCCCCATCATCAGTTCGTCGCGCACGCGGGCATCGGCGCGAGCGGCGTCGAGATACGGCTCTCGCTCGAGGAAGCGCAAAGTCGCGGAAGGGATCACCGGCTTGTAGTCCCCCCACTTGTGGAGGACGAGCGTGCAGATTCGCCGTTCCTCGATCCCCCGTTGTACCCCCGCAACCCACGAAAGTGGCGGACCCAGATGCAAGCCCAGATGCAAGCCCGGACGCGAACAGGGCGCCCCGAAGGGCGCCCTGTCGTACTTCTTGGTGGAGCGGCAGTGCTTAGAAGTCCATGTCTCCCATGCCGCCGGGCATGCCGCCGGGCATGCCGCCGGCACCCTTCTCTTCGGGCTTGTCGGCAACCACAGCTTCGGTGGTGAGGAACAGCGCGGCGATCGATGCGGCGTTCTGAAGCGCCGAGCGAGTCACCTTGGCTGCGTCGATGACGCCGGCCTTGACCAGGTCCTCGTACACACCGGTTGCTGCGTTCAGACCGTTGGCGCCCTTGAGGTCCTTGACCTTCTCGATCACCACGCCGCCTTCGAGGCCGGCGTTCACGGCGATCTGCTTCATCGGCTCCTCGAGCGAGCGGGCCACCATCCTGGCGCCCGTCGCCTCGTCACCTTCGAGGGTCGCAGCCGTCTCAAGCACCTTGGCCTGGGCCCGCAGGAGTGCGACGCCGCCACCGGCGACAACACCCTCCTCGACCGCAGCCTTGGTGGTCTGGACCGCGTCCTCGATGCGGTGCTTCTTCTCCTTGAGCTCGACCTCGGTCGCAGCTCCGACCTTGATGATCGCGACGCCGCCCGACAGCTTGGCGAGACGCTCCTGGAGCTTCTCGCGGTCGTAGTCGGAGTCGGTGTTGTCGATCTCGGCCTTGATCTGGTTGATGCGGCCCTGCACTTCTTCCTTCGAGCCGGCACCTTCCACGATCGTGGTCTCGTCCTTGGTGACAACGACCTTGCGGGCCTTGCCAAGCAGGTCGAGGCCGACGTTCTCCAGCTTCAGACCGACTTCCTCGGAGACGACCTGGCCGCCACAGAGGATCGCCATGTCCTGGAGCATCGCCTTGCGTCGCTCGCCGAAGCCGGGGGCCTTGATGGCAACCGACTTGAACGTGCCGCGGATCTTGTTGACGACGAGTGTGGCGAGTGCCTCACCCTCGACGTCCTCAGCGATGATCGCCAGCGGCTTGCCGCCCTGCATGACCTTCTCGAGGACCGGCAGCATGTCCTTGACTGCCGAGATCTTCGAGGACACGAGCAGGATGTAGGCGTCGTCGAGGACGGCCTCCATGCGCTCGGGGTCGGTCACGAAGTACGGGGAGATGTAGCCCTTGTCGAAGCGCATGCCCTCGACGAGGTCGAGCTCCATGCCGAAGGTCTGGCTCTCCTCGACGGTGATGACGCCGTCGGTGCCGACCTTCTCCAGCGCTTCGGCGATCATCGAACCGATCTCGATGTCGGCCGCCGAGATGGCCGCGACGTTGGCGATCTGCGCCTTGTCGGTCTCGACCTTCACGGCCTGGCTCTTGATCGACTCGACCGCCGTGATGACCGCGGCCTCGATGCCCTTCTTCAGGACCATCGGGTTCGCGCCAGCGGCGACGTTGCGCAGGCCCTCACGGACCATCGACCACGCCAGCACGGTGGCCGTTGTGGTGCCGTCACCGGCGACGTCGTCGGTCTTCTTGGCGACTTCCTTGACCAGCTCGGCGCCGATCTTCTCGATCGGGTCCTCGAGGTCGATCTCCTTGGCGATGGACACACCATCGTTGGTGATCGTGGGTGCGCCCCACTTCTTCTCGAGGACGACGTTGCGGCCCTTGGGCCCAAGCGTCACTCGTACGGCGTCCGCCAGCTTGTTCATACCGGCTTCGAGTGAGCGCCGAGCGTTCTCGGCGTACGCGATCTGCTTTGCCATCGGTTCTGTTCCTCTTGTCGTGGGACGTTGTGTGGATCGGAAGTTGGCACTCGAACGAGGCGAGTGCTAGGCGTCATGTTGGCACTCTCCACCCGAGAGTGCAAACTCACTCGGTCGCTCACTCGCCGAGCTCCTGCGGCTCCTCCACCCCAATTCGTTCCAGACCGTTCGCTCCCTGGCGAGCGCCTCCAGCGCCGCACTCCTGTGGGGTGGCTAGGTTCGGGCCATGGCGGAGATGCACGACGCTACCGAGGAGTACCTCGAGTCGATCCTCGAGATCGAGGAAGAGGGCGTCACGCCCATCCGGGCTCGCCTCGTCGAGCGCCTCGGACTCTCGGCCGCGGCAGTCTCGGAGCAGGTGAACCGGCTCGTCGAGCAGGGCTACGCCGAGCTCCTCGACGACCGCACGCTCCGGCTCACCGACACGGGCCGCGCCTTAGCTACCTCGATCGTGCGCCGGCACCGGCTCGCGGAACGCCTGCTCGTCGACGTGATCGGACTCGAGTGGGAGAAGGTGCACCGCGAGGCCGACCGTTGGGAGCACGCGATCTCCGCCGACGTCGAAGCCAAGCTCGTGGAGCTCCTCGGCGACCCCGCCACGTGCCCGCACGGCAATCCGATCCCAGGCTCCAGCCATCGGGTTGACACGCGCAGCTCCGTTGCGCTCACCCAGGCAGCGCCGGGGCAAGTGCGGGTCACGCGCATCAGCGAGAAGATCGAGATCGACGACGAAGCCATCGCGCTGTTGGCACGCGTCGGTCTCGTGCCCGGGAAGACAGCATCGGTCGTGCGCGTCGACGCCAGTGGCGTCGTGGTCAAGAGTGAGACGGGCGAGCAGACGGTTCCGAACGACGTCGCGAAGCTGACGTTCGTAGCACCGGTCTAGCAATCGGGTCTACAGCCCTCTCCGTCTAGAGACCGCCAGCCACCAGCACGAGCTCGGTGCCGAGGCCGAACACCACTCCGGCGAACAAGCCCCACATGAGCATCTCTTTGTGGCCGAGCTTGAACGCGCTCTGCAAGAGCTGCACGATCACGTAGAGGATCGAACCAGCCGCAAGCGCGAGGAACGCGATGTTGACGGTCTCGTCGACGAACGACTGACCGATCACGGTGCCGACGAACGTTGGTCCACCCCCGATGAGCCCCATCGTCGCGAGGAAGCCCCAGCTCGGCATCTCGGACTCGCCGCTGAGAGGCGCAACGATCCCGAAGCCTTCCGTCGCGTTGTGCACCGCGAAGCCGATGACGAGCAGCACCGCGAAGCTGATCTCGCCGTTCGCGGCCGACTGCCCGATGGCGAGCCCTTCGGCGAAGTTGTGCAGGCCGATGCCGATCGCGATCAGGAGCGCGATGCGCTTGGCGTCAGAGAGCCTGGCGATCCAAGAGACCTTCCGGAGCTCACCCGCCGAGGCGGCACCCGGACCGACCTTCACTTCGCTGGTGCGGCGCGTGTTGATCCAGCGCTCGTAGTACACGAGACCGAGCAGACCGGCGGCGAAAGCCGCGAGGAAGAGCAGCCCGCGTTCGGCGAACGTCCCCCACTTGTCATGCTCGACGGCTTCCTCCACGGGTTCGAAGCCATGCGAGATCGTCTCGACGAGGAGGAACACGAGCACGCCGGCCGATGCGGCGTTGAGCATCGCCCGCAGGGGCAGCGACAGGTTCCGGATGCGGCCGACCGGGAGGCCGATGAAGATGGTGAGACCGGCGACTGCGCCGAGCCCGATGATCTCGCCGTCCGACATGCGGCGCCCCTCCCTGAGTCCCCTGACACCACCGTCCCGGGCGAAGTAAGGGTAACCTTACCTGCCTCGGGACGTCAACCCCAGCCCTTCACCCGCCGGCAACGGCGGGGACGATGCTGATGGTCTGACCGTCGGTCACCGGGCTGTCGACACCGCTGAGGAAGCGGATGTCGTCTTCGGCGAGGAACACGTTCACGAAGCGCCGCAGCACACCCGCCTCGTCGTACAGGCGCTCGGCGAAGCCCGGATGGGCGGTTTCGAGCGCAGCCAACGCCTCACCCACCGTCGATCCCTCGACCGAGACCTCGGCAGCGCCACCGCTCAACGTGCGCAACTGGGTGGGGATCCGAATCGAGACCGCCATCAGTCGTCCTCCCGCTTGGGTCGTTCGGCTCGCGCTGTGGGCTTCGCCATGATGCTGCGCCTCACTCGTCTTCTCCAGGAAACGCCTCGTGGAACGCTTCGAGTGTCGGCTTGATCGTGACACTCACGCCCGCGTGGGGTGCAACCGAGTCGAGCGTCTTGAGCCCGTGACCGGTGACATAGGCAACGACGCGCTCGTCGGGTCGGACCACACCTTCCTGCGTCAGCTTCTTGAGTGACGCAATCGTCACGCCCGCCGCGGTCTCCCCGAAGATGCCCTCGGTGCGGGCCAGCAAGCGCATGCCCTCGACGATCTCGTCGTCGGTGACTGCGGCGCATCCACCGCCGGTCTCGCGT
The DNA here is from genome assembly GCA_009694295.1 of Acidimicrobiia bacterium. Lineage (GTDB taxonomy): Bacteria > Actinomycetota > Acidimicrobiia > IMCC26256 > PALSA-555 > SHVJ01. Next base: position 21,822 of record SHVJ01000022.1, read on the forward strand.
ACGGCGTCGAGCGTGTAGTAGCCGTCGGCCGGGTTCCCGATGGCGATCGACTTGGCGATCGTGCTCGGACGTACCGGGGTGATCGTGTCGCTGCCTTCGTTGAACGCCGATGCCACGGGCGAGCACCCCGTGGCCTGCGCGCCCGACACCCGCACGGCCGGCGGTGCGTCGAGCAGTCCGACCTTGTGCAGCTCGTCGAAACCCTTGCGGATCTTGGTGAGCAACGAACCGCTCCCCACAGGCACCACCACGTGATCGGGCGTCTCCCAACCGAGCTGCTCGGCCGTCTCGAACGCGAGCGTCTTGGAACCTTCGGCGTAGAACGGCCTCATGTTGACGTTCGCGAACGCCCACGGTCGTTCGGAGGCAAGCTCCACACACAGACGGTTCACGTCGTCGTAGTTGCCGTCGATCGCGACCACCGTGCCGCCATAGACCGCAGTGGTGACGATCTTCGCGGCTTCGAGATCGGCCGGGATGAACACCACGCTGTGCAGACCCGCGCGCGCGGCGTGTGCTGCCACCGCGTTCGCCAGGTTGCCCGTGGACGCACATGCAAGCGTCTTCATGCCGAACTCGAGCGCCTTCGCGAGCGCCACCGCGACCACTCGGTCCTTGAACGCATTGGTGGGGTTGCGCGTGTCGTCCTTGATCCACAGCTCACCGAGCCCCAGCTCGGCGGCAAGCCGGTCGGCCCGGAGGAGCGGTGTGAACCCGACCGGGAGCGTCGACGCGCCGGGTGGGTCGACGGGCAGCAACGGCGCGTACCGCCAGATCGTCTCAGGCCCCGCGGCGATGCTCTCGCGGCTGATGTTGGCGGCGATGGCCTCGTAGTCGTAGGCCACCTCGAGCGGGCCGAAGCACCACTCGCAGGTGTAGATCGGGGCGATGTCGTAGGTGCGTTCGCACTCTCGACATCTCAGGGATTGCACGTAGGTCATGGTCGGCCTCCTGGTCTGGCGCTCTCTTGCGCTTCCTCGACGCGCTCCGAGTGCGCCTCGAGCGGAGGACCGCTCTTGGCTGACTCATCGTTCAGGCTCGACCACCGTGGTCGGGCTTGGCAGGCATTGGCACCTGGCTTCCGGCTTGCACCGGATGCTGGTTGCCGCGGCGTCACAGGGCCTGTCCCTCAGCCGCTCTCGATGAGCGCGTGCTACTGCAAAAGATAGCCGGACCCGCCTCTAGGCTTCCAGCCGTATATGCCGACCGACGCTGACGAACTGGCCGCGATCAAGGCAGCGCAGCACACCAGGATCTCGGTGTGCCTGCCGGCGCGCGACGAAGAGGCGACCGTCGGGCACATCGTGGCCACGGTGCGACGCAACCTCATCGAGCGAGTGCAGATCGTCGACGAGATCGTGGTGGTCGACGACGGCTCACAGGACGCAACGGCCGAGGCCGCGCGCTGGGAAGGCGCAATCGTGCACAGCGCCGAAGAGGTGCTGCCCTCGATGTCGGCGGGCTCCGGTAAGGGGAACGCACTGTGGCTGTCGCTGTACGCGACTACCGGCGACATCATCTGTTGGATCGACGCCGATGTGCGCAACTTCCGCTCGGAGTTCGTCACCCGACTGGTGGAGCCGTTGCTCGTCGAGCCCGACGTTGGGTTCGTGAAGGGCTATTACCGGCGGCCGCTGTTCGGCCTGCCAAACGGCGGCGGGCGCGTGACCGAGCTCGTAGCCCGACCGCTGCTCTCCGCGCTGTTCCCCCACCTCGCGCACATCGTGCAGCCACTAGGCGGCGAGTACGCGGGGCGGCGGACGCTGCTCGACACGCTGCCGTTCGTCGAGGGCTACGGCGTCGAGCTCGGGTTGCTCATCGACATCGCGGCGGCGTTCGGTGTGAACGCGATCGCACAAGCAGATTTGCGCGTTCGCGAGCACCGTAACCGACCGATCGAGGAACTCGCGCCTCAGGCGATGGAGATCCTGATCACCGCGCTACGACGCGCCGGCGTCGGACGCAGCGACCTTTCCGCAACGCTGGTGCGCTTCGACGAGGAGTACGAGAAGCTGCTCGTCCCCGTCGAGACCCGCGAGCGCCCACCGATGCTCACCATTCCTGAATACCGAGAGAAGTTCGACCGCGAGCAGACCGCCTAGCCGAATGCCTTGCGGGCTGCGTCGATCGCCGACTCCTCAACGAGAGTGGTCGCGCGGCTGAACGCCTCGCCGGATTGCCACACGCGGTCGGTGAGCACATAGAGGTCGATCGCCCCGAGCACCGAGAGCTCTTCGCGTCCCTGCTCGGTCGCCTGGCCGACGATCACGGCGCGGTGGTCCACGTTCTCCTCCGCGGCCCACTCGAGCACCCCACCGACGACCTTGCCTTCGAAGCTCGTGACGTCGAGCCTCCCCTCACCGGTGACGACGAGGTCGGCATCGCCCATCGCGGCTTCGAGTCCGGCGGCAACCGCGACCACATCGAAACCGGGTTCGAGGCGCGCGCCGATCGCCGCGAGCCCACCGGCGAGCCCGCCTGCCGCGCCGCCCCCCTCGATCTCGGTGACGTCGACACCAGTGCGGTTGGTGTACTCGCCCGCGAGACGTTCAAGACGACGCGTCAGCAGCGACACCTGCGCGTCGCTCGCTCCTTTCTGCGGTCCGTAGATCGTGGCGGCATCGAGGAACGGCGTTGTGACGTCGCACGCCACGGTCACATCCGCGCCGGCGAGCGACCAACCAAGCGCCTCGACCGCGGCCAGACCGCCGTCGGTCGACGCGCTGCCACCCACACCCACGACGACGCGGCGCGCGCCACCGCGCAGCGCCGCGGCGATGAGCTCGCCGGTGCCGCGGGTCGACGCCCGCAGCGGATCGTTACGCCGGCCCACGAGTGCGAGTCCGCTGGCCCGGGCCATCTCGATCACTGCGGTGCCGTCTGGGAGGAGCGCATACGCAGCCTCGACCGACTCACCCAGCGGGCCGGTGACCCGCGCTGTCCTGGTCGATCCTCCGCGCGCCGCGAGGAGCGCTTCGAGCGTTCCTTCACCGCCGTCGGCCAGCGGCATCTCCAGCACCTCGTCGATCCCGGCGGATCTCAGCCCGCGCGCCATCGCGGCCGCAGCCTCCGCCGCGCTCAACGTGCCGCGGAACTTGTCAGGACACACGATTGCGAGGGTCAAGGTAGATAGATTGGCCGCGATGCTCGAGCGTGTCCCGCTCCTGGAGAAGGAGCTCGGCGACTACGCCGACGTCGTCGGTGAAGAGGTCCTCTCTGAGATCGCCCGTCTGGCCGAGCCACTACGGGGCGCACGGATCTTGCACATCAATGCCACACCATATGGGGGAGGGGTTGCCGAGCTGTTGGCCACCCATGTTCCCCTCCTGCGTTCCTTGGGGATGGACGCCGAGTGGCAGGTGATGCACGGCAGCGACGAGTTCTTCGCCATCACGAAGCACGTCCACAACGCGCTCCAAGGGGCCGAGATCGAGTGGACGGCACCGATGCAGCGCGCCTACCTGGAACGCAACCTCGACAATGCCTTGGCTATCGAAGGCGAGTGGGATTTCGTCGTCATTCACGATCCGCAACCGGCGGCGATCATGAGCTTCCTGCACGACTCTCACCTCACGCGCGAACCCGCGCGGTGGATCTGGCGCTGCCACATCGATCTCACTGCGGCGAACCCCGCGGTCTGGGAGTTCTTCCGCCCGTTCGTCGAGCAGCACCACGCGTCGGTCTGGACCATGCCCGAGTTCGTGCCTCCGTCGTTGAAGATGGATCGCATCATGCACGCCCCACCGTGCATCGATCCGTTGTCGGTGAAGAACCTCGAGCTCCCGTCGCCGTTCTGCCTCGAGATCACGAAGCAATACGGCATCGATCCGAATCGTCCGATCATGTGCCAGGTCAGCCGGTACGACCCGTGGAAAGACCCGGTCGGCGTGATCGAGGCGTTCCGCTTGGTGCGCGAGCAGATCCCCGACGTGCAGCTCGTCTTGGCGGGGTCGATGGCGACCGACGACCCAGAGGGCTTTCGCTTGTGGGACGAGACCGAGGCGGCGCGCGCCGGCGACCGCGACATCCATCTCCTCTCCAACCTGCATCAGGTAGGAGCCGTGCAGATCAACGCGTTCCAACGGATGGCTGACGTCACCGTGCAGAAGTCGTTGCGCGAAGGGTTCGGGCTCACCGTGAGCGAGGCGCTCTGGAAAGGTCGTCCGGTGGTTGGTGGACGCGCGGGTGGGATCAAGCTCCAGATCCGCGACGGCTTCGACGGCTACCTCGTCGATTCGATCGAGGAGTGCGCGCAACGCACCGTCGATCTTCTTGCTGATCCCGACAATGCCGCGAAGATGGGTGAGAACGGGCGTGAGCACGTGCGCCAGAACTTCCTGTCGACTCGGGAGCTCATCGACTGGCTCACGCTGTTCACCAGTCTTGCGGAATCGGGTCTCTCCGAGTCGACGGGCGTCGCGCCTCCGTCGTGACCGTCATCGTCTCCAACCGTGGACCGTTCCGGTTCACGCGGACGCCGGACGGTGGATTCGAAGCGCGCCAGGGAGCGGGCGGGCTCGCCAGTGCGCTCGGTCCGCTCCTCACGTCGGGAGCCGCCGGCGACGGTGCGACGTGGATCGCCACCGCCCTCGACGACGTCGAGCGCGACGCCACGCGGGCGGGCCAAGCAACTGCACCCGGCATCGCGTTGCAGCTCCTGGACGTCGACCCACAGATCCACCACCTGTATTACGACGTGGTTGCGAACGGCACGCTGTGGTTCCTGCACCACGGGCTGTTCGACCTCGTGCGTCGACCGAGCTTCGATGATGGGTTTCGCGAAGCGTGGTCTGCGTACGAGCTCGTGAACCAGATGTTCGCCGACGCCACGGTTGAGCTGGCCACCGACGGCGACACTGTGCTCGTGCAGGACTACCACCTCGCACTCGTGCCCGAGATGCTGCGCCGTCTTCGCCCCGATCTGCGCGTTGCGCACTTCTCGCACACGGCGTTCTGTGGTCCCAACTCGATCCGCGTGCTTCCCGACGATGTTGCGATTGCACTGTGCCGGTCCTTGTTGGGAAGTCCGGCGGGCTTTCACTCCAAGCGGTGGGCGAGCGCATGCGAGGCATCAGCCCGTGAGGTGCTCGGTTCCGA
>SHVJ01000023.1 GCA_009694295.1 Acidimicrobiia bacterium
CGCGGAGCGTGCGCCCTGGCGCGATCGGAAAATCGACCGAGTAGGTCGGCGCGATGTTGGGCGGCGCGCTCGTGCCCGTGGCCGTCGGCGCGCAGGAATCTGGCTTGAGCTGGATCTCGAAGAGCAGCATCCAGCCGTTTCCGGCGCGCGGGCAACTCTCGTGATTGCCACGCGTCACAAGCATCGGCGCGGCAGCGAACGCCCAGACTTCCGGAGAGTGCAGGTCGCGCTCGATGCCGTCCCACTGCGCCGCCGTCTCGTGCGGACGCTTGATGTGCGAGAGCAGCGACGCCTTGACGAGCTCGGCATCAGTCAGCGGGATCCGCCCGACGTTGAGCCGCGTGAACATGGCCCTCGAGTCGAACTCGGGTTCCTGCGGCGCCTCATACCAGATGACGTAGACCGTGCTCGTCAGCGCCTTGTAGAGGTCGATGGCGGCGGCGGTCGCGTTCTGCTGATCCTCGAACCATGCCTGCACGACGGCGAAGGCTCGATACATGTGGAAGTAGTCAATGTTGTCCAAGCTTGCCGCCGCTTGAGGGTCATCCAGATAGGCTTCGCTTCCTGGTCTGGTCTCGTCTCGTAGGTCAACGTGTAGCGGAGCTCCAGTTCCGGTAGAAAGTTCTTGATGATCCGGAGGATGAGGTAGAGCGTCGTAAGGCGCTGCTGTCCGTCCACGAGCTCCCATCTGCCGGACTCAAGAGGCTTCACGACAACCGGCTGCAGGTAATACTCCGCGGCACAAGCCTCCTTGATGTCATCGAGGAGACGTCGAACCTCATCCTCGCCCCAGCGGTAGCCCCGCTGGTAGTCCGCTACGAAGAAGATGCCCTCGAGGTCACCGACCTTGCGCGGCGTCAAGATCGTCGGGGTGCCTAGCTGCATGCTGCACATCTTGGCCGAGAAAGGGTCGCTTGCGCGGATCGATCAGAAGGGCCATGTTGATCACAGACGGGTTCGCGAGCTCAAGCGCATCCTGCGTAGACGGCATCCCGGGCTCGGAGCGGACGCCTTGGGGGTGGCCGAAATCCGGTCGTGCCTGGTCACGCTGCGTTCCGGTATTCGTGGATGAGTCCGACGCATCGCCTTGATCGGCTCACCTTGGCTCGGTCGCTGGGCAACATGATCCGAGTTGCTCCGGCGGCGGTTGGAGGGTGCTGGTCGAGTGACCGGAGGGGCCGGTGCGTGTTGTGGTGCTCTATGCGCTGGTCCGCCCCCAATAGTGAGGATATCGCCCGGAGTGGTGAGTACGACCCACGACATACGGAAAGGGATAAAGGTAATATTACCGTCTTCTTCGGACTAGGTATTGGGAGGCGGACCGTGGTTTCCGGGTTCAGTCGTGTTCTCGCGCTCGTTGTGTCGGTAGCAGTGAGCCTGAGCACGGTGTTCGTCGTGGGGATCGCGGGCGCGGCTTCGGTCGCCGGTATCCCGGCACTGTCGTTGAACCGGTCGTACACCACCGCTCCGTTCCCAGGCACGACCACGACGGCCAGTGGCCAGGAGGGCTCGGCGTACGTTCCCGCCGACAACGCGCTCTGGCTCGTGGACCCGACCAAGGCCTACGAGGTCGACGCGACCTCCGACGCGCTGCGACGGGTGATCCCGACCGCCGATTTCACCAGCGTGCTTCCCGTCGGCGGGGTCGGCGCGCCGGCTGGGACGAGCCGGTCCGACTCGTTCGCGGCGGTCTCGTACGACCCGACGTCCGACGTGCTCTACGTGTTCTCTCGAAGCTGCTGCACGACGACCGGTCTCGACCCGACGGTGTTCCGGCTCACTCGCGATGGAGCTGCTCACTTCCAGGTCGAGTCCTACCAGGCGCTGCCCGCGGGTACCGATCCGAAGGGCGCGGGCTACAGCGCTGGTGTCGGGACCTACTTCGGCAAGGGCGCCAAGATCAAGACCTACGACTACGCGACCAACACGCTCGGTCCGGACATCACCATCCCGGGGATCGGCGCGGGGATCGGCGGAATGACGTTCTCGCCGGACGGCAACGACCTCTACCTCACGACGTTCGTCGCCGCGGTCACGCCCAACCCGGCGAGCATCAGGCTCTACCGCATCAACACCACGACCTGGACCGTCGTTCCCAACTGGAACCTCGATCTCACGGCCTTCGGTGTGCTCGACCCTCGCGCGGTCGAGGTGGTCGGCGAACAGATCTACATCTCGGACGGCGGTTCGCGTCCGGCGGGCGATCCACTCCGGCGGGCGATCTTCGTGTTCGACGTGTTGGACCTGAGCGTCCAGCCCACCGCGTCGTTCACCGCGACCCCACTCGCTGGTCAGTACCCGTTGCCGGTGCAGTTCACCGACACCAGCCAGGGTGGTCCCACGAGTTGGGCCTGGGACTTCGGTGACGGCACCACGTCGACCCTCACCAACCCGGCGCACACCTACGCGGCCGCCGGCTCCTACGCGGTGAGCCTGACCGTCACCAACAGCAAAGGCACCGACACCTCGACCCAAACCAACCTGATCCAGGTCAACGATCAACCGCCACTCGCCGGCTTCTCGGCGTCGACCACCACGGGTCAGTACCCGCTCGTCATCGACTTCACCGACACCAGCGTCAAGCACCCCACGAGCTGGGCGTGGGATTTCGGTGACGGCGCAACTTCCAACGCGCAGAACCCGTCACACACCTACGCAACGCCGGGCAACTTCGCGGTCTCGCTGACCGTCACCAACGGGACGGGCACCAACACCCGGGTCCGCGCCGACTTCGTGACCGTCAGTGCGGCGCCGCTGACGATCACCCCGGCCGCCGATACCTATGTGCGCTCCGATCAGGTCACCTCGAACTTCGGAACCCAGACCACGCTCCAAGGCCGCTTGAACACGGTGTCGTACCAGCCCTTACTACGGTTCACGGTGCCGGCGTTGCCGACGCAGCCCACCAGCGCCAAGCTTCGCCTCTTCGTCACCGACTCCGGCACCACGACGGGGATCTTGCACCAGACCACCGCGACGTGGGGTGAGACCGCGCTCAACTGGAACAACAAGCCGGCCACGAACGGTCCGCAGATCGGGACCGCCGCGGTTCCGACCGCGGAATCGTGGGTCGAACTCGATGTCTCCTCCGTGGTCAACGCGGCTGGTGCGTACGGGTTTGCATTGACCAACAACATCTCCGACCCGGTTGCGTACTCGAGTCGGGAAGGCGCGAACCCGCCCCAGCTCGTCCTCACGTTCGCGAGTTCGACCCCGACCACCGGCCTGCCGAACCCGGCGCACGTGGGTCTGCGCCTCAACCACGAGTTCACCACCTCACCGTTCAATGCCACGAGCGTCTCTGCGCGTGACGAAGAAGGCTCTGCCTATGTGGCGCCCGACAACTCGTTGTGGCTGATCGAGGACAACTTCGGCCGTATGTACGAGGTCGATGCCACGACGAATGACTTCAAGCGTGTGATCCCGACGGCCGACTTCCTCGCCATGCCGGAAGTCGGAACCGGCGCGTTGTCCGGACCCACTCGTGCCGACGACCTCGAGTCGCTCAACTATGATCCGGCGAGCGACACGATCTACGCCGCCACCGGTAATTGCTGCGGCGTCGCACCGTTCGACCCGACGATGTTTCGGCTCCAGCGCGACGCGCAGGGCACGTTCCAGGTCACAGACTGGCAAGCACTGCCCGAGGGAACGGACCCGTCCGGTTCCGCGTGGAAGACCGGCCCCGGCGGCGGCACGTTCTTCGTGAAGGGTCAGACCGTCACGCCGTATGACTACGCCACGAACACGATCGGTACGCCCAGCACGATTCAGGGCGTCGACGTCGGCCTCGTGGGTGCAACCTTCACGCCCGATGGCAACGACCTCCTGGTGACGAGCCATCTCAACAAGCTCTACCGCGTCGACCCCACCACCTGGACGGTCGTACCCGGTTGGTCGTTCGACCTCACGCCGTACGGCATCATCGACCCCCGCGCGGTCGAGGTCATCGGCGACCAACTGTTCGTCTCCGATGGTTACGACTTCCGTCCGGTCGGAGATCCGCTCCGCTACGCGATCTTCGTCTTCGACATCATCGACGGCACCGACACCCCGACTGCCGGGTTCACCGCGTCGCCCACGACCGGTATCGCGCCGCTCGTCTCGACGTTCACCGATCGCAGCACCGGCGTGCCAACGCAGTGGCTCTGGAACTTCGGCGATGGCACCACGTCCGTGGAGCAGAACCCCGCGCACACCTTCAGCAACCCCGGTACCTTCAGCGTCACCCTTACCGTGACGAACTCCAAGGGCACCGCCACCACGACGCAGAGCAACCTCGTGACGGTCGCAGTCAATCCGCCGCTCCTGAACGCCAAGTTCAGCGGTACTCCCACCGCGGGTGTTGCGCCGCTCCCGGTGCAGTTTGCCGACGCCAGTGTCGGTGGAGTCACGGCGTGGGTCTGGGAGTTCGGTGACGGTGCAACATCGACCGAGCAGAACCCCGCGCACACGTATGCGGCCATTGGCAAGTACACGGTGAAGCTCTCCGTGACCAGCCCGAGCGGCACCAACAGTCGCATCAAGACCAACTACGTGACGGTGTCGGCGGCGCCGGTCACCGTCACGCCGGTTGCCGACAGCTACGTGCGGTCCAATTCGGCGAACACCAACTACGGCAACGAGAGCACCATCCATGGATACAAGTCCGGCCCCACCACCTACCAGCCGTATGTGCGGTTCTCAGTAGGCGTGTTGGCGACGCCCCTGACGAGCGCGAAGCTCCGACTGTTCACCACGGACGCAAGTGCGAGGACCGGGGACCTCTACCGGAACACGTCGGCAACATGGACCGAGACCGGGATCACCTGGAACAACAAGCCCACCACGAGCGGCATCTCGATCGGCGCGAGCCGGACCGCCACGCTCGGTCAGTGGGTCGAGTTCGACGTCACATCGACGGTCACGGCGTCCGGTGCGTACAGCTTCACGCTGATCAATGGAAGCAATGATCTCGCGGCGTTTTCGAGCCGTCAGGGTGCGAATGCGCCACAGCTCGTCCTCAGCTTTGCGGCGGCATCCGACGCGGGCGGTCTTCCCGCTCCCACGACGCCGGGCCTCGCTCTCAGCCGTACGTTTACCGCGGCGCCCTTCTCCAACACGAGCATCCTTGCTCACGACCTGGAGGGGTCTGCCTACGTCGCGGGCGACGACGCGTTGTGGCTCTCCGACGACAACTACGACCGCGTTTACGAGGTGGACGCGACCACCAGCATCTTGCGCCGTAGCGTTCCCCGCTCGGACTTTGCCGACGCCCTGCCGGTCGGTGGCGTCGGCGATCCTGCCGGTCCGAGCCGCACCGACGACTTCGAGTCGATCGCGTACGACCCCACCGCAGACGTGCTCTACCTGTTCTCCGGGATCTGCTGCGGAACCGGCCCGATGAATCCGACGGTCTACCGCCTCCTGCGGGATGCGGATGGGCACTTGCAGGTCGAGTCCTACCAGGCCTTGCCGGAAGGGATCGACCCGACCGGTGCCGGCTGGCGCCTGGGTGTCGGGCTCTTCTTCACCCATGGCAGCGGCGTGGCGAGTTACGACTACGCGACCAACATCATCAGTGCTCCGACTCTCGTCACCGGGATCAACGGTGGCACGAACGGGGTGACGTTCACTCCCGACGGCAAGCAGATGATCGTGACGACCACCACCCAGCGACTCCAGGTGGTCGACGTTGCCACCTGGACCGTGGTCCCGGGTTTCGACTTCGACCTCACGCCGCACGGCATCGTTGACGCCCGCGCGGTCGAAGTCGTCGACGGTCAGCTTCTCGTCTCGGACGGGTACGACTCCCGGCCGCCCGGCGACCCGCTGCAGTACGCGGTCTTCGTGTTCGACCTCGCGGACGCGCCGCCCGTCGCAACATTCACCGCGACGCCGATCACGGGGACGGCACCGCTCGTGGTGTCGTTCAACGACACCACGAGCGGCACGGTCACCGGTCGGATCTGGGACTTCGGCGACGGCACCGGTTCCACGGTGAAGACGCCGTCCCACACGTACACGACGCTCGGCCAGTACACGGCATCGCTCACGGTGAGCAACGCGAACGGCAGCAGCACCACGAGCCGGGTGATCACGGTTGCTCCGGCACCCATCACGGCGACCGCGGTCGCCGACAGCTACGTCCGTTCCAGTTCCGCAACCACCAACTTCGGGACCGCCACCACCATGCAGGGCATCAAGAGCGGCCCGACGATCTACCAGGCGTACTTCCGGTTCTCGTTGGGGTCGTTCCCGGCCCCACCCGTGTCGGCCAAGGTCCGGCTGTTCGTGACCGACGCCAGCATGGGCACCGGCTCGCTGTTCGCCACCGCCGGCTCGACATGGGCCGAGACCGGCATCACCTGGAACACCCGTCCCGCGACGAGTGGTGCCGCGCTGGCTGCTAGCAAGAAGGCGACGCTGAACCAATGGGTCGAGTTCGATGTCACCCCGTTCGTCACCGCCGCCGGCGAGTACAGCTTCGTGCTCGCAAACGGGAACAAGGACCTGGTCGCGTTCTCGAGCCGGGAAGGTTCCAACGCGCCTCAGCTGGTGGTCAGTTTCGGCTGATCGCATCCACGATCTGGTGGCGCAGGACGGCTCGGTCGACGAGCCGGTCCGGTCGCGTACGCTGCGGCGATGACGCGTGCAACCTTCCCGGCTGAGTCCCAAGAGCGCGCCAGCTTCTACAACGGACATGGTTGGTTTGATCTTCGGGTCGGGGACGCTCATGGGGTAACAGGCGAGCACTGGCAAAGATCGCAGCGATTCCGTTCGACGGCGGTGTCGCTCAGAGGTTGTGGCGGACAGAAACTGATGCAGTGAAGTAGTTCTGCACCCTGCACCCTGCAGCATCGGCCGTGACCGGCGTGTCCCGCCCGAAATGCGGCGTCGTCCATCCGTCTCTGTCGACGTGGATCAACGGTCGATTGCACCCGTGGCAAAGGTGGCCAGCGATCTCGGTGAGGTGGGTGTCCCAGGTGCCGCAGCATCCACCCCAGATATCGAGGTGGGGGTATCGGCGGGCGAGTTCGCCCATGTGGCGGCGTCGTGGCTCAGTCGGCGAGCAGGAGCTGGGCGTTGCGAGGGCTCTGTTGCGTTGGGAGAGAGCGGGAGCTTCCGGCCGACGCCGCGGTCCGAAATAGGCGAATCGCTCCGACCGTGTTAGATCACCTTGCCGGATTCGCACACCAGATCGACGCGGCGCAGCGGACCAAAACTGTCCTGTTTGCGTCCAACGCAACAGTGCCGTCATGACTCAGTGTTTGGTTCGCGGCTACTTGGCCGTCACTGTTTCCATCGCCTGGTCGACGAGGTCTCGCATGGAGCGGCCGACGGTGCGTAACGGTTCGGCGTCTCGTTTGGCCCGTGCGAGCACGAAGCCGCCTTCGAGGGCGGCCACGAGCGTGGTCGCCAACTGTTGGGCGGTATCGCGCGGGATGCCTTGGCCTTCGAACCGTGATGTTGCGGCGTCGATCCAACTCGTGAACACCCGGTCGGTGCCTTGGCGGAGCGATTCGTTGGTGCTGGCGACCTCCCGTGCGATGGTCCCGATTGGGCACGGGTCGATGTAGTCGGTCTCCTCAAGGACCGTTGCCGCGGCTTCGAAGAAGTCGGTCACGGCGTTCGCCGGGTCAGCGGCCGCATCGGCGATGAGCTCGAACAGCTGGCGGTAGGTCTCCCCGGATGTGGTGATCACGGCGAGGGTCAGCTCGTCTTTGCCGCCGGGAAAGAAGTGATACAGCGACCCGGTCGGCGCCGCAGCGGCGGCCGTGACCTGTTTGAGAGAGGTGCCGTTGTAGCCGTGGCGCCGGAATAGTTCGTTGGTTGCCGTCAGGAGCCGGTCTCGAGTTCCCATCACAGATCGCATCCTAGAACGATCGCTCTACTAGAGTGATCGTTCTAGTCATTGAGTTGGAGGGGTCATGTACAAGACAACCGTCAGGACGCTGGTCCGCCACAGCATCTCCAGACTGAACCAAGGTGATGCCAGCTTGCTGCTCCGGCTGGCATCGGCGGATGCCGAGTTGGCCTTCCCGGGTGATAACAGCTGGGCCGCGATGCACCGCGCGGTCGTGAAGGGTCGGGATCGACACGTCACGCACCGAGGAGTTGACGAGTGCCGAACCTTCGCCGAGCGGTTCGCCAACGAGGGCATCCAGTTCGAGATCGAAGACATCCTCGTGAACGGACCGCCATGGAACCTACGCGTCGCCGTGCGCGCCCATGACTTCATTGCTGATCCAACCGGCGGCGACGACCTCTACAACAACCGCGCCGTGCTCTTCCTCGAGATGCGATGGGGCCGGATGGTCAGGTGGGAGGACTACGAAGACACTGAACGAGTTGCCACCTGGGACCGACAACGAGACGCCACACCCAAGACGGATCGAGCGGCGCTACCCGACGATGTGCTCCGCGAGGATCGGTGACCCACCCAAATCGGCGACGAGATTCCGTTCGCCGGGAACTGGCAGGAACCACGAGATGCAGCCGTGGCATCGCGGGGTCACGACGAGCCGGCGGTGCCAGCCGATGACCTTTTTGGGTTGCACGATCAGCATGATCTGAGGCAACCGGGATCGGGCGAACGCGGTGGACAACACGGCGAGGATGGTGCGGTCTGTGCCGGTGAAGCGGGGCCGATTGATCTGGCGTTGTAATACCAGGATCTGATGGCGTAGCGCGAGGATCTCAGCATCTCGTTCGTCGCCGGTCGCGAGCAACCATTGCAGCCGGCCGACCAGAAGATGACGGAAGGTCGTGATGAGGTTCATCGACGGCAGAACGTATCGACCCATGCTGGAGAAGCGAAACGGCCGGAAACCCAGTAGCGATGCATTTCCGGCACCTACACGCTCCGCTCGGAGCCGCGGGATGCGTGAACTCGTTTGTGGAGCAGGCCACGCATCGGTTCACGGACCTCGCGGAGCCGATCATGAGCGAAGAGTTGCTCGCTGCGTCCGGCCGGGTAAGGCTGCGCTGATAGTGATGGAGAGGAACCCGCAGTCCGTGAATCCTCCGGCGAACGATGTCGGGGCCGCGGGCGAGCCGTGGTTCGCCTCGGTCGACCTGATTACCGATCCGGTGCCGGGTGACGAGCTGCACCGGCTGCTGGCGGGGGCGCGCTCGGCTCCGGTTCTTCCTGAGGCGAGCGTGCTCGGGATCCCGGCGCGGGTGATCGCGCGTTTTGATGTGCTCAAGGAGTTCTTCGCCGACGACGAGCAGTTCCCCGGCGGCGGGTCCTACCAGTTCATGGTGGAACCGGCAGTCGGTCCAACGTTCATCTCGATGGACGGCGCCGACCATGATCGGTTCCGTCGGCTCGCGACGCCGGCGTTCCGATCGCAAAGCGTGACCCGATGGGTCGGCGACGAGCTGGTGCCGCTCGCGCATGAGATCATCGACCGTTTCGCCGGTCGGGGCGAAGCCGATCTTGTGGCATCGTTCTCATCGGTGCTGCCCCTCTGGGCGATCTCGCGCAAGCTCGGATTACCGATGGGCAGCGAAGACCGTCAGCGGGTCTGGACGGCTGCGCTGTTGTCGCATCCGGTCGATCCGACGGGCGCGGCGGTGGCGAAGCAGGAGGTGTTCGAGTTCCTCGCGCCCATCCTCGAGCAGCGGCGCAGGGAGCCGGGTGACGACGTGCTGTCGCACCTGCTCGAGCACGTGCACGACGGAACTCGAATGACCGACGAGCAGATCATCAACCACATCCGCCTGCTCTACGTGGTGGGCGCCGCGACGACCTCGGACGGTCTGAGCAGCCTCCTCTACCACGTGCTCTCACGTCCCGAGCTGCTGGCGCGGGCGGAGGAGGGGCCCGAGACCTGTGAGCGGCTCGTGCTCGAGTCGTTGCGGTACGAACCTCCGGTCGCGGTATTGCCGAGGATTGTCGCGAGCGCTGGTGTCATCGACGGGACGGAGCTGCCTTCCGGTTCGCTCGTGCTGTGCGCGATCGCGGGCGCGAACCGTGACCCCGAGGTGTTCCCGGACCCGGATCGCTTCGATCCCGACCGTGACCTGCGTGAGACGCTGACGTTCGGGTTCGGCTCTAAGTTCTGCCCCGGCGCACACCTTGCCCGGCGCCAGATGACCGCGGCACTCCACGTCCTCGTCTCACGACTCCCGAACCTCCGGCTCCTCGAAGCGACCGAACCAACCGGAGGGATCCTCCGCTCGTGCCGTCAGCTCAGGGCGACCTGGGACACCCCATAACCCACATCGCGAGCGGGCTCTGTTGCGTTGGCAAAAAACCAGCGGACCCTCACCAATCTCCCGTTAGCTCAGCGTTGGTTCGAAACCCGTTCGCCCGTCATCGGTGCTGTCGACCGGGCAGAATCACCGCATGACAATGACGTACGGCATCCACCTGCCCCAGTACGGACGGGTCGCCAGCGGTGACGCAGTTGCTCGCGCGGCCCGGCATGCGGAGGACCTCGGGTTTAGAGACGTCTGGGTAAGCGACCACATCGTGCACCCGGCCGAGCAGACCTATCCGTCGCCGTTCCTCCTAGACCCGTTCGCCACGCTGAGCTGGGCGGCGGCCGTCACCACCCGGGTTCGTCTCGGCACGAGTGTGCTCGTCGTGCCCCAGCACAACCCGGTCTGGCTGGCCAACCACCTCGCGAGTGTCGATGCGATGAGCGGCGGGCGCCTGATCGTCGGGGCCGGAGTCGGGTGGAGCAAGCGCGAGTACGACGCGCTCGGTCAGCCCTTCGAGATGCGCGGCCGACGCATGGACGAGATCCTCGATCTACTCCGCACCGCATGGAGGGATGACCCCGTGACGTTCGACGGCGCCGGGCACCACCTCGATGCGATCCGGTTCCTCCCGAAGCCGGCCGG
This sequence comes from Acidimicrobiia bacterium, assembly GCA_009694295.1. Taxonomy (GTDB): domain Bacteria; phylum Actinomycetota; class Acidimicrobiia; order IMCC26256; family PALSA-555; genus SHVJ01. The sequence goes on from SHVJ01000023.1 coordinate 10,834, forward strand.
TGAGATACCGATCTGGATCGGCGGCGGGGTCGAGGCGTCGTTCCGGCGCGCGGTTGCCAAAGGCGACGGCTTCCACGTCGTCGGCCTGAAGCCACCGGACGTGGTCCCGATCGTGGCGCGCCTCCGGCGCGACCGGCCCGAGCCCTCGTTCACCATCTCGGCCCGTACCGGCTGGGATCCTCAGGGCATGGATCCAGGTCTCATCGGCGAAGAGAACGCGGCGTTCGAGGACGCCGGTGTCCAGCACATGGTGGCCGCACCGTGGCAGAAGGATCTCGACGCCTGGCTCCGGTCGATGGACCTCCTGGCCGAGATCGTCCGCCCGGGTTGAACCGTCAGGCCAGCGCGAACGTTGCTCAGATCCGGCCGGCGAGCAGGTTGGCGGTGACGGGATTGGTGCCGCCGACGGTGCCGTGTACCGACAGCGGCCGGAAGCCGAAGAACCCGCCGCCCGTCACGAACGTGTGCCCGGTCGGGTCCTTGGCCGGGTCGTAATGGGCCGCGACCGCCGCGCCGTGCGCGCCGGTCCGGATGTAGTCGAGCGCGGCGTCGGGACTCTCCCAGACCGTGAGGGTGGCAACGAGGCGTTGCGGGAGGTTCGTCATCGCGGTACCCCAGATACCGCTGGGCGTATCGAGGAACTGATCCTCGAGTCCGCTGTTCACGCGGACGAACGGGACGATGGTCTTGAGGTACGCGGTTCCGATCGTGATCGCGACACTCGGTCCCGTCACGGTCTTCGCCTTCGAGCCCGCCGTTTGGACCATGTCGTCGGAGAGACCCGGCCACACGCCCGCGGCGCGGATCAGCTCCATGCGCACGTGCCAACCGTCGGCGAACACGCGACCCGTGGGATGGTCGGCGAGGAACCGGTCGAGCGCGGCCGCATCGTCCCAGCACGCGAGAAGCGCCTCGCGTCCGAGCTGCGGTCGCGGCAGGACGCCGCGGGTGAACGGCGCGCATGTGGCGGTCCGGGCCGACCGTAACCCCGGCGACTCGGCTGGCTGCGGTGTCCTCCGCCGGAGTGCGGCGAGGGGACTCGTATTCGCGACGTGGGCGCTGAACAACATGGGGCGGTGCTACCACGACAACGCCGCCGCGAGCGCACCCGGTCACGGTCCGATCAGAAATTCTGAGGTCGCGATCGCAGCGCAACGTGGCGCCGATTCGCGTGCCGTTCGTGCTCCCGCCGGGCGCCGCAGCCGAGCAACCTCTGGCGCGTCTCCTCGCCCGAAGGGCGTCGAGATCGAGCGTGGCCGGATCCCACGAGGGTTGGCTCTAACGCTCGAAGTTAGTAACGTTTGCCATTACCAATCGTCAACGTTGCGAGTCGTGGGCTGCGACCGCTCCCGGAGGAGCCAAGTGAGCGTCGACCATGAGCGAACCGTCTCAGGTGCCGATAGCGCGCTGGTGCTCTGCGCAGCATCGTCGCCAAGGGGGATATCGTGACTGACCCGACCGTCCTCCCCGTCCCGCAAATGCCCTTTGGTGGCGTCATCGGCGACACCCACGCCGAATCGACCCCCGACTGGCCCTCGCCCGTACGCCCGGCATCGGATGCCCCGAACGTGGTCATGATCTTGTTCGACGACCTCGGATTCGGGCACCTGAGTTCCTTCGGGGGCCCGATCGAGGCTCCGGCCATCGCCGCCCTCGCCGCCCGAGGGCTGCGCTACCGGAACTTCCACACCACCTCCTTGTGCTCGTCGAGCCGGGCCTCGCTGCTCACCGGACGGGATCCGCACTCGGTGGGCTTCTCGGTCATCGCCGAGCTGGCATCGGGGTACCCGGGCCACAATGCCCTGCTGCCCCGCAGCGCCGCGACCCTCCCAACGGTTCTGCGCCACCACGGCTACTCGACCTGGTGCACCGGAAAGTGGCACCTCACCCCATCGAGCGAGTCAGCCGCTTCCGGGCCGTTCGACCGCTGGCCGCTCGGCGCCGGCTTCGAGCGGTTCTACGGGTTCCTACCCGGCGAGACCGACCACTGGCACCCGATGCTCACCGTCGACAACCACCGCATCCCTGTGCCAGACCGCGACGGCTACCACCTCAGCGAGGACCTGGTCGACCAAGCCATCACCATGATGCGCGACCATCAGCAAGTGGCGTCGGGTCGCCCGTTCTTCCTCTACCTACCGTTCGGTGCGACGCACTGCCCCTTCCATGTCCCGGCCGAGTACATCGAGCGCTACCGCGGCCGGTTCGATCGCGGGTGGGACGAGGTTCGGCGGGAGACCTTCGAGCGCCAGAAGGAGCTCGGGATCGTTCCAGCCGACAACGACCTGCCGCCTCGAAACCCGGGCGTCGTCCCCTGGGCCGACACCCCTTCCAATGCCCGCCGGGTCTACGCCCGGCTGATGGAGACCTTCGCCGGGTTCGTCGACCACACTGATGACCAGATCTCACGGTTGGTCACGGCGATGGAGGAGTTGGACGTACTCGACAACACGCTCCTGGCGGTGCTATCCGACAACGGCGCCAGCCGGGAAGGCGAGGCGCACGGGACGACCAACACCGAGAGGTTCCGGAACGGACAGCCCATGACCGCCGAGGAGATGCTCCCGCACCTGGACGAGATCGGCGGTCCCAGCACTGACCCGCACTACCCGGAAGGCTGGGCGATGGCCGGCAACTCCCCCTTCCGGCGGGCAAAGCGTGACACGCATCGGGGCGGCAACACCGACCCGCTGATCGTTCACTGGCCGCGCCGCATCACCGACGGGGGAGCCATCCGCTCCCAGTACCACCACATCGTCGATCTGTACCCCACGATCCTCGAGGCCGCTGGCTTGCCGGTGCCGGTGCGCGTCGACGGAACCGATCAGCAGCCGGTCACCGGGCGCAGCCTGGCCCCGACCTTCGTCGACCCCGACGCGCCGGAGGTCCGCACCACCCAGCTGTATGAGATGGTTGGGAGCCGGGCAATCTACGAGGACGGCTGGATGGCTGTCACTTGGCACCAGCCGGGCACCAGCTGGGACGACGACCGCTGGGAGCTGTACGACCAGCGCGTCGACTACACCCAGGCCCACGACCTCGCCGAGGTCGAGCCCGAACGGCTATCTAGCCTCGTCGAGCTCTGGTGGGAGGAGGCTCGCACGTCCGGCGTGCTGCCGCTCGACGACCGTGTCCTCGCGCGCTACTTCGCCGCCGACAAACCGCGGGCCGGCGAGCACCGCGATGTGTACTGCTACTACCCGGGCACGAGCCCGGTGCCGTCTCAGGCCCTGCCGGCGGTGCTGCTCGGTTCCCACGCGGTCACGGTCCGCCTTACCGTCCACTCGCCCGCAGACGAAGGCTTCCTCGTTGGTTGTGGCGGCGAGCTGTGCGGGTGGGCCCTCTACCTGCGGGACCGGCGCGTCACCTATATCGACAACCACCTGCAACTCAGCCTCGCCACCCTCACCACCCCCGACGCGATGCCCCTCGGGCAGGAGGTCGAGGTGACCCTGACGTGGCAGCTGGTCGACGGCCGCCTGGGAGTGGCGGCACTGGCGGTCGAGGGTGCCGAGGTGGCGCGTACCGATGGCCCGATCCGCCGCGGGTTCTCGAGCCCGGTGCAGGAGGGCCTTCAGATCGGCAGGAGCTGGGCGCCTTCGGTGTCCCACGACCACTTCGTCGACCCGTTCCCGTTCACCGGCGACCTGCGCGTCGTCGAGGTCCGAGCCCTCGTCCCCGAGGGAGTCTGATGGCCACACCACTCGCTGGGGCTCTGTTGCGTTAGCGCAAGGTCGCGGTGGTCGGTGAGGGTCGAGGGATGAGGCCTCGTCGTTCCCGTCCGATACCCGTGGTTCCGACCTCAGCGTTCAAGGGTTCCGGTTCCCGCCAGAGATCATCGTTTTCGCCGTGCGGTGGTATCTGCGGTACGGGCTTTCTTATCGCGATGTCGAAGAGCTGCTCGGTGAGCGTGGGATCGAGGTCGATCACGTCACGATCTACCGGTGGGTGCAACGCATCACCACGCTGTTAGCGGATGCGACGTACCGTGCCGAAACGCGGACTCAAACGCGACCATTCGGCACGCGTGATCATCCGTGGCCATGCGCTCACGCAGAACATCCGACGCGGACACTACGAACTCGGCGTCGACGCGCGCGCTCATCGGCGCGTTGAGCACGCGTTCACCGAACTCGCGCAAACGATCTGAACCTGAAACGGGACAGGAACTCGGTTCACCGCGGCCTGATCCGAATCAACGCAACAGTGCCCCACGGTCTGTGTCCACCCTACGACTGAGAGTCAAGTGCGACAACCGCGTGCAGACACGGTTCGGTGACGGCCCGCGGCTCAGGCCGCGCGGCGCTCGAGGATGTGGACTCCGCAGGAGGAGCCGAGTCCGAGCACGTGCGCGAGGCCGACGCTGGCGTTCGTGATCTGGCGCTCGCCTGCCTCACCGCGGAGGTGCATCGCGATCTCGTAGATGCCGGCGATCCCGGTGGCCGCGATCGGGTGGCCTTTGGAGAGCAGACCTCCGGACACGTTCACCGGCATTGAGCCGTCGCGCCAGGGGTGACGCTCATCGATGAACCGGCCGGCTTCACCCGGCGCGCACAACATGAGGTTGTCGTAGTGCAACAGTTCGGCCGTGGCGAAGCAGTCGTGTAGCTCCACGAGGTCGAGGTCAGACGGTGACACCCCGGCTTGTTCGTACGCTGCGACCGCAGCGTTGCGGGTCAGGGTGTTGAAGTCGGGGAGCGCCTCACCCGCGTCGCTCCACGGATCGGAGGTCAGCACGGACGCGGAGATCTTCACCGCCCGCGCCTGTTGATCGTCGGACATCGATGCGAGCCGTTCGCTGGACACGATGACGGCCGCGGCCGCGCCGTCGCCCGTGGGCGCGCACATGAGCATGTTGTTGGGGAACGCGATCATCGGCGCCGCGTGAATTTCGTCGTAAGTAAATTGTTTGCGGTATTGGGCGAGCGGGTTCAAGGTGGAGTGCGCGTGGTTCTTCTCGGCGACCTTGGCGAACTGCTCGAAGTGCACGCCGCCGTGCTGGTACGCGTACTCAATGCCCGCGGTCGCGAAGACGGCCGGCATGGCGGCGGCGCCGAGGATGCCGCCGGTGTCTATCACCGAACCGTCACGGCCGGCGGGCTCGAACGTCTCGTTCGACCAGCCCTCGTCCATCGACGTGGGCAGCAATCCGAGCTTGCCCATCTGCTCCATGCCGACCGCGAGCGCGATGTCGGCCTCGCCGGCCCGGATCGCGAGGATGGCGGTCCGCAGCGCGGTGGCTCCGGTCGCGCATGCGTTGACTACGTTGAAGACCGGGATACCGGTCTGTCCGATCTGTTGGAGCAGGCGTTGCCCGACGCCCGAAGCGGCCTGGAAGACGTTGCCCGCGGCAAGCACGTCGACGTCTCGGATCGAGACCGCGGCGTCCGACAACGCACCGAGTGCCGCGGTGCTGCCGAGGTCGAGTAGGTCTTGATCGGGGAAGCGCCCGAAGGGGGTCATCGCGGCGCCTACGAGCCAGACTGGGTCAGTCATCGCCGTCGCCCGTTGGCTCAGGTTCGAACGCGTAGGCGATCGCCTCGGTGCCGTGGTCGTCGACGCCGGCGACGAACGTGGTGAGCCGCACCCGCTTGATGGTCGCGACGTTGCGGGGATGGCGGCTGGTGCCGGTGAGGCGACCGCGCACGACTCCGCCGCCGTCGAGGGCCACGATCACCGAGGCGTACGGGACTTCGATACCCGGCGCGTCACGGTGCACGACGGTGAACGCGCGCACCGTGCCGGTGGTCTCGAGCCGGCGTGGGATGAAACCCGGGGTTCCGTTCACCGGATCGGCATTGCGCCGCGTGAAGCTGAGCGCGCCGGAGTCCTCGGCCTCGTGCGCGACGAGGTACGGGTCGCCATCGTCGATGACGAGGTAGTCGACGATCGGAATGCGTGCGGTCATGGGCGGCGGCTCATCGTGTGAACCGAATGTAACACCGTGATGCAACCAATGCATCGGAGCGGATCGACGTGATCAGGATCTCGAGCCCGCGTCGGTACTCGTCTGCGAAGTCACAGGCCGCGAGTTCCGCAACAAAGTGCGCAACGGCGGGGAACGGTTCGAGAGTTGCATCTCCGCGATCACCGCTTCGATTACGAGATCGAGCAGCGTGCCTTTGTCAACCGCATGCTTGTCGAGCGACATCGCCCGCGGCCCGTCCGATTCCCGAACCTGCACCGGTGACGATCGCGACCTTGCCGCGGAATCGGTAGGGCGGTTCCTCAGGCGCGACCGGTAGCGGGTTCGAACAGCACGTGGAGCGAGACCGGCCCGCGAAACGCCAGCCCTTCGATGACGGGTGGGGGGGCGTCGGGGTCGAGCCGCAGGTTCGGGAGGCCGTCGAGGATCGCGTTCAGCCCGACGCTCATCTCCATGCGCGCGAGATGCATCCCGAGACACATATGCGGGCCGGTGCCGAACGCGATATGGCGTCGTGAAGCTCGATCGAGATTGAAATCCTCGGCGTCGTCGAAGTGGTCCGCGTCGTGATTTGCCGACGCGACGAGCACCGCGACTCCCGACCCCGCGGGGATCAGACAACCGTCGATCTCCGTGTCTGAGGTCGCGATCCGGCTGACCTGGGTGATCGAGGTTTCCCATCGCAGTACTTCTTCGATGAGATCTGGAACGAGGGAGCGGTCATTGGCGACGCGCTGCATCGCCTCCGGGTGGAGGAGGAGCGCGGTGAGCGCGTTTCCCAGTGCGCGGAATGTGGTCTCGGCGCCGGCGGGGAGCAGGAACTTGAGGAAGCCGTAGATGCGTTCGTCGGTGAGTTGTTCGCCGTCGATCTCCGCGTGTACGAGGTCGCTGATCATGTCGCCGGTCGGCGTGATTCGACGCTGCGCGATGAGTGGCGCCAGGTAGTCGCTCATCGCTTTCGATGCCGCGAGGCCGGCCTCGGGAAAGATCGGACCCTGAGTGATCTGCTGGGCCCATTCCTGGAACTGATCGCTGTCCTCGATGGGGACTCCGACGATCGCGCAGATCACGCGCACGGGGTATCGCATCGTGACGTCGCGTACGAGTTCGGCCTTGCCGCGCGTGGCGATCTCGTCGATGTACATCTGGATGGACGGGCGGATGACGTTGTCTTCCCATTTCTCGAGTTGAGACGAGCGGAAGGCGGGAGCGACGAGGCTTCGGTACGAGCGGTGTTCCGGTCCGTCCATCCCGAGGATCAACTCACCCATGAACCGTTTCATGTGCTCGAGGTTGATCGACGACGAGAAGGTTTCGGCGTCGCGGAGCACGGACTCCGCGTCGTCGTGCCGGGTGACTTGGTACAGAGACTCGCCGACGCCGAACAGGCGCCCGTCACTGCGAATCACCGGGCATTCCTCGCGTGCGCGTTTCCACTGCGCGTACGGCTGGGCCGTCACGAAGTCCATCTCCTCGTATACAAAGCTCTCGGCCTTGGTCACGTTCGTCCTCCTAAACCTCGTGGTCGATTCCGCGCGCGCGGTCTCAGTCGGTTGGTAGGCTGACACACGTGTGTGGTTCGTGCCAGGCGATCGGGGGAATGCAATGAATGTCGAAGATCTGGTACTGGTTTCCGTTGACGATCATGTCGTCGAACCACCCGAGCATCCACTCGGGCCACTGGGATCCGTTCTTCGCCGCGTGTGAGGAAGTCGGCACCGTCGTGTGCGTGCACATCGGTTCGAGTTCACGCATCGTGATGACCGCGCCGGACGCGCCGATGGATTCGGTTGGATCCCGTACTTCCGCGAGCGGATTGACTACACGTACGACCGTCATCGCTTCTGGACGGGTCAGGACATGGGCGATCGCATGCCGAGCCGCGTGTTCGACGAACAGGTCGCGTGTTGCTGGATCGACGGCCCGGTCGGCATCGAGATGCGCCACAAGATGAACATCGACATGATCTCGCATCAGAACGCGATGCGAATCTTCGACTACGACCCGTTCACGACCCTGGGCGGCAAGCAGAACTGCACCGTCGGCGCGCTTCGGGATCAGGCCGCAGACTGGGATGTCTCAGTTGTTGCACGCGGCATCACGGCGAGCGGCACCGGCGTGATGGACCTGGTGAACGTCAGCAAGTCCAGCGACTGCACCACGTAGTTATTGTCCCGATGACGGCACCCAACCTTGAGTCCTTCACCGCGGAGGCCCGATCGTTTCTCGACGCGCACGCGCGGCCGCGCTCGGAGAGCGCACCGTTCGTGTGGGGCGAAGGCGACGATTGCGTCACGGTCATCGAGGAGACCGCGGTCGAGGTCGAGCGGGCGCGATGGGCCGAGTCGGCGGCGTGGATGGCCTGCCGGTTCGACGCCGGCTTCGGTTGGATCGACGGTCCCGTCGAGCACGGTGGACGCGGGCTCGGCGACGATCATCTGCGGAACTATCAACACCTCGAGCGCGAGTACGACGTGCCCGGCAACGGGTTCGCGCTCGTCGGCCTCGGGATGATCGCACCGACGATCCTCGCCTGCGGCACAGACGATCAGCGCGAGCGCTACCTCCGCGCGATCTACCGCGGCGACGTTCTCGCGTGCCAACTCTTCAGTGAACCGGAAGCGGGTTCGGACCTAGCGGCGGTGCGGACCCTGGCGGTGCGCGATGGCGACGAGTGGATTCTCAACGGGCAGAAGGTGTGGACCTCCATGGCGCACCTCGCCGATGTCGGCGAGATCCTGTGTCGTACCGATCCCGAGAAGCCGAAGCATCGCGGATTGACCGCGTTCCTGCTGGATATGCGCGCGCCAGGAGTGGAGGTCCGCCCGTTGCGCCAGATGACGGGTGGCGCGTCGTTCAACGAAGTGTTCCTTACCGACGTGCGGGTGCCGGACCACCAGCGCCTCGGCGCAGTGGACGACGGTTGGTCGGTCGCGCTCACCACGCTGATGAACGAACGGGCGTCGATCGGCAGCGGGCTCGGACAGGGCGCGTCGGTCGCGCCGACGGTGCGATTGATTGAGATGTACCGCCGCTACGGCGAGGGCGACCCGGTGCTCCGCGACCGGCTGGTTCGGGTCTGCATCACCGAGCGAGTCAACGCGTACACCTTGAGTCGCGCACTCGCGAACGTTCGACCCGGCGAGGTGCCGCCGCCGGCGCTGTCGGTGGCGAAGCTCGCCATGACCAAACAGATCCTCGAAGTTTGCGACTTCGTCGCGGCCGCGCTCGGACCGAGACTCACCGCGGACACCGATGAATGGGGCACGTTCGCGTGGGCCCAGCTCGTGTGTTCCTCGCCGGCGGGACGGATCGCGGGTGGGACCGACGAGATCCTGCGCAACGTGATCGGCGAGCGCGTGCTCGGCCTCCCCAAGGAGCCCAAGGTCTAGTGCCGCGTCGGGCAACGTTGGCAAGTCCGTGTGTCGGATCGCGCGGAGGCCGCCCGGTGGTACGCGAAGCATCTCGGGTTCGAGCCGGTCAACGCGCACGCCTTCCGCGCGAGTGGGTTCGAGGGTGGTCCGCAGCAGACCGGGATCGCATTCGGCGGCGGAATCTCAGTAGGTGAACGGCAAGCCGTAGAACTCGGTGAGGACGAGTACGTCAACTTACGCCACGTCCGACGGTCCTGCCCGAGGTCTATGGGTGACTTCGGTGGTCGACGGTATAGTCCGCCAATGAGCATCGACCTCGGATCGCGGTACCTCATACTCAACGTCGACGGTGGGGTGGCCACATGCACCATCGACCGGCCCGACCGCCGCAACGCGATGACCGCGAGCATGTACGTGGGCATGCGGCGCGCGGTCCAGATCGTAAATGGCTCGCCGAATCTCCATGCGCTCGTGATCACGGGAGTTGGCGACGTGTTCTGTCCGGGTGGCGAGCTCGGCGGCGAACACGAGGACACATCTATCGGAATGGACGCGGCAGCTGCCTTCGGGAACGACATCGCGCCGTTCGAGGCGATTCGACGCTCCCGCAAACCGGTGATCGCGATGGTCAACGGCATCTGTCAAGGCGGTGGTTTGCTCATGACTCTGGTCTCTGACCTTGCGGTCGTGAGCGACCGGGCAGTGTTTCGCGTTCCGGAGGTGATCCGGGGCGTCGCGGATCCCAACTACGCGGCCTACCTGCCCGCGCACGTCGGCGTTGCACGGGCGCGCGATCTCATCTTCACCGCCCGTCGGTTCGATGCGGCAGAGGCACTTGCGATGGGGATGATCGCCCGTGTGGTTCCGCACGAGGAGTTGGCCGCGGCGACCCACGACGCGGTGACCGAGGTGTTGCGCGGCGCGCCCGAAGCCCGATGGCAGATGAAGCGAATCATGAACGATCGATATGGCGCCGTTGACACCATGACCCTCGACGCGTCGATCGCCGGTGCGGAAGTGATGGAGGGTTTCTCGGCGTTCGTGGAGCGTCGAGCGCCGAGCTGGATCCCGGAGGGCTATGCGCCCGATGGTCGCCTCTGACGCGTCGCATCACGTCAGAGTTGCGCGCGTGCCGAGTCAAGCAAGTTCGCGATCGTGTCCGGGAATCCAGTCCCGCCGCGTCGGCGGGCGCCTTGGGTAATCCGGGCGGTGGCGGCCGCCTGTTTGAATCGCACGTAGGCATGGAACCATTCGAGGTCGCCGACCGCGCCGCCCAGGGCGGCTTCATGCTCGGCGCGGATCGATTCACGGGTCGGCAGCGCAGAGACGTCACGCCGACGCTGCGGGTACGAGGGGTCGAGCATCATGAGCAGCCATGCGAGGTCGATGCGGCCGTCGCCGATTTCCCAAATCTCCCAATCGACCACGGCAGTGATGGTCGGCCCGACGCAGCGCATGTTGCCGAGCCGGTAGTCACCGTGCACCAGCACCGCGGGGCCGGGGGCCGGCAGGTGTTCCAACAGGCGCGTGCCGATGGCGGGTCCGTCGAGTCGAAGATCCTCGTCGACGCGCTCGAATGCGCGGTGCCAGCGCTCGGCCTCGGCCCGAACGCTGGTGGTGGGTTCGTCGCCCAGACCGATCGCCTCGACGTCGACGGTATGGAGGGCAGCGAGCATGCGCGCCGCGGCGAGGGCTCGATCGGCGAGCGTCGCGTCCGGGACCGAGGGGTCGTCGACCAGCGGTTCAGTCGAGTCGCCTTCGACGTATTCCATCGCGAAGAAGGGCGGGATACCAGGGGGATCGCCGGCCGATTCGAAGCAAATGTTGGGAACGCACACGCTCGGGTCGCCTGCGAGTGCCCGGATGGCGCGGGCCTGCCGCAAGACGTCACGGTGCCCGACCGGGTCGACGCCGGCTGGCGCAACCTTGAACACGATCCGCTGTTCGTTCTTGTCGGGCGTGCTCAGCACCGCGGTGTACGTGAGGCTGGAGTGGCCACCGGATAGGACTTCGAGGGATCCAATCGTCGCGCCGGGCGAAGACTCGCGCGCGGCGAGGGTCGCGCGTGCCCCGAGTGTCGCGAGCGCGTCCCGATCCTCGCCCCCCGCAGCGCTCACGCGAGGCGCTTGCTCACGTCTTCGCCCGCCGCGATACGGCGCTCGTAGTCGTCGAGCCAGTTGTGAAATTTGCCGCTTTCCTGCTTGTCGGCGTCGAGACGTGGGTAGGCAGGGATCTCGTAGTCCGGGTCGAGCGGCGGGTGGTCACTCGACGGTTTGCGCGCCATCACCTGGGCGATCACGGGCTCGAGGCGAGCGGCCTTCTCGCGTTGTTGTTGCTCGTCGCGCTCGATGAACTCGGGCAGCACCTCGCGTCCGAACAGTTCGAGTGATTCCATGATGTGCTCGTGGCGATTGCGTCCGGCCGAGCATGAGAGGATCACCTGGTCGACGCCGATGGCTTCATAACGGCGGAGGTACGCCCGGATCTGCTCCGGGGTGCCGGTCGCGCCTCGGAGTCCGGTGGTTCCACCATCATGGACGACCTTGGCGCCGAGCACATCCGAGTTCCCGGCGGCGAGCGCCACCGCTTCGGGATCGAATCCTTTCTCGGCCCGGCGCTCCTGATAGTCGTTCCAGAGGTTGCCGGCTCCCGGCTTGTGCCGACCGAACACGTAGTAGTGCCCCAATGAGTACCCGATGAAGTTGGTCCCTTCGGATCCGCGCCGCACAGCCTCGCGTTCGTCCGCGTGACAGAAGAATCCGGTCACGCAGGCGAGGTTCGCGTTGACGGCATCACCAATCGGCACGCCCTCGGCCGCGAGCGTGGCGTAGTAGTCGTCGACCCAGAGCTTGGCTTCCTCGGGATCGAAGAAGGCGAACGACAGTGCGCCGATGCCATGTTGCGCGGCCAACTGGATCGTCTCGCGCCGGGTGCAGGCGACCCAGACCGGAGGGTGCGGTGTCTGGATCGGCTTCGGGACCACATTGCGTGGCGGCATGCGCACGTGGTCGCCGACGTAACCCGTAAAGGGAACCTCGGTGAGGCATCGCAGCGCGACCCGGGTGCCCTCTTCCCACATCGCGCGCTTGTCGGCGGGATCGATGCCGAACGCGTCCAGCTCGGCAGCCGCGGATCCCTCGCCCGTACCGAACTCGACCCGGCCGCCTGAGAGGACGTCGAGAGTGGCGATTCGCTCGGCGACTCGCGCCGGATGGTTGATCGCCGGCACGGTGTGCACGATGCCGTGGCCGAGACGGATGCGGGTCGTGCGTTGCGACGCGGCCGCGAGGAAGAGATCTGGCGCGCTCGAGTGGGAGTACTCCTCGAGGAAGTGGTGCTCGACGAGCCACGCACAATCGATCCCGATGCGATCCGCGAGCTCGATCTGCTCGAGGGCCTCGTTGAACACACGGGCTTCATCGCCCTCTGTCCATGGTCTCGGCACCTGGTGCTCGAAGAACATTCCGAACTTCATCGATCGCTCACTCTCGCTGGTGGACGACAGAAGTTACATTGATATGCAACAATCGGTCCAGCGCCCGGCTGGAGGCAGCCATGGAGACGAAGGTGACGGAGTGACTGACGGGGCATCATTCGCGGGTGCGGTGGCGATTGTGACCGGCGCGACCCGGGGTATCGGGAAGGGCATCGCACTCGAGCTGGGTGCCGCGGGCGCGACGGTGTACGTCACCGGCCGGACCACCGCAACCGAGGATCCCGACCTTCCGGGCAGCCTCGCCACGACGGTGGATGAGATCGAAGCGCTCGGCGGCTCGGCGGTCGCGCATGAGTGCGACCATTCCGACGACATCGCCGTCGCCGCACTCTTTGCGCGCGTGGCATCCGAGCAGGGTCGCCTCGACGTGCTCGTGAACAACGCCTTTGCGGTCCCGAATCACCTCGATCCTCGGACCCCGTTCTGGGAGACACCGATCAGCGATTGGGACGTGATGCTCGGAGTCGGCACCCGTTCGGCCTACGTCGCGACTCATCACGCCGCGCGTGTGATGGTTCCCGCTGGTCGGGGCCTGATTGTCAACGTCAGCTCCGCGGGAGCGGTTAGGTACTTCCATCACCTGGCCTACGGCGTCGGCAAGGCCGCGCTCGATCGCGTCACGCGCGACGCGGCGCGACCGCTCGCGGTTCACGGCGTGTCCATCGTGTCGGTCTGGCCGTACCTCGTGTCGACCGAACGGGTGCAGCGCATGGCGGGCGTGGATCTCGCGATGACGGAGTCGCCTCGATTCGTCGGCCGCGCCGTCACCGCGTTGGCAAGCGATCCGCAGGTTCAGACCCGTTCGGGTCGGGCGTTCACGACCTCCGAGTTGGCGCGGGACTACGACTTCACCGATGTCGACGGTTCGCTGCCGCCGGTGCAACCGTGGAATCCGCCCGGCGTATGAAGTTCGGAATCGCGCTCGGACGCGTTCATTGGTCGCGACACACCGAGTTGACATTGCTCGCAGACGCACTCGCGTACGAATCGGTCTGGCTGCCCGAACATCTCGTTCTCCCGGTCGATATGGGCGGCTCGCCGTTTTCGGGTGAGGAGCACCCACCCATTCCGGTCGATGCACCGATCCTCGACTGTTTCGGGTACCTCTCGTATCTCGCGGCGCTCACGGAACGGATCCGCCTGGGTACGCACGTTTACTTGCTGGGTTTGCGTCATCCGTTCGTCGCGGCCAGGGCGGTCCAGACCCTTGATGTCGTTTCGGGGGGACGGGCCGAGATTGGGGTCGGAGCGGGTTGGCTCACCGAGGAGTGGCGGGTGGCCGGATTCGATCCCCGCACGCGCGGCCACCGACTCGACGAAGCGATCGCGGTGTGTCGCCGCCTGTGGCATGAGCCCGTCGTGGAACATCACGGCGAGTTCTTCGACTTCGACCCGGTGATGTTCGAGCCCAAGCCGATCCAGCAGCCGGGCCCGCCGATCCACATTGGTGGCGAATCGCCCGCAGCCCTTCGGCGCGCGGCCGCGCTCGGCGATGGGTGGGTCGGGATGGCGCACACTCCGGAATCGGTGCTTGCGCCGATCGCAAGAATCCGGGGGCTCCTCCGCGATGGGGAACGATCCGATGCCGGATTCGAGTTCGCGTGCTTCGTGCCGACCGTCGAGGCCGCCGACATCGAGCGGTTCGCGGATGCCGGAGTCACCCGTCTCATCGTCGCCCCGTGGACGCGGTCAAGCGACGCCCTCGACGGGGCGCGCCGGTTCGCCGAAACGCACCTGTCCTGAACGAGGAGCACTTGCCAATGCCCGAGATTCTTCGCTTGTTCCACGGTTCCCAGATCGTGCCCGACGTGCTCGAAGCGGGCCGCTTCTACCACGACTTCTTCGGGAGCTGGGTATACGAAGCGCAACATCTCGACGCCGAAGATTCGCGGAACTCGGCGAACCTGCTCGGCGGCGAGTTCTCCATCGAACTCCTGGCGCCGCTTGATCCCTTGGCCGATACCGGCGCGGCCCGGTTCCTGCGCCGCCACGGTCCGCATTTCAACAATGTCGCGTTTTGGGCTCGCGACTGTCGCGGGCTGGCGCAGCGTTGTCTCGATCGGGGAGTGCGCGTTGCCGTTCGCGGCCAAGGATTCTCGTCGTCCCTGCCGCCGGCAACATCGTTCGACTACGTGATCACGCACCCGAAGGACACCCATGGGCTGGTGCTCGAGTTCCTCGAGGATCAACCGATCCACGATCCGCGCCATCGACCATGGTGGGACTCGTCGTATTGGCGCGATCAGCACCCGCTCGGCATCGATCGTCTGTCACACGCGACGGTGGTCCTGGCCGATCTCGGTGCGGCTTCGGCCTGCTTCCACGACGTGCTCGGGGGTACCCGTGTCGAGGACGTGATGACCGCCGATCTCGATGCCGCGACGAACAGCGCTGGCGCCTGGTTTGCGATTGGCGACTCGATCATCGAGCTCGCCGCGCCGCGCGACGCGAGTTCGGCGCGGGCGCGTCACCTTACTGAGCACGGTTCTATGCTCTACTCGTTCACGTTCGCGGTGCGTGACATCGAAGCTGTCGTCGCACACGCGGAAACCTGTCGGATCGGCGTCGCCCGTTATGGCGCGCACCTCGTGGAGTTGGATCCGGCTGATACCTGCGGTTCGGTCTACGCGTTCACTGACCGTCCGGTCGCTCCGGTCGAGGAGCATCCAGACATCTGACAGCCGGGACCGGAACCGTGCTCCCAACCCACATCGAACGAGACACCGAGTCGGACCGTGTTGAGTCCTACGGACGCGATGGCTGCGGCGTCGGCTTCGGGGGTGAACGGTGCCCACTTCTCGACGAAGTTGATGCCAAGCGGCATGACGACGCGGCCGGTGACGTCGGTGAATCAACGGACGTGGTGAACGAGCGGCGGGAGCGGTCCGGGTCTGCACGAGACCGCCAACACTGTCGATAGGACGAGGAGCGTCGCACGGATCCGTGCGTTATACCCGAGGTCAAGCCGAGTGCGCTCGGCCCCC
>SHVJ01000024.1 GCA_009694295.1 Acidimicrobiia bacterium
GATCAACCCCGCTACCCCGAAGGTCACGATCATCGGGACGAAGTACGACCCGAAGTGGGACAAGATCGCCGGGTGCGAGACGGGCGGGAACTGGGGTCGACTCAAAGACACGTACCAAGGTGGTCTCGGCATCTGGTACGGGAACTGGTCGGCGTATGGCGGCAAGGCGTTCGCGAAGAACGCAGGCAACGCCACGAAGTACCAGCAGATCATCGTGGCCGAGCGCATCAAGGCCGAGCACGGCTTTGGCGCGTGGGGCTGTGGCAAGACGCTGGGTTACGCGAAGGAAGATGGGAAACGGCTGCCCTAGCCCAGCCATGGCCCGATCGAAGCTTCGAGTCCCGGTGCTGAACCCCTGCGACCCACGCGCGCTCTTGCGCGAACACGGCGTCCATCCCAGCCGCGCGCTCGGACAGAACTTCCTCGCCGATCCCAACACCGCGCGCCGGATCGTGCGGCTGGCCGAGGTCGGGCCGGGATCCAAGGTGCTGGAGATCGGACCGGGGCTCGGCGCACTCACGGTCGCGCTCGCTGAAGCAGGCGCTTCGGTGCATGCGTTGGAGCTCGACCGGCACTTGATCCCGATCCTTGAAGCGGTGGTGAGCGGCACACCGAACGTGACCGTGGAACAGGGTGATGCACTCACATGGGATTTCGCCGAGCTTCGTGACGAAAACTGGTTGTGTGTGTCCAACCTTCCTTACAACGTCGCCACGCCGGTCGTGGCCCGTCTGCTCGAGGAAGCCCCGCAAATGACGCGAATGCTTCTCATGGTCCAACGCGAAGTCGGTGAACGTCTTGTTGCGTCACCAGGGAGCCGCATCTACGGCGCGGTGTCGGTGAAGGTCGCGTACCACGCAACGTCGCGTATCGTCGGCGCGGTGCCGCCAACTGTCTTTGTGCCGCGTCCGAAGGTGGAGTCTGCGCTCGTGTTGCTCGAGCGACGACCACAACCGCCGGTCGACGTGCCGTCCTACGACCGGTTGTTCGCGCTCGTGAGCTCGGGCTTTGCACAACGACGCAAGATGCTGCGGCGCGCGCTCGTACCGGCACTTGGTGAGCGCACGGAAGCCGTGCTCGTTGCTGCTGGCATCGCTCCTACCGAGCGCGCCGAAGCGCTCGACCTCGAGTCGTGGGCGGCACTTGCTCGATCGGCTGCCGAGTGAACGAGCTCACCACCGCGGGACGGCTCGGACGCGTCCGTGCTACCGCGTACAGCAAGCTGACGCTCTCCCTGCAAGTCGGCGCGCTGCGGGACGATGGGTTCCACGAGCTCGAGGCGCTCGCGGTGTCGATCAGCGATCCTCACGATGTGATCGAGGTCAGGGCGGTGCCGCACCCCGGTGGGGTGACGCTCAAGATGCGCGGCGAGACCGACGACGTGCCGACCGGGATGACGAACCTTGCGGCGCGCGCCGCTGATGAGCTGCTCGTTCGCGCTGGGCGCTCTGGACACGGCGTGGAGCTCATCGTGCGCAAGAAGATCCCCTCGGGTGCGGGCCTCGGCGGAGGGTCGGCCGATGCCGCGGCAACGCTTGTAGCGATCCGGCGCATGCTCGAGATCGATCTCGACGACGCGACGCTCTTGGAGCTCGGGGCGAAGCTTGGTTCCGATGTGTCGTTCTGCCTCGCGGGCGGTGCCGCGTGGATGCGTGGTCGCGGCGAACGCATCGAGGCAGTCGATCTGCCTGCGGGCATGCCGTTCCTGGTGGCGCTCCCGCCGTTTCGATTGAGCACGCCGACCGTGTATCGCGCGTGGGACGACCTCGGTCGGCCGCGGGCCGCACGCAGCGTTCCTGCGACGGGTGCAGTTGCTGCATTGCTCCCGGAGCTCTCCAACGACCTCGAACCAGCAGCGGAAGCCGTGGAGCCGCGTCTCGCCCAGTTCCGGACCGATCTGGAGGCCGCGGCCGAAGCGCCGGCGCTGTTGGCTGGCAGTGGATCGGCCTACGTGGTGCCCGTCCCCGACGGGCGCGACGTCGATGCCTACGCGCGGCGGGTGTCGGGGCGGATGCGGGTCCCGGTGACGCCAGCCGCAAGCGTCTCGCGCGGTGTCCGCCTCGGATCGGGCTGACCCATCGGGGTTCTTGGCACGCTGACGCTCGCTCTGCGAGCGTGAACGTGCCGAAAAGCCGAGAGGTGGAGGGGGCTGGGTTCGGGCGCGTCAGCGACCCTGCTGGCGACGCTGCCAACGGGTCTTCTTGAGAAGCTTCTTGTGCTTCTTCTTGCGCATGCGCTTGCGGCGCTTCTTGATCAGGGAACCCATGTCGGCGCGGAACTTATCAGGCATGAGAACCCTCAACGATTTGGGGACGCTCGACGGGTAGGGTCGAGATGACCGGTCGGGGGTGGTGTAACGGCAGCACGGGGTCCTTTGGAGTCCCAAGTCGAGGTTCGAAACCTCGCCCCCGAGCGCTGTCGCTCGAGAATCGACGGGAAATGAAGCGACAACGAGGCTGCAGCAAGGTGGACCGTTAGCTATGCCATATCGACCGCTTTCGGCGGTGGTGCTTGCCGCGGGTGAGGGCACCCGCATGCGTTCCGCCACACCGAAGCTGCTTCACCCGCTGTGTGGCCGCCCGATGATCCTGCACGTGCTCGACACCCTGATCGCACTCCCGCTGGAGCGTGTGGTCGTGGTGGTGGGGCACGGTGCCGAACGCATCACGAAGTTGGTCCAGGAGCAGCTGGCCACCGAGATCCCGGTCGAGTTCGTGGAGCAACGCGTGCAACGCGGCACCGGCGACGCTGCGAGCGTGGGGCTCACGGCGTTCGCCGATTCGCTCGATGCCGAAGACGACGTGCTCGTGCTCATGGGCGACGCCCCGCTGCTGCGAGCCGAGTCGCTCGCCGCTCTCGCGACCGAGCACCGCCTCACCGACGCCGCGGCGACCATGTTGACCGCGGAGCTGACCGATCCAACGAGCTACGGACGCGTCCTGCGCGACGCTCGCGGTGCGGTCGATCGCATCGTCGAGCAGTCCGACGCCAACGACGCCGAGCTCGCGATCACCGAGGTCAACCCATCGATCTATTGCTTCCGGCGCGCGTTCCTCGCGCCGTCGCTGCGTCGGCTCAGCCCCGAGAACGCGCAAGGCGAGTACTACCTCACCGACGTGATCGGCGTGCTTCGTCAGGCGGGCCACGCCGTCGTCGGTGTGCCGGCCCCCGACGCCAACGAGACGCTCCAGGTCAATGACCGCGCGCAACTTGCTGCCGCGGAGGCCATCCTCCGGGCGCGCATCAACGAACGGTGGATGCGCGAAGGCGTGTCGATGACCGACCCGTCGCACACCTATGTGGACGCGATGGTCGAGCTCGAACCCGACGTGCACCTGTTGCCGGGCACGATCCTGGAGGGGCGCACCGTGGTGGGCTCGGGCTCGGTGATCGGGCCCAATTCGCGGCTCGTCGACACGATCGTCGGCGAAGACGCCACGGTCGCGAACACGGTGGCACGCGAGAGCGAGATCGGCGACCGCGCCACGGTCGGCCCGTACGCATCGCTGCGGGCCGGAACCCACGTTGCCGCCGACGCGCACGTCGGGACCTTCGTGGAGACCAAGAACGCCGAGATCGGTGAGGGCGCCAAGGTGCCACACCTCGCATACATCGGTGACGCGGAGATCGGACCCCGAGCGAACATCGGCGCCGGGACCATCACCGCGAACTACGACGGCACGAGCAAGCACCGCACCGTCATCGGTGCCGATGCTCGCATTGGTTCCAACACGGTGTTGGTGGCCCCGGTCGAGGTTGGCGACGGCGCGTACACCGCGGCGGGAGCGATCGTCAGCACCGACGTTCCCGCGGGGGCGCTCGCCAAGGGTGTGCCGGCACGGATCGATGAGGGGTGGGCCACGCGGCGCGCGGCTTCTGACATCGACCCAGACGACATCGACCCAGACGACATCGGCCAGTGACGACGAAGGGGAGACACATGGATCTGGTCACCCGCAAGCGGCTGATGCTCTTTGCCGGGCGCGGCAACACCGACCTGTCGGGCGAGATTGCCGACTGCCTGGGCGTGTCGCTCGGCGCCGTTGAGCTGTCGCCCTTTGCGAACGGCGAGATCTACTGCCAGTACGGCGAGAGTGTGCGCGGTACGGACCTCTTCGTGCTCCAGAGCCACTGCGAGCCGATCAACGACCGCATCATGGAGCAGCTCATCATGATCGACGCCGCGAAGCGCGCGTCGGCCAAGCGCATCACTGCGGTCTGCCCGTTCTACGGGTACGCGCGCCAAGATCGCAAGGCCCAAGGACGTGAGCCGATCACTGCGCGTCTGCTCGCCGACATGCTCACCGTGGCCGGTGCCGACCGGGTCGTCACCGTCGACCTGCACACCGGGCAGATCCAAGGATTCTTCGACATGCCCGTCGACCACCTCACAGCCGTTCCGTTGCTTGCCGCGCACCTCGCGCAGTCGGTGGGGAAGGAGGTCACCGTCGTGGCGCCAGACGCCGGCGCGGGCAAGCTGGCGCGCCGTTTCGCCACCCACCTCGGCGAGCACAACGTCGAGACCGACCTCGCGTTCATTGACAAGCAGCGACCGAAGGGCAAGCACAACACGGCCGAGGCGGTCGAGGTGGTCGGCGACGTGCAGGGTCGATCCTGCGTGCTCATCGACGACATGATCGACACCGCGGGATCGATCACGAGTGCTGCCAACCTTCTGCACGAGCGGGGCGCCAACGACGTGACGATCGCCACGACTCACGGCATCCTGTCGGGGCCTGCGGTCGACCGGCTGAAGAACGCACCCGTGCGCGAAGTGGTGTGTACGAACACGCTGCCGGTTCCCGCCGAAAAGCGTTGGGACGCCCTCACCGTCCTCTCGATCGCGCCGATTATCGCCGAGGCCCTCAAAGCCGTCTTCGAGGACACCAGCGTCAGCGAGATCTTCCGCGGCGACAACGTGTAGCGGCCGCTCACTGCGGCCAATTGGTCCAACGCCCATTTTGCGGCAAGAATGGTCGGCCCATGGCCAACGAATCGCTTCTCGCTGCTGAGCCGCGCTCCGAGCGCGGATCGCGTCCTGCCGGTCGGCTCCGTCGCGGGGGCTTGGTCCCGGCGGTCGTCTACGGCCTTGGTAGCGACACCGTCCAGGTCACGGTGCCTGCTCGTGAGCTCAACCACATCCTCGCGGGCGGTGCCAACACTCTCATCACGCTCAAGATCGGCGGCGACGATGCGCTCGCGCTCGCCCGCCAGGTGCAGCGCCACCCCACGCGTGGCGACCTCCTTCATGTCGACTTCATCCGGGTGCGTACCGACGTCGCGGTCTCGGCCGAAGTCCAGCTCCACCTCACGGGCGAGCCCGGGGGAGTGCGAGACGGCGGGGTGCTCGAGCAGCTGGTGTTCTCGGTTCCGATCGAAGCCAAGCCCCAAGACATCCCGCACGACCTCGAAGCCGACGTCACCCACCTCGGGATCGGCGACCAGATCCGTATGGGCGAGATCCCGATGCCCAACGGTGTCGTCACAACGCTCGAGCCCGACACGCTCGTCGCCCAGGTCATCGCGCCACGGGTGGCTGAGGAAGAGGCTCCGGTCGAGGGCGAAGAGGGTGCCGACGGCGAAGCAGCAGCCGACGGCGAAGCGCCAGCAGCCGATGGCGATGCCGCGGCGTCCGATGCTTCTGGCGACGACGAGGGCAGCGGGGAGTAACGCGTGCTGCGGCGGCGTCGCGCGCCGTCGACACCGCGCACGGGCACCGCGGCCGATCTCTTGGTCGTCGGCCTCGGCAACCCGGGTGACGAATACGCGCACACCAAGCACAACGTGGGTGCCGACGTTGTCACGATCCTCGCGGCCCGGCATGGCGCCAAGCTCCGACGGGGCAAGGAACGGGCGCTCGCCGATCAGGTGAACATCGCTGGTCACCGAGTCGCGCTGGCCATCCCCCTCACGTGGATGAACGACTCAGGGGATGCAGTGCGACTGCTCGTGCGTCGCTACGGCGTGAGCCCGGAGCAGCTCGTTGTCGTGCATGACGAGCTCGACCTGCCCCTGGCGGCCCTACGCGTGAAGCAGGGTGGTGGCCTCGCAGGCCACAACGGGTTGCGCTCGATCAAGTCGCACCTCCATGCCGACGAGTTCCAACGCGTTCGCATCGGCGTGGGGAAGCCCACGTCGAAGGAGCAGGGCGCCGATCACGTGCTCAGCCGATTCTCCAAGCGCGAGCGCACCGAGATCGACACCACCCTCGAGCAAGCTGCCGATGCCGTCGAGCTCATCGCGACCGACGGTGTCGAAGCCTCGATGAACCGCTTCAATTCTTGATCACATCCGACTCGCCGCTGGCTGGGGTTGCCGCGCTCCTTGCTGAGGAGCCGGCTGTACGGGCCGTGATCGCGCGGTCTTCGGTGGTGGCGGTTCCCGATGCGGCGCGGTCGGTGTTCGTCGCGGCGGTGGCGGGCATCACGACGCGCCGACCGATCGTGGTCGCCGTGCCGACGGCGGATGAAGCCGAGCGGCTCGCGCACGATCTCGCGACCTTCCTCCCGCCCGACGAGGTCGAGATGTTCCCGGCGTGGGAGACGCTCCCGTTCGAACGGGTGTCGCCGTCGCTCGAGACGATGGGTCGCCGGCAGCGCGTGCTCTGGCGCTTGCGCTCGGGAACGCCGCCGCGTGTGCTTGTGGCGCCGGTGCGCGCACTCGTGCAACGGCTTGGTCCGCACGTGGAAGAGGTCGAGCCGATCACCGTGCGGGCCGGGCAGCACCTTGACCGCGATGACCTCGTCGAGGCGCTCGTCGCTGCGGGGTACCGGCGCGAGTACCAGGTGGAGTCGCGCGGCGAGGTGGCCGTGCGGGGATCGATCGTCGACGTGTACCCCGTCAACGACGACCACCCGGTGCGCATCGATCTCTGGGGCGACGAGATCGAGCGCTTGAGTGCCTTCGCGGTGGCCGACCAGCGATCCACCCACGATGTCGCGGAGGCGTTCGTGTTCCCGGCGCGCGAGCTGCTACCCACGCCCGAGGTCCGCGAGCGCGCTGCGGCATTGATCACGTCTGAAGCGTGGGGAGCGGAGAACTGGGAGCGCTTGGCCGACGGCCACACGTTCGACGGGATGGAGTCATGGCTTCCCTGGCTCACCTCCGACGAGCATCTGCTTCCCGACCTCTTGCCCGAGGATGCGCTCATGCTCTTGTGCGAGCCGCGGCGAATGCGTGACCGTGCGCAGGAGCTGCTCGATGAAGAAGCCGCGCTCGCGACCACGCTCGCCACCACATGGGGTGCACAAGGACGCGAGTTCCCGCGCCTCTCCCTGCCGTTCGATCGGCTGCTTGCGCACACACCCGCGGGTGCAACCCACGTGTTGTCGTCCCCGGAAGGCCCCGACACGCCGCACCTGTCGGCGACCGCATTCGACCCGGTGACCGGGGGGTCCGACACCTTGGCCGAGCGCCTTCGCCGGCTCGCGGCAGATGGGTTCCGGGTCGTGCTCGCGACCGACGGCGAGGGATCGGCCACGCGGCTCGCGCAGGTCTTGGCCGACGAAGGGGTCGAGGCGCTGCCCAACGCGTTCGCGCCGGGACACATCGGCACCGTCGTTGCGCCGCTCGACCGAGGATTCGTCGTGCCGGGTGCGCAGCTCGCGGTTGTGGCCGAGGCCGACCTCACCGGCCGTCGCCGGGTGCACCGGCGCCCGCGCGGTGCTCGGCGAGGTGCCGACCTCTACGACGCACTCACGCCCGGCGACTACGTCGTGCACCAAGTGCACGGTGTCGCTCGGTACTCGGGCATGGTGCAGCGCGCGATCGGCGGCACGGCTCGTGACTACCTGCTGTTGGAGTACCGCGGCGACGACAAGCTCTACGTGCCGACCGACCAGGTGCACACGGTCCGGCGCTACACCGGGACCGATTCGCCGTCGCTGAACCGCATGGGTGGCGCCGACTTCGAGAAGTCGAAG
Organism: Acidimicrobiia bacterium; assembly: GCA_009694295.1. GTDB lineage: Bacteria > Actinomycetota > Acidimicrobiia > IMCC26256 > PALSA-555 > SHVJ01. The sequence goes on from SHVJ01000024.1 coordinate 7,923, forward strand.
GCGAAGGTGCGTTCCGCCGTGCGCGACATCGCCGCGGAGCTCGTGATCCTCTACCGACGGCGCTTGGCCAGCACCGGGCACGCGTTCGCAGCCGACACACCGTGGCAGCACGAAGTGGAGGAGGCGTTTCCCTACGAGGAGACGCCAGACCAGGTGCAGGCGATCGCCGAGGTGAAGTCCGACATGGAGCGCGACGTGCCCATGGACCGACTCGTGTGCGGCGACGTGGGCTTCGGCAAGACCGAGGTGGCCGTCCGCGCCACGTTCAAGGCGGTGCAGGACGGCAAGCAGGTGGCGGTGCTCGTCCCCACCACGCTCCTCGCCAGCCAACATGGTCAGACCTTCCGCGATCGGTTCGCGAACTATCCGGTACGCGTCGAGGTGCTCTCGCGGTTCCTCTCGGCGAAGGACCAGGCGACCGTCGTCCGCGATCTCGCGGCTGGCGACGTCGACGTGGTGATCGGTACGCACCGCCTGCTCTCCGAAGACATCGCGTTTCGGGATCTCGGCCTCTTGATCATCGATGAGGAGCAGCGCTTCGGTGTGCAGCACAAGGAGCGCATCAAGGCGATTCGCACGAGTGTGGATGCACTGGCGATCTCGGCCACGCCGATCCCACGCACGTTGGAGCTGTCGCTCACTGGCATCCGCGATCTCTCGCTCGTCAACACCCCGCCCGAGGAGCGCCAACCGATCCTCACGTTCGTCGGCGAGTACGACGACCGCGCTGTCGCCGAGGCGATCCGGCGCGAGCTGCTGCGTGAAGGTCAGGTGTTGTACGTCCACAACCAGGTGAAGGACATCGACTTCGTGGCCGAGCATGTGCGCGATCTCGTGCCCGAAGCGCGTATCGCCATCGCGCACGGCCAGATGGATGAAGCGCGACTCGAGAAGGTGGTCCTCGACTTCTACGAGCGCGAGTTCGACGTGCTCGTGTGCACGACGATCGTGGAGAGCGGCCTCGACATCCCGACGGTGAACACGCTCGTCGTCGACCGCGCCGATCGGCTCGGCCTGGCCCAGATGTACCAACTGCGCGGGCGCGTCGGACGACGGGGTCAGCGGGCGTACGCGTATCTGCTCCATCCGCGCGACCGACAGCTCAGCGAGGAGGCGTACGAGCGCCTCAAGACGATCGGCGAGCTCACCGAGCTCGGTTCCGGGTTCAAGATCGCCATGCGCGACCTCGAGATCCGTGGCGCCGGCAACCTCCTGGGTGGTGAGCAGTCGGGGCACATCGCCGCAGTCGGCTTCGACCTCTACTGCCAGATGGTCACCGAGGCAGTGGGTGAGCTCACGGGCGAGGTCCCACCGGAACCCGTCGAGGTGACCATCGACCTCCCCCTCGACGCGCATCTCCCGCGCGACTACGTGGCGCGTGACGACGTGCGGATGGAGGCATACCGTCGACTTGCCGCGGTAACCGAGCCAACCGACGTCGAAGACGTGCGAACCGAGTGGATCGATCGATACGGCCCGCCTCCTCCTCCTGCCGAAGCACTGTTGGACGTCGCCCGTTTGCGGGCCGAGTGCGTGCGCGTCGGCGTGCGCAGCGTCGTGGTCGGTGGCGGTGCGGCGCGCATCCGTGGCCTCCAGCTGCGCGATTCGCAGAAGGTGCGCCTGAACCGGCTCGCGCCCGGTTCGAAGGCGAGCACCGAGGAGGTGCTGGTGCCGCTGAAGACCGCGCCGCACGAGACTGCGGCTGCACTCACGGCCCTGTTGGCCGAACTGATTCCTGCGGACGTGGAAAAGTAGAGTCCTCCGTCATGCGGCGCATCATTCCTTTCGCTCTCGCGGGTGCTGCGGCGCTCGCACTTCTCGCTGGCACCATCGTGCTTGCGGCGGGGGATGGGCCGCCCGCGTTCACCGTTGGTGGGCACTCGGTCTCGCAGCCCTCGGTCGACGACGAGCTGAAGGCGTTGGCGGAGAACGAGACCCTGAGCGCGCTCGTCGAGCAGAGCGGGAGCGAGCCATTCGCGTCGACCAAACATGGCTCGGTCACGGCGAACCTCGCCGCGAGTTGGGTCGGGCTGCGGATCGCGCAGGAGATCGTGCGGCAAGAGGTCGAGCGGCGAGGTCTCGAAGCCACTCGGGCCGATGAATCGGAGGCCACGACGCTGGCGGAACAGGCAGTCGGAGGTATCGAAGCCTTCGGAGCGATGCCGAAATGGTTCCAAATGCGGCTGTTCGAGCGCTGGACCGCGGTCGCGATCCTCGAGCGTGAGCTCATTGCCGCGCCCACGCCGGAACTTGTCGCCGCGGCGGCGGCCGCATGCCCAACGGGTCGGTACGTGTCGTACATCCTGGTCGATTCCCAGCTCGCAGCAGAGGCCATCAAGAGTCAGCTCGACAACGGCGCCGAATTCGCTGCGCTCGCCGCCGCCGCCGCCGCCAACTCCACCGACACGGGCTCGGCACAGTCCGGCGGTTACTACGGCTGTCTCGACGGGCTTTCGACCGTCTCGCCGTTCCTCGCCGCCGCGACCGACCAACCGATCGGTGTCGTCTCGGATCCCGTGGAGACCGAGTTCGGGTTCCATCTCATCCTCGTCACCGACCAACCGACGAGTGCGGAGCTCTCCTCCGTCGCGATCGGGAGCGTGTTGGCGTCGGCCACGCGCAACAAGGGGGTCACCGTCGATCCTCGGTACGGAACGTGGGACCGTGCGAACGGGCAGGTGCTCCCGTCCGGTGTGACGAGCGCCGCAGGCTGACGCGATGACCACGTCCGGTCGGGTCGTGGTCGTGGGGCTTGGGCCTGCGGGCGCCGACCTCGTCACGCCAGCCGCGCGTGACGCGCTCATCCGTTGTGGACGCCGCTACGTCCGCACGGCGCGTCACCCAGCCGTCGATGATCTGCGTGCCGACGGCATCACGCTCGAGTCGTTCGACGACCGCTACGAGGAAGGAAGTGACCTCGACGCGGTCTACACCGGGATTGTCGAAATCCTCATCGCCGCGGCGGCGGAACACGGCGAGGTGGCGTACGCGGTGCCGGGGAGCCCGGGCGTCGCGGAGCGAACCGTCGTGCTGCTGCACGAAGCTGCGCGCGCCGGGCGCGTCACCATCGAGCTGATCGCGGGTTTGTCGTTTGCCGACATCGCGTGGACGCGGTTGGGTGTCGATCCGATGGGCAGTGGTGCGCGCTTGGCGGATGCGCGCGATCTCGATGGGATCGGCGCGAGTGCGGGTCCGATGCTGATTGCCCAGTGCGACAACCAGCTCGTGCTCTCCGACCTCAAGGTCACACTGCTCGATCACCTTCCGCCCGATACGCCCGTCACCGTGCTCGCGCGCCTCGGCTTGACCGACGAAGACGTGCGCGAGGTTGCGCTCGCCGATCTCGACCGCGTGGTCACCCCCGACCACCTCACCTCGGTGTTCGTCCCCGCTGCGCCGAGCTCGGCAACCGAAGAGCTCGCCCGCTTGCTCGCGCTCGCGGAGCAGCTGCGCGGCCCGGGCGGATGCCCTTGGGATGCCGAGCAGACGCACCATTCCCTCACGCGGTACCTGCTCGAGGAGTCGTACGAGGTGGTCGAAGCCGTCGAGCGGCTGCCTGCTGATGCACCCGATGGTGTCGCGCCCGATGATCCGGCGTACGTGGCGCTCGTCGACGAGCTCGGCGACCTTCTGTACCAGGTGATCTTTCATGCGGTGCTCGCCGAAGAGGCCGGTGCGTTCGGCATGGCGGAGATCGCGCGAGGTATCCACGACAAGCTCGTGCATCGGCACCCGCACGTGTTCGGCGATGTGGCCGCAGACACGAGCGACGCTGTGATGGCGAACTGGGAGCAGATCAAGAAGCAGGAGAAGGGCGCCGAGTCGATCGTCGCCGGCATCACCCCCGGGCTGCCGTCGTTGCTCTACGCACACAAGCTCATGCGCAAGGCAGCGTCGGTCGGGCTCGATCCCGGCGACGTGGATCGTTCGCTCGAACGGATCGACGCCGCCACGGCGTCGCTGCGCGTGGGCGGGTCCGATGCCGAGACGACGCTCGGTGAGCTGCTCGCCGCGAGCGTTGCGTTGGCGCGCGGGCTCGGCGTCGACACCGAATCGGCATTGCGCGGCTGGGCGGCGCGGTTCCGCGAGCGTTTCGAAGCGATGGAGCGGCTCGCCATCGACCGCGACCTCGATCTCGCCACGCTCACCGTCGACGACGTCGAAGCACTCTGGGCCGAGGTGGCGATGCCGGCCTAACTGCTTTTCGTGACGCTTTCCGTCGCCATGACCACCGGAAACGTCACGAAAACGTGTTCTGGGCGGTCAGGCCAGGGTGATCGGGAGGGCGTCGAGGCCGCGCAGGACGAGGCGGCCGTTCCAGGCGGGTTCCGATGTCGCGAGCGCGGCACCCGGGAAGCGGCGCACGAGTGAGCCGATCGCCACGCGTGCCTCCATGCGGGCGAGCACCGCGCCGAGGCAGTGGTGGATGCCGCCACCGAACGACACGTGGTGCGGCGCGTCGGGGCGGCGAAGATCGAGCTCGTCGGCGCTCGGGCCGAAGTGCGCGGGGTCGTGGTTGGCTGCACCGAGCATGGTGAAGATGAACGACCCTTGCTCGATGCGTTGGCCGTCGATGTCGATGTCTTGGAGCGCGATACGGCGCGAGAACTGCACTGGCGAGTCGAAGCGCAGCAGCTCTTCGACGGCATTCCCGATCAAGTCGGGGTCGGCCTGCAACGCCGCGAGTTGCGCGGGATGGCGCAGCAGGGCGAGTGTGCCGTTGCCGATGAGGTTGACGGTCGTCTCGTGGCCGGCGATGAAGAGCAGGATGACCTGCGCGATCAGCTCAGGCGTCGACATGCGGTCGCCTTCTTCCTCGACCGCAATCATCGCCGAGAGAAGATCGTCGGCTGGAGTGCTGCGCTTCCACTCGATGGCCGCCGTCACGTGCTCGACCATGGCATCGCTCGCCGCGAGCAGCCCGGGGATCTCGTCGGGCGTCAGGAGCGGCTCCAAGGTCTTCACGAGCGTGTGCGACCAGCCGCGGAGCTGATCGCGGTCGGCTTCGGGCATGCCGAGCATCTCGGAGATCACGGCGAACGGCAACGGGAACGCGAGATCGGCGATCACGTCCATTTGTCCATTGGGTTGTCCATTGGGTTGTCCATTGGGTTGTCCATTGGGTTGTCCATTGGACGCAACGGCATCGAGCATGTCGTCCACGAGCGTCTGCATCAGCGGTACGAGCACCTCGACGCGCCGCGGCGTGAACGCCTTGCTCACCAGACGACGCAGCCGCGTGTGATCGGGTGGGTCGAGGTTGAGGATCGCGAGGCTGCCGCGTTCTCGGCGTTCGTCGCCGTCGGGAAAGAGCTCGGCCCGGCGGTCTTCCGACGCGTTGCGGTCCTCAACCGAGAGCGACGGGTCACGCAGCAACTTCGAGACGTCGTCGTACCGGGTGAGCGTCCATGGCCCGAACGGACTCTGGTGGACGGGTCGGAGCTCCCGGAGCTGTCGGTATTGGCGGTATGGGTCGTCGAAGAACCCTGGTTCGAAGGGGTTCAGGAAGACCTGTTCGTGGGCGGTTGTCACCTTCCCTTGCTCCGCTCCCGTTCCACTACTTCCGCCTTGCTCCGCTCGCTTCATCTGCTCCGCTCGCTCCGCAGTATGCCCTTCCCAGGCGGGGTCTCGGCCGCTACTGTAGGCAACCCCCGTCACACCAGCCACAGGGCCAACAGGCCCTAGGAGCGTCGTGAGCGAGATCGTCGACGTCAGCGCGAGGGAGATCCTCGATTCACGTGGGAACCCCACGGTCGAGGTGGAGGTGGAGCTCCTGTCGGGCGCGCGCGGGCGCGCGGCGGTGCCGAGTGGGGCGAGCACGGGGGCCTACGAGGCGGCCGAGCTGCGCGACGGCGAGGATCGCTATCGGGGCAGAGGTGTCCGCGTGGCCGTCGAGCATGTGGGTGGGGAGATCCGCGAGGTGGTCACGGGTCTCGACGCGCTCGATCAGCGGTTGGTGGACGACGAGCTGTGCACGCTCGACGGCACGCCGACGAAGAGTCGCTTGGGCGCGAACGCGATCTTGGGCGTCTCGCTCGCGGTGGCCAAGGCCGCGGCCGACGAGCGCGACCTTCCGCTGTACCGCTACGTGGGTGGTGCCGATGCGCACGTCCTGCCGATGCCGTTGATGAACGTGATCAACGGTGGCGCGCACGCCGACAGCAACGTCGACGTGCAGGAGTTCATGCTGATGCCAGTCGGCGCCGCGAGCTTCTCCGAGGCGTTGCGGTGGGGGGCCGAGACGTATCACGCGCTGCGCGAGCTCCTCCACGCGCGCGGGCTCAACACTGCGCTCGGCGACGAAGGCGGGTTTGCGCCCGACCTCCCGTCGAACGAGGACGCGATCACGCTGTTGCTCGCTGCGATCGAAGCCGCCGGGCTCACGCCGGGCGACGAGATGGCGCTGGCGCTCGACGTTGCGTCCACCGAGATCTTCGCTGACGGTCGCTACAAGCTCGATGGTGAGGGCAAGGAGTTCACCAGCGCCGAGTTCGCCGAGTTCCTCGCCGGCTTGTGCGCCCGATACCCGATCCAGTCGATCGAGGACGGCATGGCCGAGGACGACTGGGATGGTTGGGATGCGCTGACGAAGCAGATCGGCGCGAGTGTGCAACTCGTCGGCGACGACGTGTTCGTGACCAACCCGGAGCGGCTTCGCGAAGGAATCGACCGCGGCGTGGCCAACTCGATCCTCGTGAAGGTGAACCAGATCGGCACTCTCACCGAAACGCTCGACACGATGATGCTGGCTGGTCGACACGCCTACACATCGGTGATGTCACACCGCAGCGGCGAGACCGAAGACACCACGATCGCGGATCTTGCTGTCGCCACGAACTGCGGGATGATCAAAGCGGGCGCGCCCGCTCGGACGGATCGCGTCGCGAAGTACAACCAGCTCCTGCGCATCGAAGAAGAGCTCGGAGCCGGCGCCGCGTACCTCGGCGGCGAAGCCCTGGCTCACCCGGGTGCCCGACCAGGCAGGCGTCGTGGCTGACGCCCGTCGCCATCCCCGGATCTCCCGTCGTGAGGCCGCGCAGGCGCGCAAGCGTCGACGGGCCAAAGCGCAGGGCGGTCCGTCCGCGAAGGCGCAAGCCCGTCCAGCGGCCAAGCGGCGCCGGACGAAGAATGCGCGAGCCCGTCACCCCGCGAGCAACACGCCGGTCTCGCGCCAACCGCCGTCGCCGCGCGTGCGACGCCGACGGGCAACGCTGCTCGGCGTACTCGGTGCGCTCGCGATCGTCGGCGGCTTGTTTGCTTTCGTGTATCCGACGAACACCTATCTGCGACAGCGGGCCGAGCTCGGGAAGGCGACCGAACGGCTCGAACGACTCAAGGCCGAGACCGCGCGGCTCGAGCGTGAGAGCGACAAGCTCCGCGGTGACGCCGAAGTCGAGCGTCTCGCGCGTGAGCAGTACGGGTTGGTACGACCGGGTGAAACGCCGTTCGTACTGGCACCGGCGACGCCGACCACCACTGTTCCAGCCGACGGAACGAGCAACGACCAAACCTAGACTGCGCTCATGCGTGGTGGTGTCGTTCGTCGGCTCGACGGTGATCTCGAAGCAGTACGGGAGCGTCTCGGACGTGAACCGCTCGCCGACTTCGATGTTGTGGTGCGCGACGCCGATGGCGCGCCGGTGGTCGTCCGCAACGCGCCGTTCATGCGTGACGGTACGCCGATGCCCACCCGGTACTGGCTCATCGACCCCCATCTCGTGCATGCGGTCTCGGTGCTCGAAGCCGACGGCGGGGTGCGCAGCGCGGAGCACGACATCGATCCCGTCGAGCTGGCCACCGCCCACGCGCGGTACGCCACGGCTCGTGACGCCGCCATCTCACCTGACCACGCGGGACCGCGGCCGAGTGGGGGTGTGGGGGGCACGCGCGTCGGTGTGAAGTGCTTGCACGCGCACTACGCCTGGTATCTGGCGGGCGGCGATGATCCCGTGGGTGCCTGGGTGGCAGACCGGCTCGCAGCGGTGCCGGCATGACGCGACTCGCCGCCGTCGACATCGGCACGAACTCGGTCCGTTTGCTCGTCGCTGACGTGGAGGGATCGGGCCGGAGCGCCGTGCTTCGACCCGTCGAGCGACTGATGCGCATCACTCGGCTCGGCCAAGGCGTCGACGCGTCACGCGCCCTCGCCCCGGAAGCGATTGAACGCACCCTCACCGTGCTTCGCCAGTACCGCGGCGTGATCGAGGCGCAGGGTGTTGAGCGGGTTCGGGCCACGGCCACGAGCGCGGCGCGCGACTCCACAAACCGCGACGCGTTCTTCGGACCAGCCACCGAAGCACTCGGCGTGGCGCCTGAACTCCTGTCGGGCGACGAGGAGGCGAGCCTGTCGTTCCTCGGCGCGACGGCCGATCTCGACGCACCTGCGCCGTACCTCATCGTCGACATCGGCGGCGGCTCCACGGAGTTCGTGGTGGGGACGAACGAGCCCGAGGCGTTGCGTTCCGTCGACATCGGGTGTGTACGCATCACCGAACAACACCTCCACAGCGATCCGCCGGCGCCAGAAGAGCTCTCGGCGGCGGTATCGGTCGCGCGCGATGAGGTCGCTGAGGTGCTGCGCGCGTTCCCGGAGATGGGCAAGGCGAAGACGCTTGTCGGCCTCGCAGGCACCGTCACAACGGTTGCCGCGATCGAACTCGGGATCCCGGAGTACGACGCGACTGCGATCCACCACTTCCGACTCACGCGTACCGCGGCCGAAGACGTGTTCCGCACGCTCGCGCTCGAGTCCATCGAGCAGCGCCGGCACAACCCTGGGCTCGAGGCGGAGCGAGCCGACGTGATCGTCGGGGGAGCGCTCGTGCTGGTCTCGATCCTGCGCGTGCTGGGCTTCGACGAGATGCTCGTCAGCGAGGCCGACATCCTCGACGGCCTGGTTCGCTCGCTCGCGCGCTGAGCCTCACCCAGCGCGAAATCCACCACTTTGGGTGGCGAAGCGCAGAGAATCCCGGGATGCAGACTTCGGTCCCAGAGTTCCTCGGCGCGTTGCGGGCCATGACAGCTGACGATGTGCACCGCATCGCCGCTTCGCTCGATTCCGAGGCCCTCACCGATGAGGTCGATTGGTGGCGGGCGACGATCGCGATCGACAAGGTGCTCCGCCACGCGCGCTGTAGCCGTCAAGCGGCACGCGCCGCGAGCGACGCCGTGGTGGCGGTGCAGGAGTCGGCCGCGCGCGACGGGATCGCCCTCCCCGATGCCGAGGTCACCCGGGTCGCGAGAGCAGCAGCCGACGTGGCTCGCGGTCTCGCGGCCGGCCCCGCCGCGCGCCCCATCGTGCGTCTGCTGCTCGAGCACTGGGAGCCCGCGCACTCCGACGCCTGACGCAGACCCCCGACCCCGAACCGCGACCCAAAACCCAAATCGAGTTAGCCGGTGGTGGTGGTGGTGGTGGTCGTAGAGCGCAGCATGTGCTCTCGGTAGTACTTGAGCTCGGCGATCGACTCACGCACGTCGTCGAGGGCGCGATGCGTTTCGGCTTTGCCCGGGCGACCCTTGTATGCCTCGGGGTACCACCGCCGACACAGCTCCTTGAGTGACGACACATCGATGCTGCGGTAGTGCAGGTACGTCTCGAGCTCGGGCAGTTGACGATCGAGGAAGCGCCGGTCGACGCCGATCGAGTTGCCACACAGCGGTGCGACGCCCGCCTTCGGAACATGGGTGCGCACATACTCGAGCGCACGCGCGCCGGCATCGGCTAACGACACCTCTGATGCCTGGATCGCGGGGAGCAGGTCGCTCTTGGTGTGCATCTTGAGGACGAAGTCGTCCATCTCCGCGAGCGCTTCCGCGGACTGGTGGACGACCACGTCGATGCCCTCGTCGACCGGCTCCAGCTCGGCGTCGGTCACGAGCACGGCGATCTCGACGATCACGTGGCGGGCCACGTCAAGCCCCGTCATTTCGAGGTCGAGCCAGACGAGCATGTCTGGGGCGGCAGATGGGGGCATGGGTGTGGGCACGAGCCCGACGCTACAGGCGGCTTGCCCGGACAAATCGGTAGCCTTTCCCACCGTGCGTCGAGGGGAGCTCTTGGTCGGGCCCAGGGTCGAGTTGCGCCCGCTGAAGGCCAGCGACTGGGCTGAGTGGCGCGACGTGCGTGTGCGCAGCCGCGACTGGCTCGAGCCGTGGGAACCGTTCGGTGAGCCCGGTGCGGCCGATCCCATCCGCGAAGCCGACGCGTTCAAAGCCCGGTGCGGTGCGTGGGAGCGCCAGCGCCACTTCGACGCCGCCTACGGCTTCGGCATCTTCCTGCGGAAGGGGCCGTTCGTCGGTGAGGTGAGTCTCGGCGGCGTGCAGCGCGGACCCTTCCAGTCAGCCAACGTCGGCTACTGGATCGATGAGTCGTACGCGGGGCAGGCCCTCATGCCCGAGGCGGTGGCGATCATCCTGCGGTTCGCATTCGAGGATCTCGGGTTGCACCGCGTCGAAGCCGCCATCGTGCCGCGCAACAAGGCAAGTCGTCGCGTGGCCGACAAGCTCGGTCTGCGCGACGAGGGCACGTCAGACAAGTTCCTGCAGATCCGCGGGGTTTGGGAAGATCACGTGCGCTACGCGATCACCTCCGACGACTGGGCCGTGCGCAAGCGCGAGATGGAAGCCGGATTCCTCTCCGCTCAGCCGAGGTAGCGCCCCGCGTACCAGGGTGCCGCGGGATCGAGCATCACGTTCACGATCGTCGGTGTGCTCGCCGCGAACGCGGTGTCGAGCGCCGGCCCGAGCTCGTCGGGTGTCTCCACGAAGATTCCCTCCCCGTCGAATCCCGGCGCCATGCGTTCGTAGTGTCGAACACCGAGCGGCACCCAGCCGGCGCTCCAACCGCGGTTGTTCATCACGATCGTGACGATAGGCATGTCGTGACGGAGCGCGGTGTCGAGCTCCATGGCGTTGAAGCCGAACGACCCGTCGCCGACCATCCACACCACTTGCGATCCCGGACGGGCCGCGGCAGCTCCGATCGCGTACCCGATGCCATGCCCGATGGTCCCGAGGGTGCTCATCGCCGGGTTGCGTCCGGGAAGGAACGCGGGGATCGCGGCATCGACGAACATCAGCATGTTGCTCGCGTCGCCGACGACGGTGGCGTCGGGTTCGAGGCGCGCGGCGACCTCGGCGCACAACCGGAACGGATGAATCGGCACGACATCGGATGCACCGAGCTCGGCGCGCCGGGTCGCGACCTCCGCGTACTGCCCCTGGATGCGTGAAACCCACTCGTCGGTGGCGAGGCGCGGCACGAGGTCGACGAGCTGTGCGAGCGTGACCCGAGCGTCGCCGAGGATCGGCACGGTCACCGGGATGCGGTTGCGGCCGAGCTCAGCCGGGTGCAGATCCACCTGGATCAGCGCGTCGAGATGCGGGAAGTTGCCGAAGCCGAAGAAGTAGTCGAGCTGCGTGCCCACCACGAGCAGCACGTCGGCCTGGAACACGAGGTTTTGCCAGTCGCGGCCCACACACAGTGGGTGATCGTCGGGCACGGTGCCCCGACCTTGGCGCCGCGTCGCGACCGGGATCCCGCGTTCGGCGAGCGTCCGCAGCTCATCGGCAGCGCCTGACCACCAGACCCCGCTCCCGGCGACGATGGCCGGGCGCTTCGCGCCCGCGAGCAACGCGGCGGCTTGCTCGACGAGTCCCGGCGCCGGGCCAACCGCGCGCTGCGCCCGCCCCATCGGCTCGGGGAACACGACCTCGTCCTCTTCGATCTGCGAGTGCACGAGGTCGATGGCGATCTCGAGGTACACGGGACCCGGTCGCCCGGTGACGGCTTCCTTGAACGCGGCAGCCACGTACTCCGGGATCCGGTCGAGGTGGTCGATGCGGCGGGCCCACTTCGTGACGGGTCGCACGATGGCGAGCTGATCGAGCGTCTCGACCTCACCGCTGTCGGCACTGCGCACGCTCGACGCGCCGGCGAGCACGACCATCGGCGTGCCGTTGTGATTGGCGGTTGCGATCCCTGTGAGCGCGTTCGTGACTCCCGGCGCCGCGGTGACGGCGCAGACACCGGGAACACCGGTAGCGAGGGCGAAGCCCTCGGCTGCGTGCGCGGCACCCGCCTCGTGGCGAGTGTCGATGATCTTGATGTCGTGGCGTGGCGCGGCCCACCAGATCGGGTTGATGTGACCACCGGGCAATCCGAAAAGGTGCGTCACGCCTTCGCGCGCCAGCGCGCGCACGAAGAGCTCGCCACCGTCGACGCGAGCCATCAGCCGGCGTCGATCAACTCGGCGATGGCGGCGCGCACCACGTCGGTGCGCTGTTCGATGGGCGTCTCGTCGTTGAGTCGGGCGAGGTGCACCACCGCGTCGCGGTTGAGCTCGTACTCGCGAGCGAGGAAATCGATCACCGATCCGCCGTGTTGGGGATGCAGGATCGCGAGAGTGCTCGAGTAGTACGTGATCTCGTGATAACCGGCGCACACCATCATCCACCCCATCACGCAGAAGCCGCCATCACCGAGCAACATGCCCGCATTGAGCCGCTGGGGGAGTGTGTCGCGGACGCGCTCGAGGCGACCGAGGTTCACGATGCCCGCCTCAGAGCATGCGGGGCACGTGGGGCCCGCCGCCGACGTAGATGGTCTCGCCCGAAAGGAAGCTCGCGCCTTCGGAGACGAGGAACAGGATCGGGTACGCGATCTCCTCAGGTCGCCCGGCGCGTCCGATGCCGTTCGACTGGCCTCCGACCTCATCGGGATCACGCCCGATGCGCTGCATCTCCTTGACGAAGCCCTCCGATGCAACTGCCCCAACCGCGATGCAGTTCACCCGGATGCCGTGCGGACCGAGTGCACCCGCGAAGGTGAGCGTGAGGTTGTTCACGCCGGCCTTAGCGGCGCCGTATGGCGCGACGTAGGGAAGACCGAGCTGACCAGCGCCCGAGGAGATGTTCACGATGTTCCCGCGGCCCCGCGGGATCATGTGTGCGGCGGCGGCCTGGCTGAGCAGGAACACGCTGCGCAGGTTGAGGTCGAGCATGTTCGCCCATCCTTCGAGCGTCCAGCTCTCGAGTGGATACGAGTGGCTGCCGCCCGCGTTGTTCACGAGGATGTCGATCTGACCGAACTCTTCGATCGTTCGGTCGATCAGCGCCTGGCAGTCCTCGGGCTTGCGCACGTCGGTCTGCACGACGAGCGGCGTGCCACCGTGGGCGCGCACCTCTTCGGCCACGTGCTCGAGGTTCTCGGTCTTGCGGCTCGCGAGCACGACGGCCCGAGCACCGAAGTCACTGAAGACCAACGCGGTGGCCCGGCCGATCCCGGTACCGCCGCCTGTGATGATCGCTACTTGCCCACTCAGGTCGAAGACATCAGTTCCAGGCATGGCAAGAGTCCACCGGCCCGTCGACGCGCGCGTCAACTCCGCTGGTCAGGCCCCGAAACTGCGCTTCTGGCGGTCGAGCTCGGTGTTCAACGCGGCTTCGAAGCTGGGCTGCCAGGGGACCTCGCGCAGTGTGGCCTTGAGCGCGACGGCGAGGTCGCGGCTCAGCTCGCTGGCCCGCGTGGCCAGGGCCAGCGCCTCGTCGAGCAGCGCGTCGTCGGCGACGCACCGCCATGCGAGTCCGATCTCGGCGGCCCGACGGCCCTCCACGGTCTCGCCGAAGAGTGCAATCGCTGCCGCGTTCTGCGGCCCGACGGCGCGCTCGAGCATCCACGTGTGTCCTCCGCCGGGGTGGATCCCGATCTTGGTGAAGCCGGGCGCAAAGCGCGCGGACTCACCCGCGAGGATCATGTCGCAGCACATTGCGAGGTTGAACCCGGCACCAACCGCGGGTCCGTTCACCGCGGCGATCGTCGGCAGGGGCGAGTCGCGCACGACGAGGAAGCCGTCGTAGATGTTGCGGACCTCGCCCGGCTCGCCGCCACGGTTGGTGTGGAGCGCATCGAGGTTCGAACGATCGGCGCCGGAGCAGAACGCCGGTGGCGCGCCTGTGACCACGATCGCACCCACGCCGTCGTCGGTATTGGCCTCGGTGACGGCGGCGACGATCTGCTCGACCATCTCGCCGCCGAGCGCGTTGCGCTTCCCGGGATCGTCCAGTGTGAGCACGAGGACGCGGTCATGATGTTCCACTCGGAGAGGCATGACGCCAGCCTTGCACGGCGAGGCGTGCGGATGCCCCTGCGAACGGCTCGGTGCCGGTCCGTCAATGTCGGGTTGCGCCGGTCACCTGCCAGCGGCTCCCTCGGTAGCGGGCGACGAGTGCGACGGCGCGGGCGACGAACCAGCACGACAACGCAGCCCAGAGTGCGAGCATCCCGGCGTCGGTGAGCGCGACCACGGCGGCGAGCGGTACGAACACTCCAAAGGTGGCGATGAGCATTGCGAGGGCGAGGAACCGCTGGTCACCCGCGCCGATGAGCACGCCGTCGAGCACGAACACGATCGCGTTCAACGGCTGCAATGTAGCCACCACGTAGAGGAGCTGCGTGCCGACATGCTGGACATGGGGATCATCGCTGAAGCCCTGCATGAGCCAGGGTGCGGCGGCGGCGAGCACGAGTGCGAACACCACACCCACGGCGACGCCCCACTCCATCATGCGCCGGGACGCTGCACGGGCTTGTTCGGAGCTGGACGCACCCAAAAATCGTCCGGTCATGGCCTGTCCGGCGATCGCCAGCGCGTCCAACGAGAGCGCGAGGAAGAGGAACACCTGGAACGCAACCTGGTGTGCGGCGACCTCGTCGTCACCGATCCGGGCGGCGAGGTTGGTCGCAATGAGGAACGTCGCGAACAGCGACGCCGTGCGCACGATGAGCGGTCCGCCCACCACCGCGTTCTGGCGCATGCCTTCACGCCGAGGACGGATCGACGCGCCGACGGCGCGGGCCGACCGCGAGACGATGAAGAGATACGCGGATCCGGCGATCCATTGGGCGATCACCGTGCCCCATGCCGAACCCTTGATGCCCCAGTCGAACCCGAACACGAAGATCACCTCGAGGACGAGGTTCAACACGTTTGATGCAACCGCGATCACGAGCGTCGTGCGGGTGTCCTGAACGCCACGGAGGTAACCGGTCGCGGCGAGCGTCATCAGGAGCGCGGGCGCCCCAATCATGCTCACGCGCAAGTACGTGAGCGCGAACGGCTGTACGCGCGCGGAGGCACCCATCGCATCGACGATCGTGGGCGCGAGGACGAGACCCACGACCATCACCGCGACACCGAGAAGCAGAGCGAGCCCCACGCCGTCGATGCCGAGCTGCGCGGCGGTGCGACGGTCGCCCGCACCGAGTCGGCGGGCGACGGCCGCCGTGGTGGAGTACGCCAGGAAGTTGAAGACCCCGAAGGCCGCCGTGAGCACGATGCCTGCGACCGCAAGACCTGCGAGCTCACGCGTTCCGAGCCGTCCGACGATCGCGGTGTCGGCCAAGAGGTAGAGCGGCTCGGCTGCCAGCGCGCCGAACGCCGGGATCGCCAGCCGGAGGATCTCGCGGTCGTGCGGGCTGGAACGCGCCGGCCGGGCCAGCCAGAGCCGTTGTAGGCGCCCCACCTACGTGGTCGTGCTCGTGCTCGTGCTCGTGCTGGTGCTCGTCGAGGTGGACGATGTGGTCGTGTCGGTCCCGGCCGGCGGCACCGTGGGCCCCGCGTACGGCGGCTTCGGTAATGGCGGGAGTGGCGACGCGTGCGTGGACGATGCGTTCGGGATCGACGGGCGCGCCGTGCCCGCCGGCCCCGCGCCGAAGAGCCGCAGCACGTTCATCGTCGCGTGGTACAGCACGGGCTCGTGCGGCCTGCCGATGATCTTCGTTGGCCGCAGCGCGGAGATCCACCCGATCGTTCCTGACGCGAACACGCCGGCGCCGCTCGGCGCGCTGTAGTACGTGGTGTCGGCCCAGGTGTCGCGGTCGCCCTTCGCGCGGATTGCCGAGCGGGCAAAGATCTGGATGTTGTCGGGGCTCGCGGAGAGCACGCGGTCGAACTCGGGTCCGACGACGCCTCGAAACTTTTGGCGGTACCCAACCCCCGTCTGATCCCAGATCCAGCCGTCGGGATTGGTCACCTCGAGGTCGGCAATCCCCTGGCCGTCGTACTGAACCCCGATGAGGGCCGACTCTGGTCGCGAGACGGGTGCGTCGCGCCAGTTCACGGTCGTGAGCTCTGGAGAGGTGGAGCGCAGCGGGTCCTCGCTCGATGACTTGTAGCAAACCTGGTGGCGGTACGGACCTTGCGGCGAGTCCTCGAGGCGAACCTGGCGGAACACCGCGTTGGCGCCGAAGAAGACGAGGTTCACACCTGCATCCCGAGCCGTTTCGAACCCGTCGCGCACCTCTTTCGTCCAGTACTCATCGTGCGCCGTGGTGAGCACGGCTCGGTGGCGCGGGAGTCGCCCTGGCGTTTGGTGCACGTCGATACTCGTCGCGTACGTGACGTCGAGCCCTGCCTCCTCGAGTCGCATGATGAGAGGGAGGTCGGCGCCGATGAAGTCGGCCGCACCGAGACCCCAGTCGTACGGCCGGTCATACGAAACGACGCGCGCACGGTTCCCGTAGTTCCGTGACCGGCCGCCGACGCGCCCGTAGTACAGGGATGCGCCGCCCCATTCGTTGTAGGCCTGCCAGTCGGCGACGGGATTGATCAAGAGGTAGCGGGCCCGACTTTTGTCGTCGCGGATCGTGAGTGGCACGAGCCGACTCGACCCGTCGGCTCCGGTGAGTCGGAAGAGGTAGCACCCCGGCAAGAAGCGCCTCGGGCGGAGCGTGAGCGCGGAGGTGACATCCCAGTTCGCCTCGGCCATGTGCGTCGACTCGTCGACGATCGGTGCGCCCTGACGCACGCCCGGGAGGACCTTGGACCGCCACACCAAGCGCCCGCTCAGGCCCTGATACCACCCCATCCGAAACGCGGAGATCCGGTACGTGGGACTCGCGCTCGAGACGTGAAACGCGATGCGTTGACCGACAACTGCGCTCGTCGTGTCGAGGTATCCCTCGATGCCGGGCGTCACAGGTCCGTCAGGGTCCGCCGCCACCGCCCCGGCGGGCTCGGACCCTCCGATCTTCCAGTCGCCCGTGCCTTCGCGTTCGTTCTCCTGGACGATCCATGGTGCGATCAGGCCGGGGAATGCGCCGGGTGTCGGTGGCCACGACGCGGGCGGGAGAGGTACAGCCTTCCCGGGCGAGGGATCGAGGAGTGTCGCGGCGCCGGCCATGGCGCTGTCGAACCGCGCGACGGCGCCAATCGCCGCCAACCCCACTGACCCCTTGAGGAACCCCCGCCGGTCCACGAGCCGGGACGCTAGTGAGTTACTCGTCACTCGGCGCGGCGCCGAAGGCGCTCGTCAGGGAGCGAACGGTCTCAAAGGATCACGGTGCAGGACGCAGGAGCGCGGCCAGTGAGCGACCGAGGAGACGGGAGTGTCACACCCTGGTGCGACAGTGACGTCATGGGTGGAGGACCCGAGTACCCCGGAAAGGGTGCACCTGTGTTGCGCTTCGCCGACACGGCGAAGCGACTCGGCGCTGCGGCGCGGGCCGCCGGCTTGGTCGTGCCCGCGTTCCGGTGCCCACCGCGAGTTGCCGGGGCCTGTCGGACCGTTCGACGGTTCCCGGGCGGGTCCGTCGTCTCCGTCACCCTCAAGGGCCGGACCTTCGGCGACGTCGCCACCGACATGGTCGAGGGGGTGGTGGTGGTCAACCGACTGGAAGGGGAGGCCGCGCACCGGTTCCGCCGGGCCTTGCTCGAAGCGGTCGGCGAGTCCGAGGAATCACCCGAGCCGATCCGGCACCCCGAAGCTGCATAAAGGCCTTCCCAAAGTGTTATCGGATCCGATAACATTGTGACCGTGGATGCCGCATCGACGATCCAGACCGCTCGGGAGCACGCCGGGCTCTCCAAGCGGGAGCTGGCCCGGCGCGCGCACACGTCGCCGGCCGCGATCGTCGCCTACGAGTCAGGCACGAGGGATCCCACCGTCGGCACGCTGGCGCGGATCGTGGCGGCCACGGGCGCCGTTGGCGACATCGAGCTCGGATCGGGCCTGCTGCGCCCCAACCCGCAGGTCGCAAGTGTTCGACTCGGGCAGGTGCTCGGGCTTGCGGAACAGCTGCCGCGCCGCCGGCCGTCACGCAGGCTTGCGTATCCGGCATTCCCGCGATCGACGTGACGACCACGCTGGCCGAGAAGATCACCGAGATCGATGCATCGCTCGACGCGGCGTCGGTGCCGCATGCGTTCGGTGGGGCTCTCGCGCTGGCGTTCCACGTCGAAGAGCCGAGAGCGACGCGCGACATCGACGTCAATGTGTTCGTTGATCCCGGGCGAGCCACCGGAGTGTTCGGCGCGCTCCCTGATGGTGTGGTGTGGGGTGCGGGCGACCTCGCCCGCGTCGACCTCGACGGTCAGGTTCGGCTGCTGTGGGACGACACGCCGATCGACCTCTTCTTCTCGACCCATGCGTT
>SHVJ01000025.1 GCA_009694295.1 Acidimicrobiia bacterium
CGAAGCGCCCGCGGCTGCGGACAGGTTCCCTAGTCGGGGAGCAAGCGAGCGCATCTTCGGTACCGTGGGCCTGGTCGGCCATCGCGGTGACGGTCTTACGCGTCGCGCTCGGTCCTCAGTGTATCTGTGAACGCTCATCGGATACGCGAGCGTGCCGACGAGGCACTCCATCTTCGACAGGTCGACCGTGACCGGTTTACCCCGCAGGCGTGCCGCTCGCACGGCGGTGAGCGCCGACGCCGCGGCGAACGTGCCTGCGGTGCACTCATGGATCCGCGCACCGACCTGCACCGGATCGCGATTCGGCACACCGTGCGGCGATGCCCAGCCCCCGAACGATTGGAGCGTGAGGCCACTCGTCGGGATACCGACGTACGGCCCCGTCTGCCCGAAGTCGGAGAGGCGAACGAGCGCGAGCTCGGCATTCGCGGCGCACAACTGCTCAACATCTACACCGTGCGCCTCGCAACCACCGGCGCCGAGGCTCTCGACTACCAGGTCGACGTTGGCAATCGTGTCGTACAACCACGAACGGCCGTCGTCGGTCATCAGGTCGGCAACAACGCTGCCCTTCCCGCCATTGAGATATGCGAAAAGCGCGCCACGCCGCCAAGCGCGCAGTGGATCGCCATGCGCCGGCTCCACCTTGACCACGTCGGCACCGAGCTCGCAGAGCAGCTTCGTGGCGTACGGCGCCGCAATCCCTCCGCCAATCTCCAATACCCGCAGCCCCTCGAGCGCACTCACGCCGCGGGATCGTAGGTCAGACGTTCTTGGGGACGTCTCGGAACGCGTCGGTCTTGTCGGGGCGGGGCTCTGATGGGAGCCCGAGCATGCGCTCGCCGAGGATGTTGCGCTGCACTTGCTCGGTGCCGCCACCGATGCGGATGCCCCACTGGCCGAGGAACTGCTGCTGCCAGAACCCGTCTTCGTATGCGTCGGTCTTGTAGAGCATCCCCGCCGGTCCTTCGATCGCGAGCGCGAGGTTGCCGTTCTCGTAGACGTGCTCCGAGATCGCCAGCTTCAAGACCGAGCTCTCCGGTCCGGGCGCCTTCCCTGCTTTCGTCGCGGCACGAGCGCGTTCACCGAGCCAACGCATCGTCTGGAACCGCGTGTACGTGGCCGCGAGGCGCTGACGCATCACCGGATCATCGGTCTGCCCGAAGTGACGGGCGAGCTCGAGGTAGTCGCGGAAGCCCATGCCGCTACCGCCACCGCCGATCAGCACTCGCTCGCTCATGAGGGTCGCCTGCGCGACGCCCCATCCACCGTTCACCTCGCCGAGCACGTTCTCGTGCGGGATGCGCACGTCGGTGAGGAACGTCTCGTTGAAATGGGCGACGCCGGTGATCTGACGAAGCGGTCGAGCCTCGATGCCCGGCGTCGACATATCGACGAGGAAGTAGGTGATACCGCGGTGCTTGGGCACGTCCCAGTCGGTGCGGGTGATCAGGATCCCCCAGTCGGCGACGTGGGCGAACGAGTTCCACACCTTCTGACCATTTACTACCCACTCGTCGCCGTCGTGCTCCGCGCGGGTTGTGAGCCCGGCGAGGTCGGAACCCGCACCGGGTTCGCTGAACAGCTGACACCAGAGCTCATCTCCACTCAACAGCGGAGGGATGAACCGCTTCTTCTGCTCTTCGGTGCCGTACGCCAGGATCGTTGGCACGACCATTCCGAGGCCCACCGAGAAGATGCCGGTGTCGATCTCGTAGCGCGCGACCTCTTGTTGGAACACGCGTTGCTCAGCCGCCGATTCACCGCGTCCGCCGTACTCAGCAGGCACGGCAATGCCGCCGAAGCCAGCGTCGTAGAGCTTGCGCTGCCACGAGCGCGCCCGCTCCAGGTGCAGCTTCTCTTCGTCTGGCGCGACCGTCGTGGCGGTGAACCGGCGCTTGAACTCGTTTGCGTCGGGCCGGCGCCGCTCGGCATTGACGTCGAGCCACGCGCGCGCCTCGGCACGGAAGGACGCGAGGGCCGGGTCTTCTTGCTCAGGTGGTGCCGCAACCGTGGTCACGGCGGTGCTACTTCCTTGCGCCGACGGCGTCGAGCGAAGAACCGACGACCCACATCGCGAAGTACTGCGCTGCACCGCCGTATGCCTGTGCCAGCCCGACGTGTGCATCGGCCACCTGGTGCTCGCCCGCCTCACCCCGCACCTGGAGCGCGGCTTCGGCGAACCGCAACATGCCAGACGCGCCGATCGGGTTCGACGAGAGCACGCCGCCCGACGGGTTGACTGGGAAGTCGCCAGTGATCTGCGTGCTGCCGTCTTCGACCATCCGCCAGCCCTCACCCGGGCCGGCGATGTCGTGACCCTCCAGCCACATGGGCTCGTACCAAGAAAACGGCACGTAGAGCTCGGCGATGTCGATCTGCTCGCGCGGGTTCGTGATGCCGGCCGCGTCGAAGACCATGTGCGCGCACTCGACTCCGGCTTGCGGTCGCACGGTGTCGCGGCCCGGGAATGTGCCGAGCTCGCTGCGCATCGCCGTGCCGAGCACCCACGCCGGCTTGCGCGGCGCCTTCTTCGCACCGGCTTCGTTCGTCAGCACCATCGCGACCGCGCCATCCGACGACGGGCACGACTCGAGGAAGTGGATCGGGTCCCACAGCATCGGGGACTCTTTGACCTTCTCGATCGAGATATCGGGAAGGTGAAGGTGCGCATACGGGTTCTTGCACGCGTTCTGCCGGTCCTTGACTGCGACCTTCCAACCGATGTCTTCTGGCGCACCCGACTTGTTGATGTACGTACGCATCCATGGGGCGAAGATCCCGCCCGCGCCCATGCCGCCGCTGCGACCACCCGCCAAGCCCCACTGCGCGTTGCCTTCGGCCTGCTTCTCGTAGGCGACTGTGAGCACCCGATCGTGCACGCCGGTCTGCACGAGGTGCGTGGCGACCAACGCCGTCGACCCTCCGACGCTGCCGGCCGTGTGCACGCGCATCATCGGCTTGCCGTTCGCACCGAGTGCGTCGGCCATGCTCAGCTCCGGCATCATCACGCCCTCGAACGGGTCGGGCGCCTTGCCCAGCACGACGGCATCGATGTCGGTCCAGTTGAGCTCGGCGTCGTCGAGCGCGCGCTGCGCGGCTTCACGCACGAGGCCCGGCAGCGAGACGTCGTCGCGCTTCTTCTTGTGCTTCGTCTGACCAATGCCGATGACCGCCGCCGCTTGGCTGCTCATCTCGACACCTTCGCTCCCGCTCCGCTACTTCCGTTCGCCTCGCTCACTCCATTCGCTGCGCTCGCTACGGATTGCATCAGTCCCCTTCCAGCACGGCGACGAGGTTCTGCTGGAGCGCCTGGCCCGATGTTGCGTGCGCGACGACGCGGTGCTTGCCGTGCTCCGCGATCTGACGGGCGGCTTCGGCGAAGCGAGCGAGGCCTACGGCCATCACCGGGTTCGCAGCAAGCGCGCCACCCGACGGGTTGATCTCGACATCGTCGCCGAGACCCAGCTCTTCGCAGAGCAGCTTCTCTTGATGCGAGAACGTGGCGGACAGCTCGGCCACATCGACCTTGGCGTCGCCCACACCGGCCTTCTTGCCCGCCAGTCGGGTTGACGGCGACTCGGTGAGATCGCGCATGCCGGGCTGGTGGATGTCGATGCGATGGTCGATGCCGCGGATCCAGACCGGCCGCTTGCTCAGCGCCTTGGCCTTGTCGGCCGTGGCCAGCACGATGGCACACGCGCCGTCGGAGATCGGCGGGAGGTCGTGACGGCGCAGCGGCGCCGTGACGTACGGCTCCTTCAGCAGCGCCTCGGGGTCGTCGTCGCCCGACACCTGTGCGTAGGGGTTGCCGATCGCGCTCTTGCGGCTGCGGGCTGCGATCTCCGCCATCTCGCGCTCGGTGATCTTGCCGGCATCGAGCATGGCGCGGGCTTGGAGCGCCGCGAGTGACACCGGGTCGGCACCGAGCGGCGTGAGCGTGTACGGGTCCATCTGGAGCGGATAGATCTCGGCCGGTTTGCCCGGCGACGATTTCCCCGAACCGAACACGAGCGCGGTATCGATGTCGCCGTGCTGGAGGCGAACCCACGCTTCGTAGAGTGCCCAGGCACCGTCCATCTCCACGTGCGACTCAGAGATTGGTGGCCATGCGCCGACCGCTTCGAGGTTCATCACGAAGGCGAACGTCTGCCCGGAGAGGTAGTCGCACGACCCGGCGCACGTGAAGCCAATCTCTCGGCGCTCGACGCCGGCACGTTCGATCGCTTCGCTGATGACCGGGAACAAGAACTGCGGTTCGGTGAGCTCGGACGCGCGCCACGATGGCGATTGTGCGTACCCGACGATTGCGATGTCGTTCACCACTAGAAGACCTTGTCCGAGTACTCGCTCGGGTCAGCGTCGGGCTCGCCTGTCGGCTTCCAGCCGCGGATCGCACCCTCGGCTGATCCCCAGCTGCGGTTGGTGACGTCGTCGACGTGCCGTTCGCCGTCGGGTGCCCACACGATCTCGACGCGCATACCCGAGCGCACCTGTTCGACCGGCACGCCGGGAAGGTCCTGGAGACTCAAGTTGCCGCCGCCGTCGAGCTGGAGCGACACCTTGGCGAACGGCTCGGTCTCCTCCTGTCCGTAGTACTGGACCGGCGTGACCACCGTGTAGTTCGTGACGATGCCGCGGGTCTGCATCTCGATCTCGTCGGCCTTGGTCGTCTGCACCGTGCAGATCGGGCAGTAGCCGCGTGGTGGCGAGTAGATGAGACTGCACTTCGGGCACTTGTGGCCGATGAGCCGCTTCTCCATCAGCGCGTCGGCGAACTCGCGCACGACCGGGCAGATCAGCTCGTGGTACTCGAGCTTCATGAAGTAGTCCATGCCGGTGATCGGCGCGTTCGGGTCGACCGCCTCGTCTTGCTTTGAATCGGGCTGCTTGGTGTCGGTCACTTCGCGGCCTCCGGCACGAACGCTTCGACGTCGGTGATGTGCCCGACGCGATCGGCCTTCCAGCGCGCGGTCACGCGCATGCCCGTCTGCATCGTGTCCATGCTCCCGGCGTCGACGGCGTGCAACAGCGCGGTGTCGGCGCCGTCGAGCTTGATGAGCGCGAATGCGAACGGGTGGTCGACGGGGTGCTTGCTCGTCGGCTCGGTCACCCACGCCCACGTCGTGACGACCCCGCCTGGCCCGACCTCGACGAAGTCGGTCTCGAGCCCCTCACCGGTGTTGGGGTCCCACTCCGTCGGCGGGCACAGCACGCGCCCGTCACGACTCTTGATCCCGAGGATCTGCCCGTCGCGCATCCCGGTGAGGAACGCGCTGTACACCGGCCCCAGCGTGCGGGTGTACGGGAACTCGATGGTGTGGGTCGTCAAACGCTTGTCCGCCGGCACAGTGCTCGGGAGTAGAACACGTTCCGGTTTTCCCCCGCAAGTGGGGGCCCACCCACCCCCAACCCCCCGTTCTGGAGAGCGTGGGGGGCGCGTGAGGCCCACCGAGGCCTCCAAAACGAGGGATTAGGCCGCGCGCGGCTGGCGACGGGCCCCGCGCACCTGGGCAACCACCCAGTCGGGTCGCTGGGTGAGGTCGCCCCACGTGAATCGCAGCGTTCGGTAGTGCACGGCAGCCGCGGCATTGTCGCGGTCGTGATCGCGTTCGATGTCGGCGACCTTCTGGTGCCAACGCCGACCGTCAACCTCCATGAGAATTCGTTCAGGCAGATACGCGGCGTCTACGTAGCCATTAATGGCGGGCGACGGATGCGGGAACTGGAGGACCGGTCTCGGCAGGCCGCCCAGACGGAGCACCCTCAAGAACATCGATTCGGCGACGCTCTGTGGCGCGATATAGCCCGGCTGACGGTCCTCGAGGATCGCTCGCATGAGCCGAACACCATTGCGTCCGCGTGACGCGACGTCGTCGAACGTTGCATACAGCTCGGGAAGTATCAGCTTGCCACTCGCGATCGGATCGTCGACCACGATCTCCATTCGCCCGCGGCGATACGTGCCGGCAAGATCGATCACAGTGCGAGCGATCGTGGTCACTCGCAAGCCCTCGACCACCGTGATGTGTTCGGGGTACAAGCGTCGGGATTGGTGCACCGTCGCCAGATGGCTGATCCTGCTCGTCGCGTGCGGCACGGTGACGGTCACCGGACCGGGCCGAAACGTCGCAATCCCATGAAGCGCAGCTGCAGCCTCGTGTGAGACAACGGCACCGACACCAGGGGCAAGGCACGCAGCCCAAAGGCGACTCATGCCGGTGTCCGGATGCGTCGCGAGGCGATACAGGCCGTCGCCACACCGGATGAGCCACCCGCGACGAACTCGATGTCGGATCGCCCATTCCGAGAGACCAACTTGCAGCAACTGCGAGCGAGAAAGAATCCCATGTTGCGTGGCGGCTAGCGCGGCAATCGAAAGCTCAAACATGCGCGCAGTCCACCATTCGCCTGTGACAGCCACTTCGCAACACGTTCCGGAGACCGTGGGAGGCGTCACGCACCCCCCACGCTCTCCGGAACGGGGGGTTTTGGTGGGGTCAGGACGTGCGGGTCAGGTCGTGCGGGTCAGTCCAGCAGGAGTCTTGCGGCGCTTTCGAGTTGGTGGCTGACGGTGGGGGCGTCGTTCCAGCCGTTGACCCAGTTCAGGAGCCATGAGAACCAGAGTTGGCGCAGCGTGATGGCGATGCGGTCGCGACGGTCGGGGTCGATGTCGCCCATGGTGTCGGCGAGGACGCCGTCAATCATCGCCATGATCTCGAGCTGACATTCGCGGACGGCCGGATCGGGCGCGGCCGACGCGGTGATCAGCGCGGCGGTGCGCTTCGGCTCGCTCGAGGCGCCGCGCATGACGCGGTTGAGCAGGTTCACGACCCGGTCCGCGGGCGTGGCGCCGTCGGACGGGCGCTGCGCCAACCGCTCCACCTGCGCCAGCCACAGCTCGACCTGGCAGGCGGCGAGCAGGTGGTCCTTCGACGAGAAGTAGCGGTAGATCGTCCCCAGCGCGACCTGCGCGCGAGCCGCGACGTCGCGCATCTGGACGGCGTCGTACCCGCCTTCACCTGCGAGCGCCATCGCCGCGTCGATTACACGACTGCGCCGCCCCGCCTGGTTCGGCGTGAGCGTCTCGCTAGGAATCGCCATCGGCACCCTGCGCATCGTTGACCTGCGCATCGTTGACCTGCGCATCGTTGACCTGCGCATCGTTGACCTGCGCATCGTTGACCTGCGCATCGTTGACCTGCGCATCGTTGACCTGTGGGAGCGCGCCGACCACTTGTTCCCGTGCGACAGCGGTGTCGTCGCGACACAGTGCGAGCACCGCGTCGGCAACGACCGACGGCTCCATCATCCCCATGGCGTCGCGCGCCGCGTACGCCCAGTCGGCCCAGCGCTCGCCGTCGCCCGACTTCGGCAACAACGCGGTGTTCACCAGACCAGGTAACACAGAGTTGACTCTGATCCCCTCTTCCGCGAGCGGCGCGCAGGCTCGCGTGAACATCGTCACGCCAGCCTTGGTCGCGGAGTAGATCGGGTCGACGACCATCGGGTACAGCGATGCCATCGACGCGGTGTTCACGATCGCGCCGCCACCGCGCTGACGCAGGTACGGGATTGCCATCTGCGTGCCCACGACGACGCCCCCGAGATTGACGCTCATCACGCGAAGCAGCGTCTCGGGTGTGATGTCGGGCCAGAGGGGTTCACCGCTCACAAGGCCGGCGTTGTTGTGCACGATGTCGATGCCGCCGTACGCCGCGACTGCGGCCTCGAACATCGCTTCGAGCGACCGTGGTTCGGTGACGTCGACGCGGGTGAACATCGCCGTGCCGCCGGCGTCGTGGATCAGGCCGACGGTCTCGTTACCGCCCTCATCGTCGATGTCGGCCACGACCACCGAGCACCCAGCGTCAGCGAAAGCCAGCGCGGTCGCTCGGCCGATGCCTGATCCCGCGCCGGTGACGATCGCGACCTTGCCCCCAAGTTCCATCTAGCCGGGTCGATTCCACTGCGGCGTCCCGGCCATCCGGCCGCGCCTCCGTTGCATCTTCATCTCCTCGGCACTTTCGCATGGAACGAGAACGCGTTCCACTTCCTGACGAACCGTCAGGTCACAAGGAGCGCAGCCACCCTTCGGAGATCGGCGTCGAGTCGGGTGGCCGTCGCCCGATAGAACGCGAGCGATTCGCCGTAGGGGTCGGCCACTTCGTCGTCGCCCCGACCCGGCACCCGCACATCCGGCCGGGTCGCCCCGACCCGTCGAGCCCAGGCCGCAACGGTCTCGCCGCCGGCCCGCTCCCCCACAAGCTCGCCGAGCCGAACGAGCTCACCCACGAGGAACGCTCGCACCGCGGCGTCCGGAACGAGAGCAACGACGCGGCCCACGTGGTTGCGGGTCATGCCGAGCACCACATCTGCGTGCTCGATCAGATCGACGGTCAACGGGCGCGACCGATGCGACGAGATGTCGAGACCCATCTCCTCCATGACGGCGACGGCTTCGGGAGGGGGTGTCACGTCCCACGCCATCGTCCCAGCCGAGTGCACGTTGGCCGACGCACCACGCGCTTCTAGACGGGCGCGCAACAACACTTCGCCCATCGGAGACCGGCAGATGTTGCCCGTGCACACCACCAACACGTCGATGGCTGGGCATGGTACGAGAGACGTAGCCTCACGCCCGATGACCGGACCGATGTGTGGACCGTTAGAAGGTGTGCGCGTCGTAGAGCTCGGAGTGTGGATCGCCGGGCCCGCGGCGGGTGGCGTGCTCGCCGACTGGGGCGCCGACGTGATCAAGATCGAGTCACCCACAGGCGACCCGGCGCGCGGCTTCGCCAAGATGTTGGCTGGCGACGTGCCGTTCAATCCGCCGTTCGAGCTCGACAACCGATCGAAGCGCAGCATCGTCATCGACTTCGCGGCGCCTGGCGGTCTCGACCTCGTGCACGAGCTCCTCTCGACGGCCGACGTGTTCCTCACGAACATCCGGCTCGATGCGCTCGAACGGCTCGAGCTCGATCCCGACAGCCTCCGAACGCGCTATCCGCGCCTCGTCTACGGGATCATCACGGGATACGGCACGACCGGCCCCGATCGTGACCGCGCCGCGTACGACATCAGCGCGTTCTGGGCGCGAAGCGGTGTGGCCGGGCTCTTGACGCGCCCCGGTGAAGACCCGCCGTTTCAACGTGGCGGGATGGGTGATCACGGCGCGGGCATGACCATTGCCGGCGGCATCAGCGCTGCGCTCCTCGCTCGCGAGCGCACGGGTGAGGGACAACTCGTCGCGACGTCGCTGCTCCGCCACGGCATGTACACGATCGGCTTCGATCTCAACGTGGCCTTGCGTTTCGGCGTGCCGCTCGCAGTTGCGAACCGCTCGCAGATGACGAACCCGGCCATCAACTGCTACCAGGACCGCGACGGTCGTTGGTTCTGGCTCGTCGGTTTGGAAGGCCAGCGACATTGGCCCGACATCTGCCGCGCCGTCGGACACCCGGAATGGATCGACGACGAGCGTTTCCGAGACGAAGCAGGCCGACGGGCGAACACGCGTGATCTCATCCCCTTGCTCGACGAGATCTTTGCCACCCACTCACGCGAGGAGTGGTCCGAGATCTTCGACCGCGAGGACGTGTGGTGGGCTCCGGTGCAATCCACCGAAGAGGTGCTCGCCGATCCGCAGGTACACGCGGCGGGCGGGTTCGTGGAGGTGCCCGACGGCGAGAGCAGCGTCACGATGATCAACTCATCGGTCGACTTCCACGGCACACCTGGAGGACCACGAGCCATGCCGCCCGACCTCGGCGAGCACACCGACGAAGTCCTGCGCGACCTCGGGCGCGACACCGATGCGATCGGCGACCTCCGCTCTCGCGGCGTCGTCGCCTAGTCGGGCGGCGGCGGCTCAGTCGCCCAGAACCCGCCCCATGTGGGCCATGCCTCGGGCAGTTCGAACGTGCCGATCTGGTCCTCGGGCCACGAACCGGCGGCGAGTCCGAGAGGCGAGGTGCCGACCTCGCGCGCGTGCCAGAGCAGATGTCGGCGGCGCGTGAAGTACCAGTGCCCGGCGCGTCGCTCGTAAGTGTCTCGATATTGGATGGCCTGCACGATCCACTGGTCGCCGAGCTGTACCTCACCGCGGCAGTACACGATGCCGGTCGCGTGGTCGGTGTCCACCAAGTCGATGAGATGCGTACCGGTGTTCAGGATCGTGACGCCTACATCTTTCAACGATCGACTGAAGTATCCATGGAGCGCATCGCGACCCTGCTGATCCCGACCCACCCGGACGTCTTCGGCGAACAGCCCCACCAGCGCATCGATGTCACGCGAGTCGACCGCGACGGCGTAGCGAGCGACGAGCTGGCGGATCTCCTCGTACGCAATGAGCTGGTCGACGCGATCGGTGGTCATGAACGCAAGTGCTCCCGCGCGAGCGCCTCGGCTCGGTCGAGGTCTTCGTGGAGGAAGAAGTGGCCGCCGTCGATCAGCACGAGCGAAGCGCCGGCTTGGTCCGCTTGCGCTTCGAACCAG
Source organism: Acidimicrobiia bacterium (assembly GCA_009694295.1). Taxonomy (GTDB): domain Bacteria; phylum Actinomycetota; class Acidimicrobiia; order IMCC26256; family PALSA-555; genus SHVJ01. The sequence goes on from SHVJ01000025.1 coordinate 10,501, forward strand.
GCACTCGGGAGGTTTGATGACTTACCGGCGAGCACGACCGCTGGGCACGAAAGGTGAGCGAGGTGGTTCGCCGCGGCCTTCGCTCCTTCCGCGTCGGCGGCAACCTCGAACATTGTCGCCTCCGCTTCGGGTGGACAGGCGAGCTCCACCTGGCCGTCGGGGCGGTCTACGAACCCCCACTGGATGTACGCGTCGAGAAACGCAGGATCGATCTCGTTCAACGGCGGCTTCGACGCGTATGCGGCACGGGCGGTTGCGCGGTCGGGCCACACTGGTCGTCGCTTGCGCGCGGCGGTCGCCATGTAGTTCTCGGCGGGTCTCCCGATCCCGTCCGGCGATCCGACTGCCGCGAGGTCGAAAGCGATCGCTTCGCACAGCACGAGCCGGCGAATGGCATCCGGCCGGACTCGGTCGACGAGGATCGCGACTCCTCCACCACCCGACTCCCCGAGCGTCGCCCACTCGCTCACGCCGAGGTGGTCGAGCACCGCGAGCACATCTTCGGCCATCTGGCTGAACGCAAACTTGTGCGCCGCGTCAGGTGCGTCGGTGCCGCCGTGGCCGCGCAGGTCGACGCCGATGGGGCGGTAGGTGTCACGCAGCCGTCGGGCGAGTGGATCGAAGAAGCCCGCGCAGAACCCGGTGGGATGCAACAAGAGAAGCGGCTCACCATCGCCGCCCCAATCGAGTGCCGCGATGTGCAAGCCGTCGTGCTCGACGACGACCGGCGCGGGATCGCCACTCACGGGGTGTGACGTCAGACGACGACCGGCTCGTCAGCGAGGATCTTGCCGAGCTTCAACAGCTGCGGCGTGGATCCGCCGAGACTGAGCTCGAGCACCTTCGCCCAGAGGAAGTACCGGTGCAACGGGTAGTCGCGGTCGACACCCATGCCGCCGTGCAAGTGCTGCGCGGCGTGCACCACTCGCTGTCCACCCTCCGACGCCCAGAACTTCGCGACCGCCACTTCCGCAGCCGCCGGGAGCTCCTCCGACAGTCGCCAGACCGCCTGCCATCCGGTGAGTCGGATCGCTTCGGTGTCGATGTAGGCGTCGGCCGCGCGCTGGCCGACGGCCTGGAAGGTGGCGATCGGCCGGTCGAACTGCTCGCGCGTCTTGGTGTATTCCGCGGTCATGCGCACCGCTTCCTCGCACACACCAATAGCGACGGCACACAACGCAGCCGTTGCGCGCTGCACGAGCCAGTCGAGGATCTCGGCGCCTTGTGCGGCCGAACCCAGCACATCGCCGTCGGCAACCTTCACGCCCTTCAGCGTGAGGCGCGCCTCGGGGTGGTGACTCGTGGTGTCCTGGCGCTCACGCGTGACGCCCTTTGCATCAGGATCCACGATGGCGATGATCACGCCGCCATCGTCCGTTGTTGCCGGAACGAGCACACGGTTGACCAGCGGACCCGACGGCACATTGTCCTTCATGCCGTCGAGCGTCCACCCGTCGCCGTCGCGCTTGGCGGTGGTGGTCGGCTTCAGTGGGTCGGCACCGGCCTCAGCCAACGCAGCCGAGAAGATCACCTCGCCGGATGCGATACCAGGAAGGAGCGCGTCCTTCTGTGCGTCAGTGCCGAAGTGAGCAATGGGCAGCGCGCCGAGCACCACCGACGCGTAGTACGGCACCGGAGCGACCGTGCGACCGATCTGCTCGAGAACGATCGCTGTTTCCAGGAATCCGTACCCGCCGCCGCCCTGCGCCTCAGGAATCGCGATGCCGAGCACGCCGGCGTCGGCCAGCTTCGCCCACAGCTCGCGGTCGAAGTTGTCCTCGCCCGCTTCGGCTTCCTTCAGGCGCTCGAGCGTGAGCTCGCCCTCGAGGATCTTCTCGACGAGCCCCTTGAGGTCTTCCTGCTCTTCGTTGAATGCAAAATCCACGATTTGTCCTTCTACCTGGGAGCCAAGGGCATGCCGAGACCGAACACTGCGATCAGATCGCGCTGGACCTCGTTGGTGCCGCCGCCGAACGTGAGGATGATGAGGCCGCGGTACTGATGCTCCAACCGCGACTGGAGCATCGCACCCGGCGCGTCGTCGCGCAGGTACGAGTTCTGGCCGAGCACCTCCATGAGGAGCCGGAAGGCCTCGATGTAGAACTCAGTACCGAACACTTTTGTGGCCGACGCGTCGGCCGGTTGGAGATCGCCTTTGGCAGCGGCCGAGGAGATCTTCCAGTTCATCAAGCGCAAGAACTCAAGCCGCGCGTGCACACGCGCGAGGTTGAGTTGCACCCACTCCTGGTCGACGACCCGCGAGCCGTCGGACAGCAACGTGTCCTGGGCCCACTTGCGCGTGTCAAACAGCGCGCGCTCGACCATGCCCGACGAGCACAGCGTGACGCGCTCGTGGTTGAGCTGGTTGGTGATGAGCCCCCACCCGGCGTTCTCTTCGCCGACGCGCATCGTGGCCGGGACGCGCACGTCTTCGTAGAACACGTCATTGATGTCGGACTCACCCATCACGTGGATCGGCACCACCTTGATGCCCGGCGTGTCCATCGGGATGACGAACAGCGAGATGCCCTTGTGCTTCTTGACGTTCTGATCGGTGCGAACGGCGAGCCACACATAGTCGGCGTCGGACGCGAGGCTCGTCCACGTCTTCTGGCCGTTGATGATGTATTCGTCGCCGTCGCGCTCGGCCTTCGTCTTGAGGGCAGCAAGGTCGGTGCCGGCACCGGGCTCGGAGTATCCGATGCAGAAGTGGATCTCCCCCTTCATGATCTTCGGGAGGAAGAACTCCTTCTGCTCGTCGGAGCCGAAGCGCATGATCGTCGGCCCGACCGTGTTGATCGTGAGCATCGGCACCGGCGCCCCGGCGCGCATCGCCTCGTCGAACCAGATGAACTGCTCGACGGCCGAGAAGCCGCGGCCACCCCACTCCTTGGGCCAGCCGACGCCGAGCCAGCCGTCGGCACCCATCTGCTTGACGACCTTGCGATTCTCGACGCCGACGCCGCCGCCGCCTGAGAGCTTCGAGCGCACCTCTGGCGTGAGCAGCGCCTTGAAGTAGTCGCGCACCTCGAGCTGGAGCTTCTTCTGCTCGTCGGTCAAACCGATGTACATGCGGTCACCTCTACCTTGTCGGGTCGATTCCGCTCCGGCGTCCCGGCCTCCGGCCACGCCTGCGCTGCATCTCCAGCGAAAGCGGAAACGAGAACACGTTACAGGTCAGCCGCCGAGGCCGAGGAGGTCGCTGAGGCCGGTGCGCATGCCGGAGGTGTAGCCGCCATCGACGACGAGCGTGTGGCCGGTGACGAACGACGCGTCGTCGGATGCGAGGAATGCGACGGCGGCGGCAATCTCGCTCGGTAGGCCGAAGCGTCCGAGCTTGTGGTGCTCCCGGTACTCATCTTTCACTTGCGCCATGGCCTCGGAGCCCATGACCGATCGGAACATCGGTGTGTCGATGAAGCCGGGCGCTACGCAGTTCACGCGCACACCCATGCGTCCGTAGTCGATGGCCATGTTCTTGGTGAGCATCACGACGCCGCCTTTCGACGCGTTGTACACGCTCCCACCCTCGGTGCCTTCGATCCCTTCCACGCTCGCGACGGTCACAATGCTCCCGCTGCGCTGCTCGATCATGTGGCGCAGCGCGTGTTTACAGGTGAGGTACGTACCGGTGAGGTTGACGCCGATCACGCGCGACCACTCGTCAACGTCGAGCCCATGCACGGGTCCCCCACCCGGGACACCGGCGAACGTGGCCAGCACATCGACGCGACCGTGCGCGGCGACGACCGCGTCCATCGCCGCGCTCACCGCGGCTTCGTCGGTCACGTCGACGGGTGTGGCTCCAGTCACGTCGAAGCCCACGACCATCGCGCCCTCCTCGGTGAGCCGCGCACACGTGGCCTCGCCGAGTCCCGAAGCCGCCCCCGTCACCACCGCGACCTTGCCGTCGAATCGAGTCATCCGAATATGCTCACTGAAACCTATTCTCGTCACAAGCCGGGGGTCCGCGCCGTGAGCATGAAGTTCGCCCTGTTCTACGAGATCCCGGTTCCGAAGCCCTGGACGCCCGAATCCGAGCACCAGGCGTACAAGAACACGCTCGAGCAGGCGATCCTCGGCGACAAGGTCGGGTTCCACGCCTTTTGGACCGTCGAGCATCACTTCCTCGAGGAGTATTCGCACTGCTCGAACCCGGAGGTGCTCTACGGCGCGATCGCGGCACGCACAGAGAACATCCGCATCGGGTACGGGGTGCGGCTGCTCCCCGCCCCGTACAACCACCCGATCCGCAGTGCGGAGTCAGCCGCAGTGCTCGACCTGCTCTCCGACGGTCGCGTCGACTTCGGCACCGGTCGTTCCTCGACCCGAGCCGAGCTCGAAGGCTTCGGCGTCAACCCGCACGAGACGCGCCAGATGTGGCAAGAAGCGCTCCAGCACATCGTGGCCGCGTGGACCGAAGAGGAGTACCAAGCCAACGGCAAGTACTGGCAGATGGGCGCGCCGCGCCGCGTGCAGCCGAAGCCGCTCCAGAAGCCGCACCCGCCGATCTTCGGCGCGACGAGCAGCATCGACGGTCACGGAGAGGTCGGTCGTCAGGGCATCGGGCTTTGTTCGTTCACGGTGGGATTGCCACCCGAGGAGCTCATCCCGAAAATCGAGGCCTACCGCACCGGACTTTCCGAGTGTGCACAGCCGGTCGGGAAGTTCAAGAACGAGACGGCCGCGACTTTCACGATGGTGCACTGCGCGCCCACGAAGGAAGAGGCGTACGCGGTCGCCGAAGAGTCCTTCGTCTGGTACCCGAAGGCCGGCGGCGCGCTCATCGCGTCGGTCGCCGAGTGGATGGAGGAGCAAAACCAGGAGCTCGGCACGTATGGGTACACCGGCGACGCGCTCAAGCTCAGCCGCGAAGGAGCGATGGGCAATCTGACGTTCGACTACATCCACGACGCGGGCGCGGGTGTGGTCGGCGACCCCGACGAGTGCATCGAGACGTGCAAGCGCTACGAGGCCGCCGGCTGCGATCTGCTCCTGTGCTTGGTGAACCCGTACAACATCCCCCACGACAAGGTCATGCAATCCATCGAGCTCCTCGGCAAGCACGTCATCCCCGAGTTCGCCTGAGCCATGGGCGTCACATCTTCAATCGGTGCGCACTCGCGGCTTCGAAGTCTCCGATGGTTCGCAGGCATGGCGGCAGGCTCGGTCGTGCTCGCCGGGCATGGGGTCATGCCCGCAGCAGCGCAGGCGACGGCACGGCCCACCGTCGAGGTCCCCACCACGTGCGCGCGGTGGCTGCAGGCCACAACCCTGGCCGATGAGTTCGTCGGCGAGGAGCTGACAGGTATCGGGGAGCTCATCGCCCGCGAGCTCGGCACGGCGTTCACCGCCGCGAGCAGCGGCGACATCGTGGCCGCGGAGGAAGCGATGACCGCCGTCGAAGCCAAGGGGACCGCGGTCGGCAAGCTCCGCGCCAGGAGCGACAAGAAGCTGGCGGCGGTCGCGGTCAAGGGTCGGAGGTGCCGCCGAGCCCAACGCTCGACGAAACTCTCGAAGCCGTGCGCCGCCGCGATCACCGCGACCACTGCGTACCTCGAGGCCCTCGAGGCCCTCGAGGTCTATCGCCCCGGCCTGGCCAGCTTCGCCGACAGCGAGTACGGCTTCGTCACGGCCACGATCGACGGCGATGCCGACGCCGTGCGCGTGCACGAGGACGACATCCTGCGGCTGGAGGGGCGCCTCGCTGAGCTCGACAGCCGCATCCCGTCACTCGCCGAGGAGTTCGAGCAGACGGCGACGCGCTGCCTACGGTCGAGCTCGTGAGCTGATGGCCGCCCGATGCGCTGAACTGCAAACGCGGTAACCGAAGCTCGCCAGGATGCAGATCACGTAGCGCGTAATGCGCCGTGGATGCGGCGCTCGAGCTCCGAGAGATCCGTTCCACACTCGGCGAGGTCTGCTGGACCGAGTAGCAGCTCGAGGTGTGCGTCGCGAGATACCAGGATGCACGGCAATGCGGCCCCCGCAACGAGGCGCAGCGTGTCGTCCATCTCGTTGCGGTGGAGCAACTCGACGGGAACGCCCAGGCGCTCGACCAGAGCGATCCACTCGGCTCGGCGCTTCAGCCCGCGATGCGTGAGGTCGCATAGCGAGCAGTGCCGGTCACCGAAGACCTTGCCGAGCCCGTACCGAACCTCACCCAGGAGACCGCCGTCGGCGTCGTAGATGCCGATCAGCCGATCGACACTGACGAGGGGCTCCACGCCGCAATCTTGGCAGCATCCGGCACCACGAGCTGTTCCTGACACACCGTCAGATTTCGGTAACCTGACGGTCGTGGACCTCACCGACATCGATCTCTGGGACAAGGACCGCTTCGTCGAGGGTGTGCCTCACGAGTGGTTCATCGCCCTGCGCGAGCAGGCCCCCGTCTTCTGGCACAAGGGCGACCCCAACGAGAAGGCCATGGGAGGCGATGGCGGCCCGTTCTGGGCGGTCACCGGCTACGACGACGTGGTCACCGTCAACCGCGACAACGCCACGTTCTCGTCGGCCGAGCGCCAGGTCTTCATGTGGGATCCCGACGACGCCAACCTCGAGCAACAGCGGTTGCTGATGCTCAACATGGACCCCCCCATGCACACGCGCTACCGGAGGCTCATCAACAAGGGCTTCACGCCGCGGATGGTCTCCGAGCTCGAGTCGACGATGCGCAAGCGCACCCGCGACATCATCGACAAGGTCGCTGATGGCAGCGAATGCGACTTCGTTGTCGACGTTGCCTCCGAGCTGCCCCTCCAGGTGATTGCCGACCTCATGGGCGTGCCGCAAGAGGATCGGCACAAGCTCTTCGACTGGAGCAACCGCATGATCGGGGCCGAAGACCCCGAGTACGGCATCACCCAGGAGATGACCCAGCACGCCTCGATGGAGCTCTACGCGTACGCGGCCGAACTCGCCGAGAAGAAGCGCGCCGACCCGAAGGACGACCTCATCTCGGTGCTCACGCACGCCGCGGTCGACGGCGAGCAGCTCACCGGACTCGAGATCGATTTGTTCTTCCTCTTGCTTACCGTCGCCGGCAACGAGACCACCCGCAACCTCATCTCGCACGGCCTCGTCGCGCTCCTCGAACACCCTGACGAGCTGGCGAAGGTACGGGCCAACCGCGAGCTGCTCCCCAGCATGGTCGAGGAGATGTTGCGTTGGGCGAGCCCGGTCATGCACTTCCGGCGCACGGCGATGCGTGACGTGCAGCTCGGTGGTCAACAGATCAAGCGCGGCGACAAGGTCGTCATCTGGTACATCTCGGCCAACCGCGACGAGAAGGCGTTCAAGGATCCCTTCAAGTTCGACGTGTCGCGCACACCGAACGAGCACGTCGCGTTCGGTGGCGGCGGACCGCACTTCTGCCTCGGGGCGAACCTCGCCCGCATGGAGATCAACGTGATGTTCGACGAGATCCTCGACCGTCTCGACGATCTCGAGCTCACAGCTCCGGTCTCACGCTTGCGCTCGAACTTCATCAACGGGCTCAAGCACATACCGCTGAAGTTCACCGTCAAGCACTGAGTAGCCGGGCGTCCGCTGCTCGCTAGCATCTCGCTTCTCGGTCTCAACGACGTCGAAAGGTCCCCACGCATCGAGTTCCGCGGGTGCTGCTTGCCATGGCTGCATCGATTGCCGCGGCTCTCGGAACCGCGGTCTTCGGTCCCGGGATCGGCGCCGATACCGATCCCACCGTCTCACCGGTCACGTTCGACACCTGCGGCACGAAGCTCTGGACCGTGCCAGCTGGAGTGACGAGCGCCGCGTTCGCGTTGACCGGCGGCTCCGGCGGCGACGCGGGCTGAACGCCCGGTGCGCCGGGTCTGCCCGGGACCGGCGGGACGACGACCGCCACGATCGCAACCACCCCGGGCGAGGTGCTCCAGATCAACGTCGGCTGCGCGGGCACGAATGGCGACAACCCCGATTTGCTCATTCGCGGCAATGGTGGCAGCGGCGGGAACGCTGGTGATGCGAATGGCGGGAAGGGCGGAGACATTGACGCCAACTTCGGGGGTGGCGGGGGCGGCGCCTCCGACGTGCGTCGCGGCGCATACACACTCGCCAACCGGCTCCTCGTGGCCAGCGGCGGCGGGGCTGCCGCATCCGGGCCCCAGGCTCTCGGTGCGGGAGGCAGCGGCTGCACGGCGAGTGCGAACGGCTCGGCTGGCTGTGCCAGCGAGAGCCTCAGCGTCCCCAACAACGTGGGCGGTGGCGGGGGCGGCACCGGGACACTCGGCAGTGCGGGCGGCATCAACGGGTTCAATGCGACCTACAACGGCCTGAATGGTCTGTCCGGTGTCGGTGGGCGCGGCGGCCCCTTCGGTCAGGACTTCGCGGATACCGTCTCTGCCGGTGGGGGCGGTGGGGGCGGCGGGGGCGGCGGGGGCGGCTACTTCGGCGGTGGCGGCGGCAGCACCGACATCACAAACCAAGCCGGAGGGGGTGGCGGCAGCGGCTCGTGCTTCGCAGCTCCGGGCGCGCTGGCCGTGGCGTTCGGCACGGCCGCGACACTCGGCGGCGGCACCGTCGTGGTCACCTTCACCGCAAGCAGCACTCCGTCGACGCCTCCCACGCCGACAGCCGTGGTCGCTCAGCCAAGCGGCCTCACCGGCTGATCGCCCGACGCCAAGGGGCAAGGTCGAGGTTCGGGTACTTCCGCGCCGTGGCGTCGAGGAGCGCTTCGTTCCAGATGGCGTGTCCCGGCTCTGGGAAGCCGAACAGCGCGAGCTCCCGGGGCGTCGAGCCCTCGACAAAGGTGGTCCACGCCGGGGAGCTCGCACGCGACTGCGCGGTGTCGAAACCGACCCAGTCGTGGCCCGTGCGCTTGTAGGCCACGTTCATCAGGAACCGCGCGCCGCCAGGCTCGACGATGTCGACGCCGCGGTGGAAGACATCGGGGCGATAGACGAGCAGCGAACCGCGGGGACCCATCGCCGGGCGCTCGGCGCCGTAGAGCTCGGGGTCCTGCCGCGGCAACACGAGCGGCACCGTCGGATCACGCCCGACCGAGTCGCGCACCGACACCAGGTGCGTCGGGGCGCACGTCGCTCCCACATCGGAGAGGTAGAGGAACGACTCGACGTGCAACCACGGCAGCTCGGAGCGTGGCGGTAGCCACGAGTGGTTGCGGTCGGTGTGCATCGGCTGCTCGTAGTTGGCCGCGCCGGTGTACTTCGCCGACATGCCGGTTTGGTACACGCGCAAGTCGTCAGTTTCGAGCACGCGCTCCATGAAGTCGACGATCGACGGGTGCACGCACAGCCGGCTGAGCGCGCCCGTCCCGGCGAAAGGAAACTCGGCTCGCCAGCGATGCTGCTCGGGCCGGAAGCCCGGACCTTTCGCGGGCCACACGTACTCGTCGGCACGTGGCGCGGGTGGCCGCCCCCGCCACCGCTCGGTCTCGCCGTCGGGATCCGCGTGGTACTGCTCGGCTGTCGGGAACACCTCTGCAAGGTCGCCGGCAGCCGCGTCGATCTCATCGGCGCCGATCAACCCATCGAGAAGCACCCAGCCTTCATCGCACCACGCAGCGACTTCGTCGTCGCGAGCGAGCCGACTGCTCACTGATACAGGTTGGGTGGATGGGGCAAGTGCTCGATCTGCGCGTCGATGAACCCGTCGAGGTCGGCGCCGCGCCGCCCCATCCGGTCGAGCGTGGGCTCGGGGTGCGTGAGGATCAGGTAACGGTCGTCGCGGATCGCATCGGCCACGAGGAGTCCGACGGCGTCGGCCTCGACTGGCTCTTCGAGCGGCATTGACTGAAGCCAACGTGAGATGTCGTCAACGCCACCCATGCGCGCGGTGTCGCCCATGTTCGAGTTCACGAGACCGGGGCACAGCACCGACACCCCAATACCGAGTGGGCGCAAGTACAGCGCGAGCGACTCGGTGAACCCGACCACCCCGAACTTGGCCGTGATGTAGGTGGGGTGATCCCAGGCGTACGCGAACAGCCCCGCGACCGACGCGGTGTTGACGATGTATCCGCTCCCCCGCTCGAGCATGTGCGGGATGAACGCTCGTGCGCCGCGGATCACGCCGAGCAAGTTGATCTGCAGGATCCAGTCCCACTCCTCCATCGACAGGCCCTCCGCCGGACCAAGCATCGCGACGCCGGCGTTGCTCATCGCAATGTCGACATGACCCATCGTGGCGAGTGCTTCGTCACGCAGTCGCTCGACGTCGGCGTCTTTGGCCACATCGCAATGCACACCGAGGAACCGGCGCCCGAGTGCCTCGACCTCAGCTCGCACCTCGTCGATGCGCGTGTCGTTGAGGTCGGCTACGACGATGTCGGCGCCGCGCCGCGCGAGCTCGAGCGCAGTTGCACGCCCGATGCCACTTGCACCGCCGGTGATGACCGCGACCGCGCCCTGTACATCCAACGTTTACGCCTCCGTCTTGGCGACGAGTGACCAACCCGGTTCGTCGCGGTACAGCGGTTCGGCAAACGGTGAGAAGTCGGCGCCACTGCGCAGCGTCTGCCCGCCGTCGACGCCGATGCACTGCCCGGTGATGAACGACGACTCGGGGCCGGCAAGGAACCGCACCAGCGCAGCAACCTCTTCGGGGGTACCAACTCGACCGAGCGGGATGTTGGCGTAGTAGCTGTCGAGCACGGGGCCGCCCGCAGTGATGGCATCCATGAGCTCGGTCGCGATGATCCCCGGGCGCACCGAGTTCACCCGTATCCCCGACGGGCCGAGCTCATCGGCGCTCACCCGCACGATCTGGTCGAGGCCGGCCTTGGCTGCTGCGTAGGCACCGAGGAAACGTTCGCTCTGGATGCCGACATGCGACGAGATCGCGACGTACGAGCCGCGCGTCTTGCCCAGCTCTGGCGCCGCGTGCTTGAGCGTGAGGAAGGTCCCCATCATGTTGAGGTCGATGGTCGCCCGTACCGCGTCGGCATCAGCCAACACCAGCGGCCCCATGTGCAAGGACCCACCGGCAGAACCGACGACCGCGTGGAGTGCGCCGGCTCATTCCACGGCCTTCGCCACCGCTTCACGTACCTGCTCTTCGTCGACCACGTCGGCGGCGATCGTGTGCACCACGGCATCAGCCGTCGCCGCACGGATCCGCTCAGCGGCTTCGTCGAGCTTGATCTGCGTGCGTCCGCAGATCGTCACGACCGCGCCGTCACGCACCAAGGCGGAGGCGCACGCTTCACCGATCCCGCTGCCACCACCCGTTACCAGCGCGCCGTAGCCGTCGAGGGTTCCCACTGTGAGCCTCTACCTCGGCGCGCGCGGCAGACCGAGGCCAGCCATGCCGATGATCTCGCGTTGCACCTCGTTCACCCCACCACCGAATGTGCCGACCGGCGCGTGGCGGAACCCCTGCTCGAGTTGGCCATGAAGCACCGAGCCCGGCGAGCCGTCGACCACATAACCCGCCGACCCGACAACGTCAAAGAGCAACGCCAGGCACCGCCACTGTTGCTCGGTCCCGAGCACCTTCATGACCGAGGCATCGGCCGGGTTGAGCTTGCCCTCGTCGAGTGCGGCGGCAACCCGCCAGTTGGCAAGCTTGAGCGCCTCGGCGATGGCGTGCACACGAGCCAGCGACGTGCGCACCCACTCGCTCTCGATCACGCGACTCCCGTCGGCTCGCGTGGTCTCCTGCGCCCACCGCAACACTTCCTTGAGCGGTCGTTCGATGCGGCCCGCCGGGCCGAGTGCGACGCGTTCATGGTTGAGCTGACGGGTGATGAGCTTCCAGCCGGCGTTCTCCTCACCGACGAGGTTCGCCACCGGCACGCGCACATCCTCGTAGTACGTGGCATTGGTGTGGCCGCCGCCCAACGTCCAGATCGGGGTGTGCTTGAAGCCATCGACGTTTGTCGGCACGAGGATGATCGAGATGCCCTTGTGCTTCGGCGCGTCCGGATCGGTGCGGCACGCGAGCCAGATGTAGTCGGCGTCGTGCCCGCCGGTCGTGAACACCTTCTGGCCGTTGATCACGTACTCCTCGCCGTCGCGCACAGCCCGCGTGCGCAACGAGGCGAGGTCGGTGCCGGCTCCTGGCTCGGTGTACCCGATCGCGAAGTGCATCTCGCCCGCGAGGATCTTGGGGAGGAACTCGCGCTTCTGTTCCTCGGAGCCGAACATCCGCAACGTGGGCCCGACGGTGTTCAGCGTGACGAGTGGCATCGGCACGCCGGCGCGATTGGCCTCATCGAAGAAGATGTACTGCTCGAGTGCGGTGCGTCCCTGCCCGCCGTACTCCGTGGGCCAACCAACGCCGAGCCAGCCGTCGCGACCCATCTGGCGCACCACCTCGCGGTACGCCTCGCCCCCGGCCTCGCCGCCCGTGAGTCCGGCCCGCCGCTCGGGGGTCATGAGCGCAGCGAAGTACTCGCGGAGCTCGAGTTGGAGCGCCCGCTGCTCGGCTGTCAGGTCGATGTGCATCCCACCGTTCTAGTCTCACCTGAGCGCGAGCAGGGAGTGAAGCCATGGCGGACCCAGTCATCATCGAGGCGGCGATCAATGGCACGACCACGAAGGATCGCAATCCTCACGTGCCGCGTGATCCCGAGGAGATCGCGACCGATGCGCTCGCATGCTTGGCGGCCGGTGCGGGGATCGTGCACAACCACTGCGACGTGGTCGCCGCACCTGGCGAGCAAGCCGCGGCCCGCTACCTCGAGGGCTGGAAGCCCGTCTTCGCCGAGCGACCCGACGCCCTCATCTATCCGACCACCAACTTTGGCCCCGGTGTTGAAGGTGCGTACGCGCACATGGCCCCGCTCGCCGCGACTGGGCAGCTCAAGATCGGGATCATCGACCCCGGCTCAGTGAACCTCGGTGGCGCCGACGCCGACGGCCTTCCCGCCGCGCCCGGCTTCGTCTACGCCAACTCCTACGGCGACATCCACCACCAGGCCGCCGTGTGCACGGAGCACCGGCTCGGCCCGAGCATGGCGATCTTCGAACCGGGATGGCTGCGCACCGCGCTCACCTGGTGGCGCATGGGCAAGCTCCCCCAAGGCGCGATGGTGAAGCTCTACTTCGGGGGTGATGCCGGCTACATCACGAGCGTCGCGCAGCAACACGCAGGAGCGACCTTCGGCTTGCCGCCCACACTCAAGGCGCTCGACGCGTACTGCGAGCTGCTCGAGGGATGCACGCTCCCCTGGTCGGTCGCGGTCATCGGCGGCGACATATTCGACAGCCCCATCGCACGCGAAGCGCTCGAACGCGGCGCACACCTCCACGTCGGCCTCGAAGACCACGCGGGATCACGCACACCGACGAACGTTGAGCTGGTCGAACAAGCCGTCGCGCTCTGCAACGAGGTCGGCCGCCCCATCGCGTCCTGCGACAAGTCTGCGGAGATCCTGAACCTTCCGCGCCGCTGAAGCTCCCCAACCCCCGTTCCTGCGTCATTTTCCCGCGACTATCGCGGGAAAGTGACGCATTTTGGGTGGGGGTGGTTACGACCTGAGGTGGTCGACCCCTTCGGGGAAGTTGAACTCGAGCCAGCAGTGGCCTGTGCGGCCGTCGGGGGTAGTGACCGCGCACATCGCTCTCGGGAAGCGTGACGTCTTCGCTCCGTCGCTCGACGTGAGCAGAACTGGGGCGTGGAGCTCAGGTGTGATGTTGAGTGCGAGGTCGCCAACGGTGAGGTCCACGCTCGTGGGCATCTGCTCGGAGTCGAGCTCGTAGTCGAGGGCGATCTCGGTGATCTCGCGCCAGTCGGTTGCACCGGCGTCGACGATGTAACCCGTTTGGAACGCTTCGGGGCCAGGGAGCGCGGAGCGCACGCAGTGCCACCAGGTGCCATCGTCGAGACGCCCCGAGCACCACACCCACGGGAACAGCCACCAGTCGCGAACCCCCCACGAGTGATCGCGTTGACCGGGGCAGTGCACGGCGATGCGCTCGTCGCCGATCGTCATCTCGCCAGTGACCCAGGCCGACTGCTCGAAGCGACTCGTGGCCGAATAGGCGAAGCACGGCGCGGCGCCTTCCCATGTGAGATCGAGCTTCACCGCGACGCCGGGGCCCTGCTCGCCGTGGAACGCGTCGGCCGGGTTGGCGAGAGCAACGCCAGTACCTTCGGTCGTGATCCGGTACGCGCGCAGCGGTTGCACCGGCTTCCACGTCCCGCGCACGCGTGCCGATGCGACTTCAACTGCACCGCGGGTTGGGTTCGGGCACACGATCTCGTGATCGCGGATCAGCACGAGCGGTTGACCGCGGCGCACGAGGTGAACCCAGTACCAGGCGACACCGAGGTTCGGGTAGAGACCCATGCGCAGGTAACCGCCGTACGAACCGTCTTCGGCCGCGAAGTCGTGGTACCACGACTCGCCCCACAGCTCCTCGGGCCCAGCCGCATGGCGCCCCTCGTCCTGCGCGTGGAGTTCCAACTTTCCGCTCTCCGCCCTGTGGGCGGGGCCGCTCAGGCCCCGCTCGCTGCACCGCAGGGTACCTGCGGTGCAGACGCTCGCTTGGCTACAACCGGTCCGGGTTGAGAAGAGCGTCGGTACCGCCGTCGGCGAAGAGCACGATGCCGGTGCTCCACGACGACTCCGTCGAGAGCAGGAACCACGCGGCGTTGGCGATCTCGTCCTTCTCACCCCAACGATCGAGTGGAATCGGGAACGCCCGGATCAGATCGCCAGTGACGGGGTGCTGGAGCGCGGCCTCCGTGAGCGGCGTGAGCACGGGGCCCGGTGCGACGGCATTG
>SHVJ01000026.1 GCA_009694295.1 Acidimicrobiia bacterium
CCCCCCCCCCACCCCCCCCCCACCCCCACCCCACACCCACCCCACACCCACCCCACACCCACCCCACCCCCACCCCACACCCACCCCACACCCACCCCACACCCACCCCACACCCACCCCACACCCAGCGCACGCCCGAGCGAGTGACGCTCCGTCGTAAGAATGACAATGCAGCGTCACTTGTTCGATGGGGTTACGCGCTGGTGGGTGGTCTCCGGTCGGACCAGGGGCGGGCGGTCTCGAGCTGGCTGGCGAGTCGGATGAGGATGTCCTCGCGGCCGTAGGCGGCGACGAGCTGTACACCAACGGGCATGCCGTCGTCGCCCCAGTGCAACGGCAGCGAGATGGCGGGTTGGCCGGTGATGTTGAACGGCATCGAGAACGACGTGATCTCCATGAGCGTCGGCAGCGCAGTCTCGAGCGAGGCGTCTGGGCCGAGCTCGCCCAGCCGAGGCGTTGGGGCGGCGACCATCGGGGTGATGAGCACATCGTGGCCATCGGCCCACCACTGTGCGACCCCGCGCGCGTAGGTCTGCGCGGTCTCGATCGCCTGGATGTAGGCCGACCCTGTCACAGTGCGCCCGACTTCCACCTGCATCGCGTTCCACGGTTCGAGCTCCGACGGCGAGATCTCGCGCCCGAGCTTCTCGCTCCATCGATCGAGCTCGCGCGTGATGAACACCGGGAACGTGCCGCCAACCGCCTCGCCGAAGCCCGGATCATCGAGTGCCGGAATCGACGCCCGATCAACCGTGTGGCCGAGCTGTTCGAGCAGGGTGGCCGTCTGCTGCACCGCGGCGACGGCGTCGGCGTGCGCGTCGCCGCGATCGGCGCCCCGATCGGTCCGGAATCCGATCCGTAGCTTCCCTGGATGAGCACCGACCTCCTCCGCGAACGGGCGGACGGGCGCGGGCGCGGTGTACGGGTCGCCAACCCCGGGTCCCGCGATCGCGTCGAGCACCGCGGCGGTGTCGCGCACCGAGCGGGTGAGCACGCCTTCATGGGTGGTCATCGCCCAGTACTCACCGAAGTCGGGGCCGAGCGTGCTGCGCGCGCGGCTCGGCTTGAGGCCGACGGTGCCGCACATCGACGCGGGGAAGCGGATCGATCCGCCCATGTCGTTCCCGTGCGCGACCGCGACCATGCCGGACGCGACCGCCGCCCCCGCACCACCGCTCGAACCACCCGGTGAGCGATCGAGATCCCACGGGTTGTGCGTTGCCCCATACGCCCTCGGCTCCGTCGTGACCGACGACGCGAGCTCGGGCAGGTTCGTCTTGCCGATGATCACGAACCCCGCGGCGCGGAAGCGCTCGACCAGCCACGTGTCGTTCGGTTCTACCCAGCCCGCGTCCTTCAGCACCTGCATGCCGCAGTGGTACGGATCGCCCGCGGAGTGCGCGACGCAGTCCTTGAGCAGGAACGGCACGCCGCGGAACGGACCGTTGGCCAATGCCGGATCCGCGGCCTCGACGCGCGCCTTGTCGCTGCGGTCGTAGATGACGGCATTCAGCGCGGGATTGAGCTGGGCAACCCGTTCGATCGCCGCGTCCACGAGCTCGGTGGGAGTGACCTCCCCCGCGCGCACGAGCGCGGCCTGCGCCGTTGCGTCCAGCCAGGCGTATTCATCCATCATTTTCGCTCTCGGCGCTGTGCGCCGGGCCGCTCGGGCCCCGGCTCGCTGCGGCGCAGGGTACCTACGCCGCAGTCGCTCACTTTCATGCTCATGGCGCGATTCTTACTGGTTCAGAGGATCGAGCGCGCTGCCCTCGTTGCCACGCGCCGCCGCCTCGAAACGTCTGCGAATCTCGGCGATGTCAGCCACGTAGTCGGCAGTGGTCGGGCTGACGCCGTCGTTGCGCACCGACGTCGAGCCCTGGAGGTACGCGGCCACTGCCAGCTCGCGGTCGCCCCCGAACTGGTCGACCTGCACACGTAGGTAGCGCGCCATCATGCGGATGTTGTCCTCGGCGTCGGCCGGGTCGAGGGTCGGATCGTCGAGCAGCTCGCCGGCCACGAATGCCGCCGTCTCAGGTAGGAGTTGGCCGATGCCGATCGCGCCCGACTCCGGGTTCAGCGCCTCGGCGCGCCATCTCGACTCGCGCCATGCCAACGCCTCGATCAGGGCGACCGGCAACCGGCTCGCTCGTGCGGCGCGCTCGAACGCCGGTTTGAGGTGACGCTTGTCGGGTTCGACGAACGCCGGGAGCACGGCACGTGGCGCAGATTTCTCGTCCTGGGTGGAGCCGATCACCAAGATCGTGATGACTCCGATGACGACATCGAACGCGACGAGGATCGCGAGCGCCGTGAGCGCCCTGCGGTGTTTTGGCTGGATCAACCAGCTTTGGCGGCGCGGAACGCGCGAGCTAGCAGCGGAAGCTTCGACTCGTCGCCCGCCGTCACACCCGCCGCCTTCACGCCCGCGGCGAGCCCGATGCGCGTGGGTGCGTCTTCGCGGGCGTCGCGCAGCTCCCAGTGCAGCGGCGGGCGTAACCGATCAGCGTGGGTGCGGCAGAGATCGCCGGCTGAGCGCGAGTCGGACTCGTCGAGCGGGCCGAGCCACACCACACGGCGCAAGCCGTCGAAGTTGAAGGTTGCCGCGGCGGGCAAGTTGCACGCTGGTCGGGCACACATCCTGGCCATGTGATCGACGGTACCAGCCGATGCTCGGCGCTCCGCGGATGCCCACGGCATCCCCAACGCTGGTGCCTCAGGAGCGGGCGCCGCGTACTGCGAGATGTGCCGCGTTCGCACCGGCGGCACCGTGGACGCCGCCGCCAGGGTGCGCGCTGGCCGACGCGAGATACAGGCCGTCGACGAACGTGCCGGCACCACCGCGCAGACCGGGCACCGGCCGCAAGAAGAGCTGTTGGCGCAGCGCCGCGGTTCCGCCGTTGATGGCGCCGCCCACGAGGTTGGCATCCTGGCGCTGGAACTCGACGGGGGTGAGCACATGGCGCCCGCGCACGAGCGCACGAAAACCCGGCGCGCGCCGCTCGATCTCAGCTTCCATGCGATCGGCCATCCGCTCACCATCGTCCGAATCCCATCGACCGGTGATTCCCTCCCCCGCATCGCCGCGCACTTCCTGGGGAACGTGGGTGTACGCCCACAAGGTCTCTGTCCCGGCAGGGGAGCGCGTCGGGTCGGTCGTGGTCATCTGGCCGACGACGAGGAAGGGTCGCGCCGGCACATGCCCCGAGCCGATCTGCTCGGAGTACGCGTCGATGTCGGCAAGAGAGTCGGCCACGTGCACGGTTCCCGCGCGGCGCGCAGGCTCGGCGATCCACGGAACCTGACCGTCGAGGGCCCAGTCCACCTTGACGGTCCCGTGGTCCCAACGGAAGCGATCGAGTCCACGGCGTACGCGCCGCGGCAGCTCCTGGTCAGCAAGCAGTTCGCGGTACAGCGCGGGCGCAGACGTGTCGGCAACAACCGCGTGGCGCACACCGATCGTGGTGCCATCCGCGGTCGTCACTCCAACGGCGCGCCCTTCGCGCACATCGATCCGCGAGACACGCGTGTTGCAGCGCACCTCGCCACCGAGTGTCACGAGGCGGGTGACGAGCGCGTCGGTCAACCGTCCCGCGCCACCTTCGGGCACAGGGAAGCCAACTTCCTGTGCGAGTGACGCCAGCAGCCAACCGAACAGCGCGCCGCTGGCCGCGGTCGGTGCCAGGTCGGTGTGCATCGTGTTGCCCGCGAGCAGCAACTTGCCGCCGTCGCCCTTGAAGCCGCGCGTCGCGCTGCGCAGCGAACGAAGTGCATACCAAGTGAGCCACGGGATCCGGACGTGCGCCGCACGAGCGACGCGCAATGCGCCGAGCACCGGGGGGAACGGAGACAGCAGCATGCCCAGGAACGCCGGACCGATCTTCTCCCATCGGTGGTAGAGCGAGCGCCAGTGGTCGCCGTCGCCGGCTGCGTACGCATCGAGCGACGCTGCGGTCGCGTCCACGTTGCCGCGCTCCACGAAGGCGCACCCATCAGGCGACGGGTGCGCCAGTGGCAACGGTGCCCAGACCCACTTCAGCCCATGGGCTTCGAGGTTGAGCGCGCGCAGGACCGGTGAGGCGAACCCGAGTGGATAGAACGAACTGCCCCAGTCGGCCACGAACCCCGGTGCGGCGAGCTCCTCGCTGCGGACGGCACCGCCTGGCTCGGGCTGGGCCTCGAGCACGAGCACCCGCCAGCCCGCATCGGCCAACAGGTTCGCCGCGACCAATCCGTTCGGCCCCGCTCCGATGACCACCGCGTCGGTGTCGGCCATGGGAAGGAGCATAAGGGTGGGTCTGTGAACACCTCGTGTCCGCCCAGGCGGTGATTGAGCCCACGCGTTAGGTTCTCCGGATTCGTGATCGTAAATTCGAAAGGGAACAACATGCGGAAGATTCTCACCGGCCTCCTTGCCGTAGGTCTCGTGCTCGCGGTCAGTGGTGTTGCCGCCGCAGGGAGCAAGGGCCCGCTCAAGGTTGCAACCGACCTCCCGGCACCAGGCTTCTGGAACGGCGAGACGCCCGACAATGTCGACGGCGGTTTCGAGTACGACCTGGCCGATGAGCTCGCCGATCGGTTGGGTTACGACGGCTTCGAGCTCACGGACGTGTCGTTTGACGCTCTCGTCGCCGGTCAGCTTTCGGGCTTCGACATCGCGCTGTCGCAAGTAACGATCACTGACGAGCGTGGAGAAGTCGTTGACTTCACCACTCCGTACTTCGCCTCTGACCAGGGAATCATGGTCAACAAGGGTACGAAGGTGAACGCGAAGAACGCCAAGAAGATTCAGTGGGGTGTGCAGCGCTCGACCACGGCCCAGTACTTCCTGAAGGACGTGCTGAAGCCGAAGAAGAAGGCGCGTACCTACAAGACCACCGTCGATCTGTTCGCCGCCTTGCGTGCCAAGCAGATCGACGCAGTGCTCCTCGACACGCCAATCGTCCTTTCGCAGGCGGGCAAGTCGAAGGGCAACTTCAAGGTCGTCGCCCAGTTCGCGACTGGTGAGGAGTACGGCGGGATCCTGGTCAAGGGCTCCGACCTGCTCGCAGATATCGACGAGGCCATCACGGCGCTCAAGGACGAAGGCGTCCTCGGTGAGCTCACCGACAAGAACCTCGGCGGGGATCCGTCCACGGTGAAGTTCATCGAGCTCTGATCAAGCACACACGTGTGACGGTGGGGGGTCCGTTGCCAGTCACCGGACCCCCCGCTCGCTCACAATTCGGGTTGCGTTGGGGAGGGGCGTGACGCGTTGAGCATCGAGACAAACGATCTCGCGGTCGCTGACGCACCCAGCTCCGGGCGTGACAGAGGCGCAGTAGTTGCGATCGCTCTCTCGTCGGCGTCAGTTGCTCTTGCGGTCCTCGGTGGTGCGGTGGCGGCGCTGCGTGCCTCCCACACCAACAACAACTTCCTCGTTGCGTTCGTGGTCGCGTTTCCGCTCGGCGTGTTCGCACTCTGGTTCGGCCGACGGGCCGAGACGCGCGTCGTCGACCGCGACGGTCCCGAGAAGGACGAACAACTCGCACGAGCTGCTCGACGGGTGGCCGTTGCGGGGATAACGCTCGGTGCGATGCTCGCGATCGGACTGGGCATCTGGTCTGCCTGGACCGGCCTCGAGGACGTGCAGGAGATCTTCTTCTCCCCGGAGCATCTCGGGGACTCAGCCGGACTTGTCTCGGGCTGGCCGGCGTCGGGGCCGATCTTCGAGGGCTTCCTGCTCAACGTGAAGATCTTCGTTGTCGCCGAGATCCTGGTGCTGGTCTGGGCGCTTGTGGTGGCCCTGGTCCGCGACATGCCGGGTCGAGCCGCAGCGCCGCTGCGTTGGCTCGCGATCGCCTATGTCGACATCTTCCGCGGATTGCCGGCGATCATCACCATCTATCTCGTGATGTTCGGCCTCCCCATCACCCAACTCCCGGGGATGAAAGAGGGCGAGTTCTTCGGACCCGACGCCTCGTTCCTCGGCTTCGACCAGGTCGAGATGCTCGGAATCTTCGCCCTCGTCCTCATCTATGGCGCGTACGTGGCCGAGGTCTACCGATCCGGCATCGAGAGCGTGCACTGGAGCCAACGGGCCGCCGCGCAAGGGCTCGGGCTGAGTCGCGGGCAGTCGATGCGGTATGTGGTCGTCCCGCAGGCCGTCCGTCGCGTGATCCCACCACTGATGAACGACTTCATCGGGCTTCAGAAGGACACCGCGCTCCTCAACATCGCAGGCGTGTTCGAAGGCTTCGCGGCTGCCAGCAACTACGCCAACAACAACTTCAACCTCTCATCGGTGACCGGGCTCGGCATCTGCTTCATCATCATCACGATCCCCATGACCCGACTCACGGACTACTTGGTGAAACGCGGCCGGCAACGGACGCAAGCAGCTTTCGCATGAGTGCAGTCGTGGAAGTGCGCGGACTCGTGAAACGTTTCGGGCTCACGACGGTCCTCGAAGGTGTCGATCTCGACGTCGCAGAGCACGACGTCGTGTGCCTGATCGGAGCCTCCGGCTCCGGAAAGTCCACGCTGTTGCGTTGCATCAACGGACTCGAGCCGACGAATTCGGGCACGGTGGTGGTGAACGGCCGCCAGGTCATCCAGGACGACATCAAGCTCAACCGACTCCGCCGTGATGTCGGCATCGTGTTCCAGGCGTACAACCTCTTCCCGCATATGACGGTGCTCGACAACGTGACCCTCGCACCGCGCAAGGTGCTGCACCTCTCGGCGTCCGATGCCGATGCCCGAGCCCGCCCACTGCTCGAACGGATCGGCCTCGCCGACAAGGCCGACGAGTACCCGGATCGCCTCTCCGGTGGCCAACAGCAACGCGTGGCCATCGTTCGTGCCCTGGCCATGCAACCCAAGCTCATGCTCTTCGACGAGATCACGAGTGCGCTCGATCCCGAGCTTGTGAACGAGGTGCTCCTCATGATGCGCCAGCTCGCCGAAGAAGGCATGACGATGATCGTTGCGACACACGAGATGGGGTTCGCGCGCGACGTCGCCTCGAAGGTCTGCTTTCTCCACGAGGGAAAGGTCCTCGAGGAAGGCCCGCCCAGCAAGATCTTCAGCTCGCCGCAGAACGAACGCACCGCCGAGTTCTTGAAGCGCACGCTCGACGCGGGGAGGATGTGAGCCGACCCGCGGTGCCGCTCTCGACGCCGGAGGTCGAGCAGACACTGGCGCCGCTCGGTGAGGCGCGCATGTTGCCCGCTGAGGCGTACACGAGCGCGGAGGTGCTGGTGTGGGAGCTCGTGCAGCTGTTCGCCGAGTCGTGGGTGTGCGTGGGCCGTGCCGTCGGTGCGGAGTCCGGCGCACAACAGGCCGTCGCACTCGGCGCGATGGGTGCGGTGCTCGTTCGCGGCGACGACGGGCTGCAACGCGCGTTCGCGAACGTGTGTCGCCACCGCGGTCACGAGCTGCTCGAACTAGGGGCGAACACCCTTCGACCCACCATCCGATGTCCGTATCACGGGTGGACGTATGCGCTCGACGGTTCGCTCGTGCACGCGACCGGCGGCGACGTACGAGAGCCTGAGCAGTGCGCACTGGGTGAGCTCCCATCGACCGAATGGTTGGGTTGGGCGTTCGTGAACGCGTCAGGCGCGGCCGAGCCGTTCGAGCACACCATCGCCGGACTCGACGAGATCCTCGGGCCGTATGAGCCGGCTCGTCTGGTGCCGATCGAGCGGCGGATGTACGACGTGCACGCCAACTGGAAGGTGCTGCACGAGAACTACCAGGAGTGCCTGCACTGTCCGCGCATCCACCCGGAGCTGTGCGTGGTGAGCCCACCCGAGAGCGGCGACAACATCGAGCCCGGTCTCGCCTGGGTGGGCGGTTGGTTGGACCTGCGCGAGAACGCCGAGACCATGTCGATGTCAGGAGCGCGGGTCGGGCCAATCCATCCCGGGCTCGACGAGCGCGCTCGCCGGCGGGTGGCGTACTTCGCCGTGCTTCCGAACCTGCTCGTCAGCGCGCACCCCGACTACGTGCTCACGCACCGCTTTCAGCCGATCGCGCCGGACGTCACCCGGGTCGAATGCGAGTGGCTCGTGGACCCCTCCGTGACCGAGATCGCCGACGCGGTCGAGCTCTGGGACATCACGAACCGTCAGGACTGGGCCGCGTGCGAGTCGGTGCAGCGCGGCCTGGCGTCGGGCGCGTACCGTCCCGGACCGATCCTCCAACGTGAGGATGCGGTCCACCACTTCGTCGGGTTGATCGCACGCGCCTACCTCGGCCGAGCAGGCCCGGGCCGATCAGGAGACCGATGACCGTCATCGCAGACGTTGCTGCCCGCGACTGGGACGTGATCGTGGTCGGAGGCGGACACAACGGCCTCACCGCCGCGGCGTACCTCGCCCGAGCCGGCAAGCGGGTGCTCGTGGTCGAGCGGCGCGACCAGCTGGGTGGCGCGTGCACCCTCGAGCGGCCGTTCGCCGACGAGCGGTACGTGATGAGCCCGTGCGCCTACCTCGTCGGGTTGCTGCACCCGCTCGTGATCGAAGAGCTCGCGCTCGCCAAGCACGGCTACCGCACGTTCGTCGTCGACCCCACCCAGTGGACGCCGTTCGAGGACGGCACCTCGCTCTACCAGTGGCACGACGACGCGAAGACCCAGGCATCGGTCGAGGCGCTGGCGCCGAGCGACGTGGAGGGCTTCGTCGCGTACGAAGCGCTTTTCGATCGGATTCGCGACGGCCTGCGCCGTGGGCCGCGAGGCGATACCTGGCTCGGCGATGCTCCCGAGCGCGCCGAGGTTGAGGAGCTGTTCGCCGACGACGTTGAGGCACGCGAGGTCGTGCTCGAGGCGTCGATCGCCGACGTGGTCGAACGCCATGTGAAAGATCCGCGGCTTCGCTCCGCGCTGCACGGCCAGGGCGTGATCGGCACGTTTGCTGGCCCCCGCGAGTCCGGTACCGCGTGGATCCACGCACACCACAGCCTCGGCACGATCGGGGGCTGGTCGTTCGTCGAAGGTGGGATCGGTCGTGTGTCGTTCTGCCTCGCCGACGCGGCACGCGAGGCGGGGGCCACGATCGTGGAGGGCGCGCCCGTCGCCGCGATCGTGCCGGGCGAGGGAGTCGTGCTGGAAGGCGGCGAGCGGGTGCGTGCCCCCATTGTGATCAGCAACGCCGATCCGGTGCGCACGCTCGCGCTAGTCGAAGGCGAAGTGGACGCCGCGTTTCGTGCCCGGATCGACGGCTGGCGCATCACGAGCCCGGTCATCAAGCTCAACTGCGCGCTCTCGCGGCTGCCCACGTTCTCCGCCGCCAATGGCGACCCCAACGTGTTCCGGGCCCAGGTCGAGATCGGGCGGGGCATCGACGAGACCCAAGCGGCGTGCGAGCGGGCCCGGCAGGGCGAGCCCGCGCCCGAGTGGTGCGAGCTCTACTTCCAGACGCCGTACGACCCGTCGGTCGCACCCCCCGGGCATCACACGATGAGCGTGTTCGCGCAGTACGTGCCCTACGAGTTGGCCTCGGGCACCTGGGACGAGCGGCGCGACGAGATCGCGGATGCCACCTTGGCCATCGTGGCGCGGTTCGCTCCCGACGTGGCCGACTGCGTGACCGACCGCCAGGTGCTCGGCCCGCCCGACGTCGAAGACCGGATCGGGCTCACCGGCGGGCACATCTTTCAGGGCGAATTGCTGCCGGATCAGATGTGGGAGCACCGCTTCGCGTCCCGGACACCGGTCCCTGGCCTGTATCTGTGCGGCGCGGCGACGCATCCGGGGGGCTCGGTGATGGCCGTGAACGGCCGAAATGCGGCCATGGCGGTCTTGGAAGACCTCGGCAAGGGCTGACCCCGCCTGATCCGACCCGCAACTGGGTGTCCGATTCGCCCGGATTAGCACTGATTGCGGAGTGACAAGGTTCACGTTCGCGCAAGTTTCGGGCGCCAAATACCCGGAGTCACCGCGAGGGGTCACTACCGTCTTGGTAGGAGTTTTCGACACCCGCCAGGACGACCGCGGGATTTGCGAAGTTCCTCCCCCTAAATCCGGATTGTGCCCGCGCGCGCGCGGGCGTCCTCAAGAGCAAGGAGCACCCCTATGCGACATACACCCATGCGGCATACCCGTCTCGTGATCCCCATCCTCGCCCTCCTGGTCCTCACCGCAGCGTGTGGGCCGAGGCTCGCACCGGCCCCCGTGCCGGTGCCGCCGCCGGCGGTCTCGATGTCCATCAACGAGGCGTTTGGCCCGTATGGGCCGGCCGTCGTCGCCCAAGCCACCAGAGTGGCGAAGTGCGAGTCCGGCTGGGTCGCCACGGCCGGTGCCGGCAGCTACTACCAGGGCATCTTCCAGCTCGGTCGGCACATCGTCGCCATCGAGAGCTACGGCGGAAACTTCTTGGACCCGTGGCAGAGCTCGCAGGCCGCCCGTGACCTCTATGTCTCCCGTGGTTACTCGTGGTCAGCCTGGTCGTGTCGCCCATAGCAATTTCCCGTCGCAACACCCACTCCCGGGAAGCCTCGGGGGGTGATTGGTGGTGTACCGCCTGGCGGCCAACCAGGCCTCACCCGAGCGTGCCCCCGTCCGACCCCCCCTTGGACGGGGGCACGCCCGCGTCCCGGCACAGATCCCAACTCCCAACTCCCAACTCCCGGCACGGAGCCGGGCACCCTTCGGGGCCTACGTTGAGGTTGGATGCCAGCCGCCGACATCGCCGAGTTCGCCTTCACGGATGAGGGCCCGTGGGTCCTTGACCCAGCTCATCTCGCCTGGGATCGCGACCTCGCCGAGATCCGTGTCGGCGCCGCCATCGAGGCGGCTCGGCTCCTCGCCCCCCGCCGGATCCCGCCGGTTGGGCGAGCGCTGCGGGTGCTCGCCGGCCTCGCTCGCGCGCTCTTGCTGTGGCGTCTGCGTGAGCGGGGGACGCCTCGCTCGCGTGCGGGGCTGGCCCGCCGGCTGCGGCTGACCTTCGAACGTCTCGGCTCCACCTACGTGAAGCTCGGGCAGATCATCTCGGCCTTCGAAGGCCTTTTCCCCGACGAACTCGTCGACGAGTTCAAGCGGCTCCGGGATCAAGTGCCACCGGAGCGGTTCAGCGACATCCGGGCGCTCGTGGAACGCGAGCTCGGCGCCCCGTTGACGGATGTCTTCTCCGAGTTCGACGAGCAGCCGATTGCGGCCGCGTCGATCGCCCAGGTGCACGCGGCGCGCCTCATGACGGGCGAAGACGTGGTGGTGAAGGTCCAACGTCCAAGCGTCGCGGCCCTCGTGCGCAGCGACCTGCGGGCCCTCGCCTGGATCGCGCCGCACCTCGTCGGCCGCATCCCCGTGGCCGCGCTGGCCAACCCCCCCGCGCTCGTCGAGCTCTTCGCCGAGCAGGTGACCGAGGAGCTCGACTTCCGACTGGAAGCCGAGAACATGCTCGACATCGCTCGGGTCTTGGCAGCGACCGATCAGCGCACGATGGTCGTCCCCCGGCCGCATCCCGTGCTCGTGACTCGGCGGGTGCTCGTGATGGAGCGGCTGCGCGGGTTCGCGTTCGACGATGTGGAAGCAATGCACGCTGCTGGCATCGACACCGGCGCGGTGCTGCGGGCGGGGCTCATCGCGTGCCTCGAAGGAGCGATGATCCACGGCGTCTTCCATGGCGACCTGCACGGCGGCAACCTGCTCGTCGAGGCGTCGGGACGCACCGTGCTCTTCGACTTCGGCATCACCGGCCGGTTGTCCGATCCTCAGCGCCTCGCGTTCCTGCGGTTGTTGCTGAGCGGGACGTCGGGCGACTCCAAGGGTCAGCTCGCCGCGTTGCGCGACCTCGGCGCGTTTCCCTCCGACACCGACCTCGAAGCGGTGTTCCTGGATCTCGATCTCGACCAGCCTGTGAAGGACCCGACGCAGATGCCCGCTGATGAGCTCGTGAACGAGCTCGAAGACCTCATGACGAAGCTCCTTGGCTACGGCGCGCGGGCGCCCAAGGACCTCATGCTCTTCGTGAAGGACTTGATGTACCTGAACGCGGCGACAGCCACCTTGGCGCCCGACCTCGATCTCATCGCCGAAATCGTCCATGTGCACCAGTACTTCCTGACGGCTCACGGCGAACGGCTCATGCGGGAGATCGGTGAGGCGGCGTTCCAGGCCCCCGATCCCGATGCGATCAAGGCCGGATTCCTGGTGCCGGCTGACGTGGAGCGGCTGACATTCGCCGATCTCCAAGAGCGCCGGCGCACGATCCTCCAACGCATGGGGACGAAGGCACCTGGCCGTCGGCGCAGTTGAGGGCCATCTTCGTTACTTGAACGAACGCTCAAGTAAGTGGTACCGTGCCCGCCAATGAGCGCGAGCACCGCTACGGCGGGCGCGACGCGGGATCGGATTGTCGACGCCGCGTTGCGCCTTTTCTCCGAACGAGGGACGGCCGCGGTCAGCGTGCGGGAGCTGGCCGACGCCGCCGGCGTCACCGTCCCCGGGCTCTACTACCACTTCGCCTCGAAGGCCGATCTCATCAGCGAGGTGTACCGGGCGAAGGGCTTCGGCCAACCGCTCGAGACTTTTGTGCCGCCGACCGCGAGCGGCCTCGAGGAGCGAGTGATCGAGCAGGCCCGGGCGGAGTTCGCCCGCTTCGTGGAGAACGCGGACTTCCTCCGTCACATGCAGCGCGAGTCGGTGCTCGGTGACGAGGACGCACGTGAGGTGGGCGTCGCGCTGGCCGAACAATGGCGAGCCCGATGGAAGCTCGTGCTGTCGGGGTCGAGCGACGTGGCACCGAGCGCCGATCTCGATGTCGCGGTCGACTTCATAGCCACGCTGCTGTGGGGCTTGTTCGTCGACTACCTCAATCACGGCGACGCGCCGTCGATCGTCGTTCGCATCGACGCGTTCACGCGCCTGCTGGCACGCGGTCTCACGCGGGCGACTGCGTGAATCCGCCAACCACGTCCGCCGCGGCCCGCTACGCGTCGGGTGTTCCGGCCGTCACGGAGTACGCGGCGCGCCTCTCGAAGAAGCGCGTCGTGCTGACCACGGCCGCCGTGATCCTGGGCATGTTCCTCGCGTCGATCGACGGCACGATCGTGTCGACGGCCATGCCCACGATCGTCGGCGACCTGAAGGGGATCGACTCGTACGCGTGGGTGTTCTCGGGCTTTCTCCTGGCCGAGATCGCGACCATCCCGCTCTGGGGTCGCCTTTCCGACATGTTCGGGCGCAAGAAGATCTTCCTGACCGGGATGATCATCTTCTTGCTCGGCTCGGCGCTGAGCGGCATGTCGCAGTCGATGAGCGAGCTCGTGCTCTTCCGCGCGATGCAGGGTCTCGGCGCGGGATGCATCCTCCCCGTCGCGCAGACGATCAGTGCCGACCTGTACACGATGGAGCAACGAGCGAGGATCGCCGCGGTCTATGCGGTGGTGTTTGCGTTCTCGTCCATCATTGGGCCATTCCTCGGCGGCTTCATCACCGACCACCTCTCGTGGCGATGGGTCTTCTACGTAAACCTCCCGATCGGGCTCATCACGATCGGGCTCATTGCCTTCGTGATGGTCGAACCGCTGCAGAACCTCCGACGACATCGATTCGACTGGCTCGGCGTCATGACCTTGCTCGGATGGACCGGCGCACTCGTGTTCGCGCTCGAATCCGGTGGTCGGGAGTACTCCTGGGACTCGCCTGAGATCGTCGGATCGTTCGCCGCGGCCGCCGTGCTCTTGGTCGCGTTCGTCGTCGCCGAGCGCCGGGCGGCGGAGCCCCTGATCCCGTTCAACTTGTTTCGAGTTCCGGCACTGCGCGCCGCGGCTGTCGTCACGATGTTCCTCGGGATGTCGATGTTCGGTGTTCTGTCGTTCCTTCCGCTCTACGGTCGAACGGTCTTGCACGAGTCGGCCACGGGGTCGGGGCTCATTCTGTTGCCCCTGTTGCTCTCCATGGTCGTGGGGTCTGCGTTCGGCGCCCGGATCGTGCTGAAGATCGGGTTTCGCAAGGTCGTGACGACAGGTGCGGGCCTTGTGGTGGCGGGCACGTTGCTGCTCACGCGCCTCACGGTCGACTCAGGCCAGCTCGTTCTCAGTGGCTATCTCATCGTCCTTGGAGTCGGCATGGGCCTCGTGTTCATGTCGACGTCGCTGGCTGCGCAGAACTCGGTGACGACCGATCAGATGGGCGTATCGACGGGCCTCATCAACTTCACCCGCCAGCTCGGTGGTGCGGTCGGCATCGCGATCGCGGCGTCGGTGATGCTCACTTCGCTGACGAGTCGGCTCAGCGAAGGGTTCGGCTCGGATTCGTTCGATACCTCGAAGCTCCTCACGCCGAGCGACAAGGCCACGCCGCTGTCACCGGAGACGCAACGGATCGTCAGTGATGCCTTTGCCGGTGCGCTGCATCGTGTGTTCTGGGCCGCGACCGCGGTCACCGTCATCGGCCTCATCTGCACGCGCATGATGCCGAAGGGATTGGCCACCGAGATCCGCGACCAGGCCCGGGCCGACGCCGGGCTCGATGCAGTCGGTCCCGACGGCGAGACGTTCGCAGTCGCGCGTCAGACTTGACCCCATGCCGGAGCTACCCCAGATGCAGGCGCTTGCTGAGCGCCTCGGCGCTGTGGTCGCCGGTCGCGAGCTCGAGGCATACGAACCGCTTGGCTTCACCGCACTGAAGACGGTCATCCCCGCACCTGACACGCTGATCAGGCACACGTTGGAGCGCGTCAGCCGGCGCGGGAAGTACCTCGTCACCGAATGGGAGAGCGGTGCGCGTGTCCTCATCCACCTCTCGCAGGCCGGTCGTCTCGACATCGAGGATCCCCCCAAGCAGACGAAGCCGAAGGGGAAGGTTCTGCGGCTCCGCTTCGTCGGTGGACCTGCGGTGCTCGTGCGTGAGCACGGTACCGAGCGCAAGGCGGCGTGGTGGGTGCTCGCGCCGGGCGACGACGGGCCGCTCGCAGGGCTCGGCCCCGAGCCCGACTCCGACCAGTTCACCGAGTTCGTGATGCACGGCGTCGACAAGCGCCGCATCCATACCTGGCTGCGCGACCAGCGCACGGTCGTGGGTGTGGGCCGCGGGTATTCGGATGACGCGCTCTGGCGCGCGGGCCTCTCGCCCTACGCCTCACTCGGCCAGCTCGACGCCGATGATCGTGCCCGCCTGCTCGACGCGGTGCGCGGTGTGCTCGCCGATGGACTCACGAAGGAACGCGAGCGAACCGGCGGACTGTCAGAGCCGAAGCTCGGCACGAACTTCGAGGTGCACGGCCGCGTCGGCACGCCCTGCCCGCGCTGCGGCGAGCCGCTGCACCACGTCTCGTACGAATCCCACGAAGTCGTCTACTGCCCCAAGGATCAAACGAACGGCAAGATCCTGGCCGACCGCAGGATGTCCCGTCTGCTCAAATGACTCAGGGGTTCTTGGCACGCTGACGCTCGCTGAGCGAGCGCAAGCGTGCCGAAAACCCTGTTGGGGTTACCAGCCGCGGGTGCCGGGGGCGCCTTTGAAGGGGCCTTCGATGTCGGTGGTGATCCAGCCGCCGTAGAAGTCGCCAGGCTGTGGGGTGACGAGTTCGTCGTCGACGAAGCACTCGTCCATGCGGGATGCGTAGAACGACACGTAGCCCGTGATCGCCTCGAACGCCGGGCTCGGAGTGTCGTAGCCCCACGCCGCATTGGGTTCGACGCGATCGCCGGCGCGCACGGTGAAGTAGTGGGTGCGGCCTTTGAACTCGCAGAACGATGTGCCGTCGCTGGGTTCGAGTGCGCCGGCGCGTACATCGCCGGGTGGGAAGTAGTAGCTCGGCGGGTGGCTCGTCTCGAGCACGCGATACGCACCTGCGGTCTCGGCGATCACCGCGCCACCGAGCACAACCTTGAGATGCCGATCCGTCGGCTCGAGTCGCGGCGGCCGCGGGTAGTCCCAGACAGATTCAGGCATCGCGCACGAGATCGCGCACCTCGGCGAGACGTTCGATCGAGCGCAACACTTCGGTCTGATCCTCGGCCAAGTGGCGCACGATGATGTCGGTGTAACCCATCTCGGCGTACGCGGCGAGCTTCTCGGCCACTTCCGACGGGCTGCCGTACGTGCATGCCTCCGGCCGGAATCCCCGGTAGCCAGCGGCAATGACCGGTCCTGCAACTCGAGCGGCGTCTGCGGTGTGCGCGCCCACGTGGATGTCGCGACGGATCGCGACGGCGGTGGGCGTGCGTCCGACCGGCTCGCACGCGGCGCGGTACGCCTCGAGCTGAGTGCGGGCTTCGTCAGGGACGACGTCGGCGTTGGCCAACCATCCGTCGCCTATGCGCGCGGCGCGTTCGATCGCCTTGCCCGCACTGGCACCGATCCACACTTCGAGTGGTACAGGCGGCACTGGGGACACGCGTGCCGCATGCACTTCGTACGGAGCGTCCATCGACACTTCTTCGCCGCTGAGGAGCCGACGGATGATGTCGAGTCCGGCTTCGAAGCGCGACGTGCGGGTGCGCTCCTCCATGCCCATCGCCGCGAACTGGTGCTCACCACCACCGATCGCGCACTGAAGGATGAACCGACCTTTGGCGATCGAAGCGAGCGTGCCGAGCTGCTCGGCCGCGAGGACGGGTGCCCACAATGGGAGGAGCATGAGCACACCCGCGGGGCGGTCGTCCCACTCGGCGAGCAGCCGTCCCATCATCGGAACGTTCTGGTAGTAGGGGAACGGCCCGGTGGCGTGGTGGTCGCCGATGAACAAGGAGTCGAGTCCGGCGTCGCGTGCCGCCGCGGCGCGTTCGATCACCCATTGCGCACCGAGACGATGGTCGTCGGTCGTGTACCCCGTACGGATCGACATGCCCACGCGCACCCGCGCAGGTTACGCGGGGAACTAGCCGGTGTGGATGGGGCCCGTGTCGACCACTTCGAATGCAGAGCCGGGCACACCCTTGAGCTGGTTCAAGTCGTCGTCATCCCAACGAGCGTCAGCGGCGCCGGTGATGAACCAGTTGGAGCCGTTGTCGGCGTTGATGAGCCCGTACTTCTTGAGTGCTTCGAGGATCACGCGCGCCTGTCCGGTGTAGCCCGAGATGTCGAAGCTCGCCTTCAGACGCAGGCGAAGCCCCATCGGAGGGCGGTTCGGGTTCGTGCTCGACGACGCTTCGTGCGTTGCCGGGTAGATGAAGCCGCTCTGGGTCACGGCAAAGGTGACGCGCAGCGCGTGGTTGATGTGGCCCGCCGCGACTTCGTCGTACCGCACCAACCCGGCGAAGATCGGCAACCCAGCCGCGTCGGCCGACGTCCACGTGTCGGGGCGCCGTGCGTTCGAGCGCAGGTCCCACGCCGCGCCGTTGCTCGCGTCCCAGCGGTTCGAGCGCGGCCAGGCGTTGTACATCTCGTAGAGCTTGCAGGCGCCGCGGTCGACGGCGAGCACGTGGCGATCGCCGCCGTCTTCCACTGGCGCGCCAAGCGGTATGGGATACGGGCCTGGGTCGCTCTCGTCCGCCCAATCGACGAACGTGACCGGCACCTTCGGCTCGGTGCCTGGCACCGTGATGTAGGGGATGCCGTACGCGCCACCGCCGCCGAAGTCGGCGTGCAGGAAATCGCCGCCGTCCGCGAGGATCTGGTTGATGTAGTTGGTGCTGTTCGTGTGTACCGCAGTCGTCGAGATGTCGGTGTTCCACGCGTTGTCGTCGGGGAAGACGGGGCACGATCCGAGCGACCCGTTCTGATCACCGGTGCCCGCGCCCGGCGGCGGTCCCGCCGGGGAAGTTGTGGTCGTCGTGGTCGGCGCAGGTGGCTTCGGGGGAACGCACGCTGCTGCCCCGAGCGCGACCGCGACCAGTACCACGACCGGGATCGACCGGGGACTCCGCCTCATCGGACCAGTATCGGCGGGTGCGCCCGTCAAACCTGAGCGCGGCCCTGTGACCTGCACCTCGACGGCCCGTCGGTAGCCTCCCTCCCCGCTCTCGGCGCTGCGCGCCGGGCCGCTCGGGCCCCGGCTACCTGCTCGGTGTGTGCCGCAGGGTGATTTCGGAAGGGTCGGTAGCCTCGGGTTCATGCCGTTGATCGCTTCGATCCCCAGCCCGTCGAGCGGGACGATCGACATCGGGATCAACTTGCATGTGTACGGCATCCTCCTCGCGATCGGTGTGGTCATCGCGGCGACGATGGCCGAACGGCGGTGGAAGCGTTGGGGTCACGACCCGCACGACTTCCAGAACATCGTGGTCGTCGTCGTCATCTGCGGGGTGGTCGGCGCGCGCCTGTACCACGTGATCTCCGACTACCAGCTCTTCGAAGGCGACTGGCTCCGCGTGTTCGAGATCTGGAAGGGCGGCCTGTCGATCTGGGGCGTCGTCATCGGCGGGATGCTCGGCATCATCGTCATGTGTCGCCGCAAGGGCTACGACACGCTCGGTCTCATGGACGCGATCGTTCCGGGCTTGCTGGTCGCGCAAGCGCTCGGGCGCTTCGGCAACTGGTTCAACCAGGAGCTCTTTGGTGAGCCGTCCAAGTTGCCTTGGGCATTGGAGATCGACAAGGTGAACCGTCCGGCGGGCTTCGAGCACTTCGCGACTTTCCACCCGACGTTCCTGTACGAGTCGCTGTACTGCCTTGCTCTGTTCTTCCTGCTTGTGCAGGTGGAACGCAGGACGCGCCTCCGCCGTGGGCAGCTCGGCGCGATCTACGTGATGGGGTACACGTTCGGACGGTTCTGGCTGGAGCACCTGCGCATCGACGACGCCAACCTGGTGCTCGGTTTCCGAGTCAATGCCTGGGTGAGCGCGCTGTGCTTCCTCGCCGGGGCGCTCTGGTTCCGCTGGCTCGGGCGGCATTCCAGCACCGACGAGCAGAAGTACCAATCCCTTGCGGAGCCCAACGGTCCTGCCGCCTAGTTTGTTGGGGAACACCGACGGGAGACTGAGCGCCATGACCACTGCATCAACTCGTACCGAAGTTGCCGCGCGGGCTGCGCACGCGTCGAAGATCTATGGCGCGGGTGAGAACGAGGTCCATGCGCTCGACAACCTCGATGTGGAGTTCGAGCGGAACAAGTTCACCGCAATCATGGGGCCGTCGGGTTCCGGCAAGTCCACGCTGCTGCACTGCCTCGCAGGGCTCGACCGGCTCACTTCGGGAGAGATCTTCTTGGGAGACGTTGAGATCAGCGCGTCGTCCGAGAAGAAGCTCACCCTCATCCGCCGTGACCGGCTCGGCTTCGTGTTCCAGGCCTACAACCTGATCCCCACGCTCAACGCGGCCGAGAACATGACCTTGCCGCTCGACCTCGCCGGCAAGAAGCCCGACCCGGAGCACTTCGACCGCATCGTCGACACGCTGCGCTTACGCGACCGTCTTTCGCACAAGCCCAGCGAACTCTCGGGGGGCCAGCAACAGCGGGTTGCCGTCGGTCGCGCACTCATGAGCAAGCCGGAGATCATCTTCGCCGACGAGCCCACCGGGAACCTCGATTCGAAGGCGAGCGCCGAGATCCTCAAGTACATGCGCACCGCGGTCGACGAGCTGGGTCAGACGATCGTGATGGTCACGCACGATCCCACCGCCGCGTCGTACTCGGATCGAGTCGTGTTCCTTGCTGACGGTCGTATCGTCGGGGAGTTGGTCAACCCCACGACCGACTCCGTCATCGACGAGATGAAGACGCTGGGCGAATAGGTCCCCGTGCTCAGAGTCACGATCAAGAATCTCTTCGCGCGGAAGTTTCGCCTCGTCCTCACGTCGATCGCCGTCGTCCTCGGCGTCGCGTTCATGGCCGGCACCTTCGTGCTCACCGACACCCTCGGCAACGTGTTCGACGGCCTGTTCGCCGATGTGAACCGCGGCGTCGACGTCGCCGTGCGCGGGCGCCGACCCGTTTGACGACGTCGCGGGCGGCCCCGGTACGCAGGTAGTGCGCGAGCCGGTCGATGAGGATGTCGTCTCGACGATTGAACGGGTGGATGGCGTCGCCATCGTCGAGGGCGCCGTCGGCCAGCTGGCGCAGGTCGTCAAGCTCGAAGACGGGAAGCCGACCGATGCGATCCAGCACGGTCAAGCGCCGACCCTCGGCGTCACCTGGGGTCCGAACCGCGAGCTCAACCAGGCGATCGGCGGCGATGGCCGTCCTGAAGTCGGCCGGCGTCCGACCAATGCCCGGGAGGTGGCGCTCGACGAGGTGACGGCGAAGGATGCCGGCATCACGTTTGCGGCCGTGCGTCGATGCGCGAACGCGAGCGAATGTGGTCGGGCGCGCGTGCAGGTGGTCTTCTTCGGCGGGCATCCATCAGAGATCTTTCGCGTCGTTGCGATCTTCCAGTTCGGCACGGTCGGAAACCTGGCTGGCGCCACCCTCGCCGCGTTCGATCCCGAGACCGCGCAGGTGATGATGAGCCGCGACGGTGTGTTCGACGAGATTCACGTGGAGGCCACACCCGGCGTGCCACAGGTGAAGTTGCGCAACCGGATTCGCGGCGCCCTGCGGGACGAGGGCGTCACCGGGGTCGAAGTGCTCACTGGTGAGCAGCTCGCCAAGGATCAGTCCGACGAGATCCGCGACAACCTCAAGTTCTTCAACATCTTCCTTCTCGTGTTTGCGTTCATCGCGCTGTTCGTGGGCGCTTTCATCATCTACAACACCTTCTCGATCATCGTGGCGCAGCGTACGAATGAGCTCGGCTTGCTGCGCGGGCTCGGCGCGTCAGGCCGTCAGGTCATGGGGTCGGTTGCGCTCGAAGCGCTCGTGGTCGGCTTGCTCTCATCGTTGGTCGGACTCGTGGCCGGCGTCGGCGTGGCGCTCGGGCTCCAGGAGCTGATGAAGGTGTTCGACGTGCAGCTCCCATCGGGCGACACGGTCATCCTCGCGCGCACGGTCATCGTGTCGATTGTCGTCGGCACGCTGGTCACAGTGGTGTCGGCGATCTCCCCGGCGCGTCGAGCCGCCCGAGTAGCACCGATTGCTGCCATGACCACCGACATGACGGGACCGAGCTCCGGATACCGCCGTTACCTCGTCGGTGGTGTGCTGACGACCTTCGGTGCAGTGATGCTCGCGGTGGGACTGTTCACCGATGTCGAAGGCTTTCCTGGCGGCTCCGCCGCGCTGGTCGGCATCGCGTCGCTGCTGGTGTTCGTCGGGGTCGCGATGCTCAGCCCGCTCGCGGCGCAGCCCGCGGCTCGCGTGCTCGGGTGGTTCCCGGCGCGATTCCGAGGGGTCGCCGGGCGACTCGCTCGCGAGAACGCGAGCCGAAACCCACGTCGCACCGCCACGACCGCGGCCGCACTCATGATCGGTATCGCGCTGATGACGCTTGTCGCCATCCTGGGTGCTTCGATCCGGTCGACGCTCGCCAACGTGCTGGAGAGCGACTTCAAGGCTGAATTCGTGCTGCGTACGAAGAACTTCGCCCCGTTGAGTCCCGAAGCCACCGAGGCGGTGCGCGACGCCGTCCCGAATGCCAAGGTGACTGACTTCCGCTTCGGGAACCTCGAGCTGGCGAACGAGACCAAAGCCGTGCTCGGCGTCGATCCCAACATCGGTTCGACGATCGACGTGCATCCGCGACTTGGCGCGTTGGAAGCGTTCCGCCAGTCGGGCGGGATGCTCGTGTTCAAGGACGCGTACGAGGAGTTTCCCGCGCGCCAACGCGAGGCTGGGGTGCTCAAAGTTCGGTTCGGCGCAACCGGCCGTCAGGACATCCCGATTGCGGGCGTGTTCACCAAGAAGGACGCCATCGGCAACGAGTTTCTGCTCGCGATGTCCGACTATGAGGAGAACTTCACCGATCGGAGTGTCACGTTCGCGGCCGTCAAGCTCCCGGCCGGGACGTCAGTGGGGCCCGCCGCGAAGGTGATTGACCGGGCCCTCGCGGCGTTCCCCGGCGTGTTGTCCGAAGATCAGGAGGAGTTCAAGAAGGGCCAGGAGGCGCAGGTCGCTCAGTTCCTCAACCTCATGTACGTCATGTTGGCTCTGGCCGTCATCATCGCCATCCTCGGCATTGCGAACACGTTGGCGCTTTCGATCTACGAGCGCACGCGTGAGCTCGGCCTCCTGCGCGCCGTCGGCATGGCTCGCAAGCAGGTCAAGACCATGATCCGCTACGAGTCGATCATCATCGCGGTGTTCGGTGCCGGGTTGGGAATCTTGCTGGGTCTTGTGCTCGTGCGCGCGCTCGTCGGTGCCCTCGAGAGCGAGGGCATCCATTTCGCGTTGTCGATCGGTTCGCTGGTCGTGCTGGTGTTGCTCGGGCTCTTGGGTGGTTGGTTGGCGTCGATCTTCCCGGCCCGGCGGGCGGCGCGTCTCGACGTGCTCCAGGCTGTCCAGTCCCAGTAACTCGCTCATAGGATCGCGTCCGTGATCTCGCCCGAGGAAGTACGCAGCGCGCTCTCCTCCTTACTTCGACCGCGCGATCCGAACGAGC
This sequence comes from Acidimicrobiia bacterium, assembly GCA_009694295.1. GTDB lineage: Bacteria > Actinomycetota > Acidimicrobiia > IMCC26256 > PALSA-555 > SHVJ01. The sequence continues at coordinate 22,345 of SHVJ01000026.1, forward strand.
AGTTCACCGTGCTTGGTGCCGGAAGTGACGACATCGAGACTGGGCGCGCGTACCTCACTGCATTGGGCGACGGTGGCTGGGCGGTTCCGACCTGGCCGCTGGAGTTCGGCGGACGCGGGCTGTCGCCGGGTCAGGCCGCAGTCATCAGTCGCGAGCTCGCCCGTTTCGAGCAGCCCGACCTGTACCCGTTCCTCGTCGGGTTGAGTGTCGTGGCCCCCACGCTCCTCGAGCTGGCGACGCCGGAGCAGTGCACGCGCTGGCTCCGGCTCATCAAGACGGGCGAGGAGATCTGGTGTCAGCTGTTCTCGGAGCCGGGTGCCGGTTCCGATCTGGCAAACGTGGGAGCGAAGGCCGTTCGTGACGGCGACATCTGGCGCGTCACCGGCCAGAAGGTGTGGACGAGTCGCGGCCACTACGCCAGGCGCGGAATCCTGCTCGCCCGTTCGGATCCAAGCCTCCCGAAGCACCGGGGCATCACCGCGTTCGCAGTCGACATGCAGACGGCCGGCGTCGATGTGCGCCCACTCCGCCAGATGAACGGCGACGCGCACTTCAGCGAGGTGTTCCTCGACGACGTCGAGGTCAGCGACGACGATCGCATCGGCGATGTCGGTGCTGGTTGGGGTGTGGCGCGCGCCGCACTGGCGAACGAGCGCGGGGCGCTCGGTACTGCGGGAACCGGCGTTGGTGCTCCCGCCGATCGACTCTTGGAGCTGCTCACCGAGCGGGAACCCGGCGCGGTCGTACGCGATCGAGTGGCCGCCGCGCACGTGGAGTCCGAGGTCAACCGGCTGACGATGCGACGCGCTCGGGACGCCGCGCGAACGGGACGCGCCGCTGGTCCCGAGGGATCAGGCACCAAGTTGCGAGGTAGCGCAGTTCTTAAAGAGACGGCCGACGCCGCGCTTGCGATCCTCGGTCCAGAAGGAGTCGTCGGCGATGGCGAGTGGCAGACACTGTTCCTCACCGCACCGTCCATCTCGATTCGTGGCGGTACCGACGAGATCCAACGCAACATCGTCGGCGAACGCGTGCTGGGCCTACCCGCCGAGCCCCGCGTAGACGTCGAGCCCCCATGGGATCAGATTCCACATTGAACGCGAGAGAGGACAAAGGACGTGACTGAGGCACCAGTGCTCCTCGATGTGGGTGACGACGGCGTCGCCCGCCTTACGCTCAACCGTCCTGACGCCGCGAACGCGATCGACCTCACCCTGGGTCAAGCGCTTGCTGCAGCCGCGACGAAACTGGCCGACTCGAGCAACGTGCGTGCGGTGTTGTTGAGTGGCAACGGCGCTCGCTTCTGTGGCGGTGGCGATGTGCGAGCGTTCGCCGATGCCGCAGGCGAGGGCCCTGGGCTCCCCGACAGGCTGACGGGCATCGTCGCCGCGCTGCACGAGGCAATCGAGGCATTCGCGCGCATCGACGCGCCGATCGTGGCTGCGGTTCACGGCAGTGCGGCCGGCGCTGGCCTCTCGCTCGTTGCATTGTCCGACTTGGTGCTTGCTGGCGCATCCACAAAGTTCGTGATGGCATACACCGCAATCGGGCTCACACCTGACGGCGGATCCACCTGGTACCTCCCGCGGATCATCGGACTCCGGCGCGCGGTCGAGCTCACCCTCACGAACCGAGCACTGAACGCAGACGAAGCCCAGGAATGGGGACTCGTCACCCGCGTCGTCCCCGACGATTCGCTCATGGCCGAAGCAGAAGCTCTCACAACCCAACTCGCGACAGGTCCGACACGTTCATTCGGCGTGGCGAAACGTCTGCTCGCCGGCTCACTGAATGCAACGCTTCACGATCAGCTCGCGAACGAAGAGCGAGAGCTTCTGGCCGCCGGTGGTCGCAACGACGCGAGAGAAGGCGTTACCGCGTTCGCCGAGAAGCGTTCTCCAGGCTTCACCGGCTCCTAGTTCACTCTGCGTTCTCTGCCTTCCCAGTAGGGCTCACGAAGCTCGCGCTTGAGGATCTTGCCTGACGGGTTGCGCGGGAGTTCGTTGGTCCAGTCGACGGACGTCGGGCACTTGTAGTGCGCGAGTCGGTCGCGGCACCACGCGATCACGTCGGTGTCGGTCGCGTCGGTGTCGGGTGTGCGCACGAGGATCGCCTTGACCGCTTCGCCCCACTTCTCGTCGGGTACGCCGATCACCGCCGCGTCGGCGATGTCCGGGTGGCTCATCAGCGCGCTCTCGATCTCGGCTGGGTAGATGTTCTCGCCGCCCGAGATGATCATGTCCTTCACGCGATCAGCGATGTAGAGGTAGCCGTCGTCGTCGAGGTAACCCGCGTCGCCCGACTTGAACCATCCGTCGGGAGTGAGCGCCGCGGCCGTGGCCTCGGGCATGTTCCAGTAGCCGACCATGTTCCCTGGCGACTTGATCCACACCTCGCCGATCTCGCCGACAGGAACCTCTTTGTCATCGTCGCCGACGACGCGGAGCTCCACGCCGGGCAGCGGGATCCCCGCGGCGCGCAGGCGGTGGCGGTTCGGACCGGTGGGATCGTGGTCTTCAGCCGGGAGCACGACGGCCGCGCCGTTCGTCTCGGTGAGCCCGTACGCCTGGACGAACTTGCACCCGAAGCGCGCCACTGACCCGACGAGCACTTCTTCGGAGATCGGTGACGCGCCATAGAGGATCGTGCGCAAGCTCGAGAAGTCGGTGTTCTCGCAGCCCGGCGTGATCAAGAGGAACTGGAGCACCGCGGGCACGAACACCGAATCGGTTACGCCGTACTTCGGGATCGCCTCGAGGATCGCGCCGAAGTCGACGTCGCGCATCAAGACGTTGTGTGCGCCGTTGTAGATCCCGAACAACGCCCAACCGGAGCCGGCGACGTGGAACAACGGCATCACGACGA
>SHVJ01000027.1 GCA_009694295.1 Acidimicrobiia bacterium
GGGCCGAGTCCGCACGGGCACGGATTGGTGCAGGCGACGAGTAGGAAGTCGGCAGGGAACGTGAGCGTCATCGGCTGACGGGCGATCCGTACGACGCGCTCTTCGAGTGGCTGACGCAACGCGTCGAGCGCACGAGGCGGAAACTCGCCGAGTTCGTCGAGAAAGAGCACGCCGCGACTCGCGAGGGTGACTTCGCCGGGATGTGGGCGACCGGCGCCGCCACCGACGAGCGCCGCGACCGAGGCGGTGTGGTGCGGCGCGCGCACTGGCGGACGCCGGAGCAGGCCGCGGGGCGCGTGACCGGCCACAGAGTGGATACGTGTCGCTTCGAACGCTTCGTCGTCGGCCAGCGGCGGGAGGATTGTCGCGAGTCGGCGGGCGAGCATCGTCTTGCCCGCGCCAGGTGGGCCCGTGAGCAGCAAGTGGTGATGGCCGGCGGCCGCGACTTCGAGCGCCCGACGCGCCCAGCCGAGCCCACGCACGTCGGCAAGATCGAGCGGCTCGTCCTCGAAGGGATCGTCGTCGCGGGAGGGCGCGGGTGGCGGTGGGTCCGGCCACGTGGCTTCCCCCTTCAAGCAGGCGCGCAGCTCGCCGAGCGTGCGCGCCACGCGCACGTGCACGCCGCAGGCCAGCGCAGCTTCTGCGGCATCGACTTCCGGAACGATGACGGTGGTGAGCCCGGCGCGCCTGACCGCGTCGACGAACGCCAGCGTGCCCGGCACGGAGCGAACCGTTCCATCGAGCCCGAGCTCGCCGATCACGCCCACGCCGTCGAGCACGCCGGCGGGGAGCTCGTCGGCTGCGAGGAGGAGCCCCAATGCGACCGCGAGCTCGAGCCCGGCACCGGTCTTGCGCACGTTGCCCGGCGCGAGGTTCACGGTGATCCGCTGCTGCGGCCACGCCAGACCGGACGACAACATCGCGGCGCGCACGCGCTCTCGCGACTCCCGCACTGCTGTGTCGGGCAGACCGACCATGTGATACGCGGGCAAGCCCTGGGACACGTGGACTTCGACCGTGACCACTTGTCCCTCGACACCGAGCAGCGTTGCGCTGACAACCGACGCGAGCACCGCGACCTCCCACCTTCGAACCCGCGCCAGAACACGGGCTCAGCAACGGGGAAGTACTGGCGAGCCGTTGACCGCGGCCGCGACGGCGACCAGAGGACCGTAAACCGGGGGTATGACAGGCCGATCACCAATGTTTCTGGAGTGGGTGGTGGGAAGGGTCACTTTGGGTGGCTACCGTTTGCGCATGTCCTGGGATTCCGACGGCTACCTCGCCACGCTGGGCGGCAGCAGCCCGCACACGCAACGGGCCTATGGACATGACGTTCGCGAGTTCGTGGCGTGGGCCGAGCGGGGTGGCTGCCCCGAGCCGGCCGACGTGGATCGCCGGGCGCTCCGGCGCTACCTCGCCTACCTCGGCACTCGGGGTTTCGCCCGCCGCTCGGTGTCGCGCAAGGCCGCGGCGGTTCGCGCGTACCTGCGCTACCTCCATCGGAGCGGCGTGCTGCCCACCGATCCGGGCCGTGCGCTGCGCGCCCCGAGAGGCGACGCACGTCTCCCGCGGGTTCCGCGCTGCGAGGAGGCCGCCGCGTTGCTCGACGCGGCTGGCGACGAGATCGACGTCACCAGCGAGCTCGACGACCCGATCGCGCTGGCCCTGGCGCGCCGCGACCTCGCGGTGCTCGAGGTTCTCTACGGCGCTGGGCTGCGCGTGAGTGAGTGCTGCGGGTTGGCGATCGCCGACTGTGACCTCGGTGTCGGGCTGGTCACGGTGCTTGGCAAGGGTGGACGGGTTCGGCGCGTGCCGATCGGTGAGCCCGCGCGCGACGCCGTTGGGGATTGGCTCGCACATGGTCGTCCAGTGCTCGCCACACCCGACTCGCCCCCGCAGGCCGTGTTCCTCGCTCGACGTGGCGGCGCGCTCTCGACCCGTGATGCGCATCGCATCGTGGCCGCTCAGCCCACCACATCGCGCGACAGCCTGCACCCGCACGCGCTCCGTCACGCGTATGCGACGCACCTTCTTGAAGGGGGTGCCGACCTGCGCGCTGTGCAGGAGCTCCTCGGTCATGCCGATCTGGCGACAACGCAGATCTACACTCATGTCACCCGCGACCGGCTCCGTTCGGTCTACGACGAGAGCCATCCCCGTGCCTGACGATCCCGAGCTCAAAGCCCTCGTCGACGGTCTCTGGGGCGACTACAAGACCAATGGCACCATCGAAGCGCGTGAGCGGCTGATCATCCATTACTCACCGCTCGTGAAGTTCGTGGCCGGCCGGGTCGCGTCGGGGCTTCCGCAGAACGTCGAGCAGACCGACCTCGTGAGCTACGGGATCTTCGGCCTCATCGACGCGATCGACAAGTTCGAGCCCGAGCGCGGCTTCAAGTTCGAGACGTATGCCATCGCCCGGATCAAGGGTGCGATCATCGACGAGCTCCGGTCGATCGACTGGGTGCCGCGCTCGGTGCGCGCCAAGGCGCGTGCGGTGGAACGTGCGTACTCCGAGCTCGAGAACGAGCTCCTTCGGAACCCGAACGATGGCGAGGTCGCGGCCAAACTCGGGATGACTGAAGACGAGCTCGGCACAACGCTCTCGCAGATCTCGTTTACCGGTTTGGTTGCGCTCGACGAGCTCATCGGCGGCGGCGGCACCGGCGACCGCGGCGGCTCGTCCACGCTCGGCGACACCATCTCGGATCGACAGCACGACCCGGTCGAAGCCTTCGCGGTCGACGAGATGAAGCACTTGCTCGCCGATCTCATCAACCGCATGCCCGACCGGGAGCGGCTCGTGCTCACCCTCTACTACTACGAGGCGCTCACCCTGGCCGAGATCGGTCAGGTGCTCGGCGTCACCGAGAGCCGGGTGTGCCAGATCCACACCAAGGCCATCCTCCAGCTCCGCGCTCGGCTCGCCGATCCCGCGTAGCGCCTGCTCGAGCAAAACTTTCCCGCAGGTCTTCCCTCGGGTCACGCGCACCGGTAGGGTGCGCCCCACTTTCCTCCGGCTTCCCCGCCGTGCCGTAGTCACCGGGGAGACCGATGTCATCGCCTCGCACTCCGGGCCGGCGAACGCGCTCATTGTTTGATGCCGCGGTCGTCGCGCTCCTGTTCATCGCACTGCTGGTCGCCGCCCTGCCGGTACCGCCGGCCGGTGCCGGTTCGTCAGCCTGGACGAAGCCCGTGCCGGGCGGCATCGTTCGGTCGTATCGCGAGCCGTTGGCGCGCTTCGCTTCAGGACACCGTGGTGTCGACTTCTCGGCACAAGCCGGCACACCCGTGCGGGCGGCAAATGCGGGTACCGTCACGTTCGCGGGAACTGTTGGCGGTGAACAACACGTCGTCGTCTCCCATCCAGGCGGAATCCGCACGTCGTACTCGTACCTCGCGCACATCGACGTGAAGGTCGGTGCTCATGTTGCGCGTGGAGCGGTGCTCGGTACCGCCGGCGGCACAGGCGCTGGTCATGGTCGCGGCGTCGTGCACTTCGGCGCGCGCGTCGGAAGTCGCTACTTCGACCCCATGCTGCTGTTCGGGCCAACCGACCTCACGAAGCTCGTTCGCCTGATTCCCTCCGACGACGGGTCGGTGTCCGACGAGGAGATGCTCGGGCTGCTCATCGACGGGGAAGACGACGACAACTGCGCGGGCGGGATCCCGCTCATCGAGCAGGCCTGCGACGCAGCCGAAGCGGTCGGTGGGGCGATCAGCGATGCGGGCGAGTGGGCATGGGATCGCGTGGAGGAAGCGATCCAGATCGGCTTGGATGCTGTCCGGGCCGTCAGTGAAGCTGCCAAGGATCTTGCCGACCGCATCGAGTCCCTCGTGCGCGATGTGCTGCGCACGCTGCGCGACGTGGCCGAAGGGGTTGCCGACGCGGTCGCGAAGCTCGCCGAGCAGATCGCCAATGGAGCCGCTGACCTCTTCAATGAGGTGGTCGAGGCTGGGGTCGAGATCCTCGAGTGGCTTACGTCATGCCCGCAACCGCCAGCGCTTGCTCACCCGCGCGGTTCTGGCAACGCGGTGCTTGCGGTTGGCGGCCTGGGCAGCTCGAGCTGGCGCAAGCCGGGAGGCGGCTCGACGCCGAGCTTCGGGTTCCAGAGTGCGGCGCTTGGCTACGACGCCGACGACGTCGGTTACTTCTCCTACGCGCCCGACTCGCCGGCGTACACACCCGAGGACACGTACGGGGATCTGCACGCGAAAGCGCGAATGCTTGGCGAGCAGATCAAAGACTTTGCCCGGGTCCACCCCGGCCGCAACATCGACCTCGTCGCCCATTCACAAGGTGGCGTGGTCATCGATCTGTTCCTTCTGGAGGTGCTTCCCGGCCATGAGAAGGAGTACCCCAAGATCGAGAACGTGGTCACGTTCGCATCGCCCCATCAGGGCACGCCGTTGGCCACGTTTGATCGCGCGATCGACAAGAACATGTGGTTCGGGCCGATCGCCCGTGAGCTCATGGACGACGATCTGCTGACTGCGGTCTCGGTGGCCCAGCTCGCCGAGAAGTCGGACACCATCGAGGGACTCTGGGCCGACGACGCGAAGGTGCCGTCGTCGGTGCGCTACCTCTCCATTGTTGGTGCCGAGGACGCGGTGGTGCCGTCGTCGAGCGCCGATGTGCCAGGGGGGACGAAGGTCATCGTCCCCGTGGGCACCGTGCTCCTGCCCGACGACCACCGCAACGTGCTGTCCGATGATGATGCGATCAGTGCCGCGCAGGCCCATCTGGGTGGCGGATTCCCGGCGGACGCGTGCGGTGTGCTCGAGGATGTCGGCGGCGCGACCTACTCCGATCTCGTCCGCTTCGTCACGAACAAGGTGTCGTTGGGAGAACCAGCGGATCCGCCTGGGTGCGACGTCGAAGGCATCGTCTGCCGGCGACGGCTGCGCCATCGGGTCGGGGCACTGGCAGTAGCGCCGGGACCGGCCTGGGGAAAGGGCCAGGGGTCCCGCTACACTCCCTCCTCGACTCGGGTTTCGGCCCGGGATCTCTCAGGCTCGCAGCACCATCCAGGTCGCACCGCCTCCGGGCGGGGCGCAAGCGAGCCGACGTACAACTTGAGGAGTCTCTGTGGCTGTCGTCACCATGAAGCAGCTTCTGGAGGCCGGGGTCCACTTCGGTCACCAGACGCGCCGTTGGAACCCGAAGATGCGTCGTTTCATCTTCGGGGAGCGCAACGGGATCTACATCATCGACCTCCAGCAGACGCTGGAGCGGATCGATACCGCCTACCGCTTCATCCGCAAGACGGTTGAAGACGGCGGCACCGTGTTGTTCGTGGGCACCAAGAAGCAGGCCCAGGAGCCCATGCAGATCATGGCCGACAGCTGCGGCATGCCGTATGTGAACTACCGCTGGCTCGGCGGCATGCTCACCAACTTCCAGACCGTCCACAAGCGCGTCGCCAAGCTCCACGAGCTCGACCGCATGGTCGCGACCGGTGAGACCGAGCAGATGATCAAGAAGGAAGGCCTGAAGGTCAAGCGCGAGCGCGACAAGCTCCAGCGCAACCTCGGCGGCATCACCCGCATGGAGAAGCTGCCCGACGCGGTCTTCGTGATCGACACCAAGAAGGAGCACATCGCCGTCACTGAGGCGAACCGTCTCAACATCCCGGTGATTGCGGTCGTCGACACCAATTGCGACCCCGACATCATCGACTTCGTGATCCCCGGCAACGACGACGCGATCCGCTCGGCGTCGCTGATGAGCCGGATCGTCGCCGACGCGGTGAATGAAGGCCGTCTCTTCGCGCAGCGCAAGGGTGGCAAGCAGCCTCCGAAGGTGGAAGAGCCCAAGGCGCCGAAGGTGCTCGATCCCGAAGAGGAAGCCAAGAAGGCCGAGGAGCAGCAGAAGGCGCGCGACGCGGCCGCGGCCGCACAGAAGGAGCGCGAAGCGAAGCTCAAGGCAAAGCCGGCTGAGGAGCCCGCGGCATCTGCCGACGACACCCCCGCAGCCGAGGTACCCGCCGCTGACGCGCCGGTTGTCGAGGAGCCCGCCGCGGAAGCGCCGGTTGTCGAGGCGTCGGGCGACGAGCCGCAGGCGACCGACTGATGGCCGAGGTCACTGCGGCGATGGTCGCCGCGCTTCGGAAGGCAACGGGCGCGGGGATGATGGACTGCAAGCAGGCGCTTGCCGAGAACGACGGCGACATGGATGCGGCCAAAGACTGGCTGCGCACGAAGGGCCTCTCGGGTTCGTCGCGCGCGAAGGCCGCGAACGACGGCGCCGTCGAGGTGATCGTCGAGGGCAACGTCGGCTCGCTCGTGGAGCTCACGGCCGAGACCGACTTCGTCGCCAAGGGCGCGATCTTCACCGACACGGTCACCAAGTTGGCCCGACTCGCGGCCGACGAGGCCAAGGAAGAGATCGCTGCGCTTCACTTCGAGGGCGGGACGGTCGAGGAGCACATCACCCAGCTCGCCGCCAAGCTCGGCGAGAACATCGGTCTCGGACGCGTCGTCGTGTACGAGACGGCCGACGGCGTGATCGACGGGTACAAACACGTGCAGAACGAGCGTGGCACGATCGGTGTGCTCGTGGAGATCGGTGGGGTCGACGGCGGCGATGCCAAGGCCAAGGAAGTCGCCCACGACATCGCGTTGCACGTGGCGTCGGCGGCACCGAAGTACGTGCGTCGCGAGGACGTGCCGGCCGATGTGATCGAGAAGGAGCGGGCGGTACTCGTTGAGCTCACCCGCAACGAAGGCAAGCCCGAGAACGCCCTCGAGAAGATCGTCGACGGCCGGATGAACGGCTTCTACAAAGAGAACGTGCTCATCGACCAGGCCTTCGTCCGCGACGCCAAGACCACCGTCGGCAAGCTCGTCGAGGGTTTGGGCAAGGACGCGACCGTGCGTCGCTTCAAGCGCGTCAAGGTCGGCGAGGAAGCCTGATCCATGGCGAAGAGTCAGTACCGACGCGTGGTGCTGAAGCTTTCGGGTGAGGCGTTCGCCGACACGACCATTGGCTACGGCATCGACGCCAAGGTGGTGCAGCGCATCGCCGACGAAGTCGCGAGCGCGCGCACCGACCTCGGGGTGGAGATTGCCATCGTCGTGGGTGGAGGCAACATCTTTCGCGGCATGAGTGGTGCGAAGCGGGGCATGGACCGCGCCCGAGCCGACTACATGGGCATGCTGGCCACGGTCATCAACGCGCTCGCATTGCAGGACGCGCTCGAGGCGGCCGATCAGCCCACACGCGTGCAGACCGCCATCGCGATGGCCCAGGTTGCTGAGCCGTTCATCCCGCTGCGGGCGATCCGTCATCTGGAGAAGGGGCGCGTGGTTGTGTTCGCGGCTGGCACCGGGAACCCGTACTTCACGACCGACACCACCGCGGCGCTGCGCGCGGCCGAGATGGGTGCAGAGGCGATCTTGAAGGGCACGCACTCGGGGGTCGACGGGATCTACTCGGCCGACCCTCGGAGCAACCCCGACGCGGTGAAGTTCACCGAGGTGAGCCACTTCGAGGTACTGAACCAGCGGCTCGAGGTCATGGACTCGACAGCCATCACCTTCTGCTTGGACAACAAGCTCCCGATCATCGTCTTCGACGTGATGGAGCCCGGCAATATCGCGCGCGCGCTCGTGGGTGAGCCGATCGGCACGCTCGTGCGCACGGCGTGAGCTGAAGGGGAAGCAAGCCCAGAGGTAAGCGACCGCGCCGCAGGTACCCTGTGGCGTAGCGAGCCGTGGCCCGAGCGGCCCGGCGCGAAGCGCCAAGAGCGGAGATGTATGGCGGAGAACGAGTTGGCCGAGCTGGTGGTTGACGACTGCCACGACAAGATGAAGAAGGCGATCGAGCACCTCAAAGGCGAGTTCGGCGCCGTGCGGACCGGGCGGGCGAACCCGGCACTCGTCGAGAAGCTCATGATCGAGTCGTACGGGTCGATGGTGCCGCTCCAGCAGATCGCCGGGTGCAGCGTCCCCGAGCCGCGGCTGCTCGTGATCTCGCCCTACGACAAGACCAACATCAAGGCCATCGAGAAGGCGATCCAGGGCAGCGACCTCGGGGTGAACCCGAGCAATGACGGCGCGGTGATCCGACTCGCCTTCCCGCAGCTCACCGAGGAGCGCCGCAAGGAGCTCGTGAAGGTGGTCAAGAGCCGGGCCGAGGAGGCCCGGGTGGCCATCCGGAACATCCGACGGGATGCCCGCAAGGAGCTCGAGCAGCTCCAGAAGGACAGCGACATCTCTAAGGACGATCTGGAGCGGATCGAGAAAGACCTCGAGAAGCACACCCACCAGGTGGTCGCCGACGTCGACGATCTCCTGTCCCATAAGGAAAAGGAGCTTCTGGCCGTGTAGGAGTCCCCACTCCAACCACACCAGCCCCTCTGGCCACGGGACTATCGCCGGAGACCCTCGCGGGTCTACCCTTGTGACCTTATGTCGGACTGGCGTGACGACGACTTCGAAGACGATTGGGTGCCCAAGGCCCCGGGCGAGGGTGTCCGGGTGGTCGGTGATCCCGACGCTGCGTACGCACCGCCGCCCCAGGCTTCGCCACCCCAAGCTCCGTACGACGCCCCGCCTCAGGCACAAGCGCCGCGTCCGGTCGGGCGGTTCCCGCTCCCCGGTGGCGGGGGCGACGAGTGGGCTGATCCCGAACCTCGGGCGCGCCGCCGCGCCCCCGACGAGACCCCGGTTGAGCTTCCGCACTGGACCGAGCCCCCGACCGGCCAGGTGCCGCGGGTGCTGGGCGGCGACTCCGCCGACGACGACTTCGAGCCCTGGGCCCAAGTGACCGGATCTGGCCCTCGCTTCCGCACGGGCGACGCCGACTGGGCCGACGCCGACTGGGGCGCGGGCGAGCTGTCCGGCGACGACACGCTCGGCGTTGGCGCGCCCGGCGACCTGCACGACGAGTTCGCGCCACCGCGGCGCGGCCGTGGTGCGAAGCGCGGGCGCGGTCGTGGCCGTCACGAGGAAGAGCCGTTCGGACCACCGCCAGGATCGGTACCAGGATCGGCACCCGGACCAGGCCCAGCAATGGGTCCGCCGCCGGAAGCAGGTGGGCTCGAGAGTCCGTACGTCGACCAGCACGAGGGATACCGAGGCGGGTACGCCGAGGGTTACGAGGACTACGAGGCGGGCGGCTACGAGGCGGGCGGCTACGAGGCCGAGGCCGCTCGCTCCAATGTCGGACCGCGTCTTGTCACCGCGGCCGTCGTCGCGGCCGTCGCGCTTGCTGCGTTCGCGGCCGGTCGCGGCCCCGCGATGATCCTCGTGACCGTCATCGTCGGGTTGTGCGCGTTCGAGCTGTACACGGCGTTCCAGCGCGTCGGCTATCACCCGGCGACTCTGTTGGGCTTGGTCGGATGCGCGGCTGTCGTGCCGCTCGCCTACAACAAGGGTGAGCGCGGCATCCTCATCGCCGCGCTGCTCATGGGTGCGTTCACGTTCTTCTGGTACCTCTTCGAGGTTGTGCACGCGCGTGCAACCGTCAACATCGCGCTCTCGTTGCTCCCGTTCGCGTGGGTCGGCATCTTCGGCGCGTACGGCGGCATGTTGCTCGCTGCGCCGGTGAGCGGCACCGGATACCTGATGGGTGTGGTGATCTGCGCAGTCGGCTCCGACACGGTCGGTTACTTCGTCGGCCGATCGATGGGGCGCACACCGTTGCTACCCCGCGTGTCGCCGAACAAGACCGTCGAAGGCCTCATCGCCGGAGCGATCACTGCTATCGCGCTCGGTGGTGTGGTCGGCAGCACGCTGCACCCATGGGCCGACAAAGGCATCGGCGCAGGGATCGTGCTCGGGATCCTCGTGGCTATCTTCGCTCCGCTCGGCGATCTCGTGGAGTCGATGATCAAGCGCGACCTCGGGGTGAAGGACCTTGGTGGCATCCTGCCGGGCCACGGGGGCTTCCTCGATCGCTTCGACGCCGTCCTCTTCGCACTGCCGGCGGCCTTCTACTGGGCGCTGCACCTGTTCTCGTGAGGCGCCGGGAGACGCAGCGGCGCCCCTCGTCGGCGCCGCTCCGTTTCGATGCGCCGCGGAGTCGACCATGACGAGGCGAGTGGTCGTCCTCGGGTCGACCGGCTCCATCGGGACACAAGCCCTCGACGTCATCCGGCGCCACCGCGAGCACTACGAAGTGGTCGCGCTCGCAGCTGGGCGCAACACCGAATTGCTGAACGCGCAGGCCGACGAATTTGGCGTACCCGCCGAACGGGTACGCAGCGGACTCGACTCCACCGACGCGCTCACCGAGCTCGCGGCGCTGCCCGATGCTGACGTGGTGCTCAACGCGGTCGTTGGCTTCGCGGGCTTGCCGGCCACGATCGCCGCGCTCGAAGCAGGGAAGCGGCTCGCGCTCGCCAACAAGGAAAGCCTCATCGCGGGTGGACCGGTCGTGAACGCGGCGCGGGTCCGCGGTGGCGGCGAGATCGTTCCCGTCGATTCCGAGCACTCCGCGCTCTACCAGGCGCTGCGCGGCGGGCGTCGTGAAGAGGTCGCCCGCTTGATCCTCACTGCGAGCGGTGGACCGTTCCGGGGCCGCACTCGCGCCGAGCTCGAGCTCGTGACGGTGGAAGACGCGCTGAAACATCCAACATGGGACATGGGTGCGAAGATCACGATCGACTCCTCCACTCTGATGAACAAGGGACTCGAAGTGATCGAGGCGCACGAGTTGTTCGACGTTGACTACGACCAGGTCGACGTGGTCGTGCACCCGCAGTCGGTGGTGCACGGCATGGTGGAGTTCACCGACGGCGCCACGGTCGCGCAGCTCTCGATGCCCGACATGCGGCTGCCGATCGGGCTCGCGCTCGGCGCGCCCGATCGCCTCTCCGAGCCGTTCGGCGCGATCGACTGGACGAGCCTCGGTTCGCTCACGTTCGAAACTCCCGACCTTGAGGCGTTTCCGTGCTTGGCCCTGGCCTACGAGGCTGGCCGCACCGGCGGGGGCGCACCGGCCACGCTCTCGGGTGCGAACGAGGTGGCCGTCGAGGCGTTCCTTGATCGGCGGATCCCGTGGCTGGGCATTGCCGAGGTGAATGCCGAGGTTCTGCACCAAGGTTCGGGGAACATCACCGAGGTGGCTGACGTTCTCGAAGCAGACCGGGTTGCGCGTGAGCGGGCCCGCCACGTCGTCGAGCAGATCGAGGCCAGGACCGCCCTGTGAAGGACCCCTTGGAAGAGGCTTCGGCCGAGGTCGATCGGCGAGGCGCGACGTTCATCCTCGTGGCCATCGTCGCCGGCCTTGTTGGGTTGGCCATCTTCAGGCCAGGCAGCCGTGATGCGCTGGCGCTGATCGTCGGGATCGTGCTCATGGTGATGCTGCACGAAGCCGGCCACTTCATCGCGGCGAAGCGCACCGGCATGAAGGCAACGGAATTCTTCGTCGGCTTCGGTCCGCGGCTCTGGTCGTTCAAGCGCGGTGAAACCGAGTTCGGAGTGAAGGCGATCCTGCTCGGCGGCTATGTGCGCATTCTCGGGATGACGAACATCGAAGACGTGGATCCCGCCGACGAGTCCCGAACCTATCGGCGCGCCTCGCACAAGAACCGGCTCATCGTCGTGCTCGCCGGCGTCACCGTCAATGTGATCCTCGCGTTGGTGTTGTTCTGGGCGTTCTTCGCGGTGCAGGGACACACGAACGAAGGGGTTGCTACCACCACGATCGACCATGTGGTCGCATCGGTCAGGAATTCCGATGGCGAGAAGATTCCGAGTCCGGCCAAGGCGGCGGGCTTCCATCACGGCGATCGCATCGTCGCGATCGACGGCAAGCGGGTAACGGGTTGGGAAGACCTCGTCGCGAAGATCGAAGCTCGTGGCGACCAAGCCACTGAGTTCACGGTGGTGCGCAAGGGCGAGCGGACTCAGCTCGACGCGACACCGAAGGACAAGCAGGGCCGAGGCTTCCTCGGCATCGGGCCGGCCGCGGCGTTCCGCTCGATCAACCCTCTGCAGGCAGTGCCGGAGAGCTTCAACGCGCTGGGCGACATCACCGCGGGGACCGTGTCAGGGATGGCGCACCTGTTCTCGCCTGACGGACTGTCCGAGTACAGCAAGAACTTCTCGTCCGACGCCCCCAAAGCGGGTACGCCCGAAGCCGACGCGCGGCCGCGTTCGCTGATCGGGATCGTCGATGCCGGCAGCGACATTGTCAGCGGTGACTGGGCGCAGCTTCTCTGGCTCCTGGGTGCCATCAGCCTCATCCTTGCGATCTTCAACACGCTGCCGTTGCTGCCGTTCGACGGTGGCCACGCAGCAGTCGTCGTCTACGAGGCCATCGCGTCCAAGGTGAAGAAGCGCGAGGTGCGGGCCGACTTCCGCAAGCTGATGCCACTGACCGCAGTGGTGCTCGCCGCATTCCTGATGCTGGGACTCAGCGCGATGTTCCTCGACATCCGCGACGCCATCAATTAGCTCTGCACGAGATCTTCACGCTGCGGGCAGGTGTCGCCCGGGATCGCCCTCGTTAGGCTGTTTGTGATGCAACCCCGCCGAAAAACCCGTCAGGTTCATGTGGGAGCGGTTGCCGTTGGGGGTGACGCACCGGTCTCGGTGCAGTCCATGACCACGACGAAGACGGCCGATGTTGACGGCACGCTCGCCCAGATCTATGCGCTTGCCGGCGCGGGGTGCGACATCGTGCGCTGCACGTGCAACGACGAAGCCGCGGCCGAGGGGCTCGCGCAGATCGTGCCGCGGTCACCCGTGCCGATCATCGCCGACATCCACTTCCAGTACCGGCTCGCGCTCGCCGCGATGGAAGCCGGCGTGCAGGGGTTGCGGCTGAACCCGGGCAACATCCGCAAGCCAGACCAGATCAAGGCGGTCGCCTCCGAAGCGCGTGACCGCGGCTTGGCGATCCGTATCGGTGTGAACGCGGGCAGCCTCGATCCCGAGATCTTCGAGCGTCACGGCGGCGCAACACCCGAAGCGCTCGTGGAGTCTGCGGTGCGCGAGCTCACCTACTTTCGTGAAGTCGACTTCGAAGACGTGAAGATCTCGGTGAAGGCGTCGAACGTCGCGCTGATGATCGACTCGTACCGATTGCTCTCGGAGACCGTCGACCACCCGTTGCACCTCGGCGTGACCGAAGCTGGTCCGCCACCCGCCGGTTTGGTGAAGTCGACCGCGGGCATCGCAACACTGTTGGCCGAGGGCATCGGCGACACCATCCGCTATTCGCTCACGGCTGATCCCGTCGAAGAGGCCCAGGCCGGGCGCACGCTGCTCGAGGCGATGGGACTGCGCGAACGCAAGGGTCTCGACCTGATCGCGTGTCCGAGTTGTGGGCGGGCCGAGGTCGACGTGATCAGGGTCGCCAAGGAAGCGCAGGCTGCACTCGAAGGCCGCAACATCCCGTTGCAAGTGGCGGTGATGGGGTGCGTCGTGAACGGCCCGGGTGAGGCGCGCGGCGCCGATCTCGGAATCGCCGCCGGTCGCGGCAAGGGGCATCTGTTCGTGCGCGGCCACGTCGTGCGTGTCGTGCCCGAAGCCGAGATGGTGAGCGCGCTGATCGACGAAGCCGAGAAGATCATGGAAGAAGGCATCGAGGCCCGCATCGCTGCAGCCGACGTCGACGCCGAGCGCATCGCAGCCGAGACCCGCGAGGAGCTCCTCCAGATCCAAGGCACAGACGCCAACCACGACTCCGAGAAGATCAAGAAGATCCGCGTCATCGCCGAGGGCTGACGTCGCCCGAGGCGCTCTGACGAATCACGGTCCTTCGAGTTGGCCTCCGTGGCTGACGACCCATGACGACGCGGTGGTCACCGGGGCGCCGGGCACGGTTATGTCGTCGGCGAGGCGGTAGTCGGCTCGCCATTCGTTCGGACGCACGTCGTGGTACACCCAGCCGTTGCGGGTGCCTTCCATCCAACGCAGGTGAGGGCTGTGCTCGAGGATCGTCGGTGCGAAGCCGGCGAGCTGTGCGCTCGGCGTGGTGGACACGGCGGGTCCGACGAACTCGACGCCGAGCACCTTCGACTCGAGGTCGTCGAAGTCCTCGGCGAGCGTGCCGACCCAGCTCGTGTGCACGTCGCCGGTGAGCGTGACGGTGTCGGCAGTGCCGCGGCGCCCGAGCTCCTCGAACAGCCGATCGCGCGCGGCCGGGTAGCCGTCCCATTGGTCGAGGTTCCACACGTCGTTGCCCGGCGCGAAGCGCCACTGCTGCATGACGATCTGGTTCGCGAGCACGTTCCACTGCGTGTCGGCGATGCGCAGTCCCTTCGCCAGCCAACGCTCCTGGTCTGTGCCGAGCACGGTGGTCGCGGGTCGAACGCGGCTTCGCAGCGTTCGCCGATGTCGCGCGACCCGCACGTCTGCTCCGTGCGGTACTGGCGGGTGTCGAGCACATGCACGGTGGCGAGCCGTCCCAGCGACGTTCGGCGATAGATCTGAACATCGGGACCATGGGGTGGAGGGAGGCGCACGGGTTGGTGCTCCCACCACGCCTTGTATGCGGCCGCACGTCGCGGCAGGAACGACGCGGCGTCGGGCGTGATGCTCGTGCCCGACGGGCTGTCGGAGGTGTAGTTGTTTTTCACCTCGTGGTCGTCCCAGGTCACGAGCCATGGTGCGATCGCATGGGCGGCTTGGAGATCGCCGTCTGTCTTGTACAGGCCGTAACGAAGGCGGTAGTCGTCGAGCGTTTCGGGGATGCTCAGTTGAGGACCACGCACGGGCCCTCCGGGGTATTCGTAGATGTAGTCACCGACGTGGATCACGAGATCGAGGTCGTGCTCTGCCAGGTCGGCGTACGCGGTGTAGTAGCCCTGATCGAAGCGCTGGCACGACACGTGACCGAACTGCATGCGGCGAGGAAGCTCGTCGTCGGCGGGCGCCGTGCGCGTGCGCGCGATCGGCGTCTCGTCGTCGCCGGAGACGAAGCGATACCAATACGGGCGCCCTGGATCGAGACCGCGCACGTCGACGTGCACCGAGTGGGCGTGCTCGGGAAGTGCGGTTGTTGTCCCGCGTTTCACGATCTTGCGCATCTGCTCGTCGCTCGCCACCGCACCTTGACGGGGGTAGTGGGCATCCCGCCGCCCGCCAGCGGATCCGGCGCGAGGCGCGTCCACAGCACGATCCCGTCCGGCAACGGATCGCCCGAGGCGACACCGAGCGTGAAGGGGTACGCGCTGGTCAAGGGGCTTGCGCCGTTCGGCACCAAGAGGCGATGTGGGAGCGCCGCCGCGGCGAAACCGGCCGCCGCGCCACCCAGGAAGCCGCGGCGTGAGATGTCGCGCGTCAGCGGGCTCATGTCGGACGCCATGCGTGTGCTCACGCCATCCCGGAGAAGTCCACCTGGCCGGTGGTCATTGCAGCGGTGAAGCCGGAGTCGACGAGCAGGTTGACCCCGTTGACGTAGCCCGACGCGTCGGCGCCGAGGAAGGCGAGGACCATCGCAACCTCACGTGGAGTGACGAGTCGACCGTTGGTCTCGGACACGTTCCAGTCGATGAGCTTGTCGGACATCGTGGCACGGAAGTCGGCCAGAAGCGGTGTATCGATGGGCGATGGGCAGACGCTGTTCGTGCGCACGCCGCGGCGCACGCACGGGCGCGACGAGCGCATCGTGTACACCTGCACGAGCTCCTTCGAGAAGAAGTACGGCAGCACGTCAAGGTCGGTGAGGTTGGTGTCGATCCACGCGAGCGTCTTCGCCCAGTCCTCAAGATCCAGCACCTCGTTGAGTGCCTCGAGATGCGACGGCCACTGGCTTCCCGCGGTCGAGGCGGTGTTGACGATCGCTCCGCCTTCGGGGATCTGGTCGAGCAGACCCTCCGACAGGCGGCGGAGCGCGAGGTAGTTCACCGCGATCACGGTCCGGGGGGGCATCGTGTCGGCCACACCCGCGTTGTTGAACAGCGCATGCACCGGGCCGTCGATCTTGGCGATCGCCGCGTCGACGGCTGCTGGGTCCGCGAGGTCGGTCTCCAGGTACACGTCGTGAGCAGCCGATGGCGGTTTCACATCCAGCACGGTGACGTGTTCGGCCTCGAGCTCAGCCAACAGGTCGAGGAGCGCAGCGCCCACACCGGTGGCGCCGCCAGTCACGACTACGCGCTTGCCCGAGTATCCGAATGGATTCGTCATGTCTCTCCTTCTAGCAAACAGTGCGGCTTAGCCTCGCGCCAACATGCGGTCGCGCCACCATTTGTGGACGCCGCGGACCATTGCCGCGTCAAGGCGATCGGCGCGCAGGCTCTGTTCGAGCGTTGCTTCGAGCGGGGGGATGCTGCCGGCGACCCAGGCGATGATGCGGTCGGCGAGCTCGGCGTTGCGGGCGAGGACCGGGCCGTGCAGGTAGGTGCCGATGATCCGTTCGGCCAGGACCCCTTCGGTCTTGGTGCCGTCGCCGTTGCCTCCGCCGGCCAGCACTCTTCCGAGTGGGGCAACTCCCGCGCCGAGGCTGGTACGGCCACCGTGGTTCTCGAAGCCGGTGAGCGCGCGCGGCGGTCCGAACTCGCCCCAGTTGACGTCGTCGCTTGGAGCGGCGACGAGCTCGCCGATGAGGCGGGGTGAACCGGCGCGTGTCTCCACGTCGACCAATCCGATGCCCTCGAGGATCTCGCCATCTGCTGCGATGTAGCGGTTGCCGATGAGCTGGTATCCACCGCACACGGCAAGCACGACGGCGCCATTCGTGTGCGCACGCTCGATGTTCGCCTTCGACTCGCGCATGCCCGCGCCGGCCATCTCCATGGGGTCATCCTCGCCACCGCCGAAGATGTAGACGTCGAGGGAGTCGGGAATCGGCTCACCGGCGTCGACCTCGACGAGCTCGGCCGGGATGCCCCGCCAGCGCGTGCGCTGCACGAGCACGATCGCGTTCCCGCGATCGCCGTACGTGCCGAGGAGCTCGGGGTAGATGAGCCCGATGCGGACGGCGGAGTCGCGGACGGCAGTCATGCGCCACCGCCGTACTTGCGGTAGAGCGCGGAGAACTGCGTGTACGACGCCACGATGTGCACCTCATCGCCATCGAGCTCGCGCGCCGCGGCAACGGGGTCGCGTTCGATCTCGTGGTCCACTTCCGCGTAGCGGAGGCGCACCGCCACATCGAGGCGACGGTCACCGGCGGCCGCGTTCTCGTGCCCACGGAGCAGCTCGTACGGCACATCCCACAGCCACGACGGGTCTTTGCCGTCGGCGACTCGCGCGTTGACAGCGATCACCACTGCGGTGTCGCGCCGGTGCAGGAAGCGCAGCACCTCGGTCCAGCCCGCCGGGTTCTTGGCGAGGAGCACGCGCGCGGAGCGACCATCGCCGAGGGGAACGTGCATGTACCGACCGGCGACGCTGGTTACAGACTTCAACGACTCGGCGGCTTGTGTCGGATCGACGCCGAGGTGCGCGGCGGCGGTCACGGCGAGCGCCGCGTTGGCCAGGTTCCAACGTCCCGGGAGCGCGAGGTCGAGCGGGATGCGCGTGCCATCGAGGACAAGGGTGTCGCCGTCGAGGACGGTGTCGGTGGCAGGCTGTGCGAATCCACACTTTGGGCAGTCGAAGCGATCGGTCGACCACGTGAGCAGCGCGCCACATTCGGGGCACGTCGCGGCATCGGATCTCCAACCGAGCCCGAGCGCGACCCAGGTGACCTTGCCCGGCATCGCCGCCCACACCACATGCGGATCCGACGCGTTCGCGATGACGGCCACGCCTGGATGCGACTGCATCGTTGTGCGCCACGACTCACTCACCGCGTGCACTTCGCCATAGCGGTCGAGCTGGTCACGAGAGAGGTTGCCGAGTACGAGCAGCTCCGCAGCGAGCGGATCGATCACGCGGGGGAGCACCCGCTCGTCGACTTCGAGCACCGCGTCGCCCGGGCCCGGTGCGCCTGCGAGCGTGGGTGCGATACCTGACGTGAGGTTCGCTCCAGTCGAGTTGGTGGTGACGGTGCGACCGGCGGTCGTGAGTGCCGTGGCAAGGAATCGGGTCGTTGTCGTCTTGCCGTTGGTTGCGGAAACCAACGTGACGCGTTGCCCGTCGGCCAGCTCTTCGAGTGCATTGGGTGCGATCTTGTTGATGACACGCCCGCTGATGGTTGCGCCTTGGCCGCGCGTGAGCGTGCGTGACAGTGCACCGGCGAGCCGGCCGGCGGCGACACCGATACGCGTGCGCTTCGATGCTGTCATGGGAGCCGCTCGCACCAGTAGGCGTCGACCCGGTAGGGGATCGCGAGCTCGGACTTGCCCGCGGTTGCCGGGTCGTTGCCGAGAATTGCTCGGATCTCGTCGAGCACTGCCTCGCGTTCGGCTGGTGGCAGCACCGCAACATGACTCACTGACGCGAATCGTTCGATCACGTCGTCGGGTGCGAGGTGTTGCTCGTGGCGGAACTCGGCGATACCAAGTGACCCGAACCCAGCCCGCTCACCGAGAGCGGAGTCGGACCACCGTTCATGGTCCCGCCACGGTGCCTTCTTCTCGACGCGGTCCATCACGCCCCACAGCGTGTCCATCCACGGCACGGATCGGTCGCGCATGTTCCAGATCAATCCAACGCGGCCGCCCGGGCGCAACACGCGCGCCAGCTCGGCGAACGCGCGGTCAGCGTCGAACCAGTGGAAGGCCTGAGCGACGGTCACGGCGTCGAGGGCGGCGCCGTCGAAGGGCAACGCCTCAGCCGTGGACGCGACAACCGGCACATCCGGTTGCGACGCACGCAAGTGACGCGACATCCCCTCGACCGGCTCCACCGCGACGAGGCGCGCACCGGTGGGGGCGAGGAGTCGGGTGAGTTTTCCGGTGCCCGCGGCGAGATCGCAGACGAGCTTCGACGCATCGATCGCGAGGTGCTCGACGAGCCAGGCGACGGCGTCGGGCGGATATGACGGTCGCGCTCGTTCGTACGCGTCGCTCGCGGCATCAAACCCGCGTTGCGCGACGTCGTGAACGGACATGGGGAGATGTTGCCAGATGCCGGTTCCCGCACCTTTTCGTGACGCTTCCAGTTGCCCTGGCCACCGATTCCGTCACGAAAACGGGTCTTGGAGGGCGGAGTTACTGGTGGAGGCCGCACTCCAGCTTGCCGGTACCGGCCCAGCGGCCGGCGCGGGGGTCGTCGCCCTCGGCGACGGGGAGGGTGCACGGCCAGCAGCCGATCGAGCCGTAGCCGCGGTCGTGGAGCGGGTGGCGCAGCAGATCGCGGTCGGCTTCATAGGAGCGCACGTCGTCCTCGGTCCATGTGGCGATCGGGTTGACCTTCACCATGCCGCGCCCGAGGTCGAACGACACGATCTGCGCCTTGGCGCGCTCGGGCGTCTCGGAGCGGCGAAGTCCCGTCATCCACGCGTTCTTGCCGACGAGCGCACGCTCGAGCGGACCGACCTTGCGGGCCGCGCAGCAGGTGTCGATGTCGGTCTTCCAGCGGTTGTCGGGCTCGATCGCCGGGTGCACCACGTTGAGATTGAGGTCGTAGCGCTTGCGCACCTCCTCGACATACCAGAGCGTCTCCGCGAAGTGGTACTGCGTGTCGAGGAACACGATCTCGATCTCGGGAGCAACCTGCATCGCGAGGTCGATGAGCACGGTGTCCTGGAACGACGACGCCAGCGTGACCTCAGGGCCGAAGCGCTCCCAAGCCCACGCGATGACCGATGTGGGGGGTGCGGTCTCGAAGCGACGCGAGACCTCCGCGAGCTCGGCGAGATCTGGGAGGTCGAGGGCCTCCTCGGCGGCGACGGGCAGCGCGCTCATGTTGCGCACTCGCTGTCACCCACGACCGCTTCGTACGGACCGGTCTCGTCGAAGTCGACGTAGAAGTCGGGACCGTCTTCGGGCGACGGGAACTCGTCGAGATCCTTGAGGCCCTCACCCACGGTCTTGGCGCCACCACTGCGGTCGAGCCAGTCGGTGAACGTCTCGCCGGCCGATCGTTCACCGGCGAAGCGCTCGACGACGCGCACGACCGCGGTCGCCGCGGCCTTGGCCGGGACTTTCGTGGCCTTCTCGCCGAATGCGATCTCCATCTGCCCGACGCGCCCGCCGAGCAGCATCTGGTAGCCGGGCGCGGAGCGTCCGTGCGCACGGCGCTCGAGCCCGCAGAAGCCGATGTCGGAGATGTGGTGCTGGCCGCACGAGTTGGTGCAGCCGGAGATGTTCACCCGCACGCCACCCACCTCGGCGAGGCCGGCGTCGTCGAGGGCACGGCCGATGTCGGCCGCGAGCCCGCGGGACTGTGTGACGGCGAGGTTGCAGGTGTCGGCGCCAGGGCACGCGACCACGTCGCGGGCGAGCTCAGCACCGGCTTCGGCCATGTCGATCTCGACCAGCCGCGCGTGTAGCTCAGGGAGCTTGTCCTCGGTGAGGCCACGCAGCACGAAGTTCTGACGGTTCGTGATGCGAACCTCGACGCCGAAGTCCTGCTGCACCGCAGCCAGTCCGCGGAACTGGGCAGTCGTGATGTCGCCGAGACGGCAGTAGGCGTAGGCGCTCACCGTGCCGTTGGCGCGGCCGCGCACCACGTTGGCCAGCTCCCACTTGCGGTACGGGTCGAGGCCGCCGAGCTCGACGGGCACGCCGTCGGCCGGGGTAGTGGTCATGCCCGCGGCGGCGTCGCCGTGCTCTTGCACAGCCTTCGGGATCCCGCCGGGGTATGTGGCCGACGCGATCAGGAACTTGCGCTCCTTGATGATGCGTTCGCGCAGCTCGTCGATCCCCATCGTGTCGACCAGCCACTTGAGGCGAGCGCGCAGCTTGTTGTCGCGGTTGCCATGGTGGTCCTCGACGCGCAGGATCGCCTCGATCGTGGGGAGCAAGTCGTCGCGCGTCGTGAACTCTTCGAGGGCCTGCGCCGGGTGGGGGTTGGCGCCCAGGCCGCCCGCGATGAACACGCGGAAGCCGGGCTCCACCGAGCCGTCGGGGAGCGGACGGTTGACGGCGATCACGCCGACGTCGTTGAACATGGCCTGGCCGCAGTCGGTGGCGCAGCCGGAGAAGTTGATCTTGAACTTGCGCGGGAGCCGCTGCGAGATCGGGTTGCGCAGGAAGAGGTCTTTGGCGGCCTCGGCCCACGGGCTGATGTCGAGCACCTCGTAGGGGCACGCGCCGGCGAGGTGGCAGCCGGCCACGTTGCGCACGGTGTCGCCGCATGCCTCGCGACTCGTCATGCCCACCGCCGCGAGCAAGCGAAGCACTTCGGTGGTCTGCTCGAGGTCGACGAAGTGGAACTGCACGTTCTGGCGCGTGGTGAGGTGACCCCAGCCGCGCGAGTACGTCTCGGCGATGTACCCCATCATCTCGAGCTGGTCGGGTTCGATACGGCCGTAGGGGATCTTCACCCGCAGCATCTGGGCGTGGCCGCCCTGGCGCTGTCCGTAGACGCCTTGGTTGAGGCGGAATACCCGGAACGCGTCCTCGTCGATCTCCTGCGCGAGGTACCGGCGCACGCCGTTCTCGAACTTGTCGAGCTCAGCCTCGATCTCGGGCTCGAGCGGGCGGACGCGCAGCGAGGTGACGTCGATGGTCATGCCAAGTCCTGCCTCAGTGGTTGAGCGGAGGTGGTGCCAGTGAAGGTGGTGCCAGAGAAGGTGGTCGACACGCGCGGCTCCCGAGAAGTTGGGGTGGGGAGGCGGGGCGCGGGCGCTTCAGTTAGCGGGCGCGGCCCGAGAGAGCGCGACGACACATCTCGTCGGTGTGCTCATGCGGCGTGCGGCCCATCGAGATGGATGGGGCGCCGCGTTCCCGGATCACGACGAGAAGAGTAGACAATCCCCCGGTCAAATACCAGCGGCGGAGTCAGATTTCTCCGGGCCCGGTCGGGGCGCATATCCGCCGCCGTTGAGGGCATCGGGCCGTAGCCTCGGGTCGATGCGGATGTCCCGGCTCTTCCTGCGCACCCTGCGGGACGACCCCGCCGGCGCCGACATCGCCAGCCACCGTCTCTTGCTGCGGGCCGGGTGCATCCGGCAGGTCGCCAGCGGCATGTACGCCTGGCTGCCGGTCGGTCAGCGCGTGCTCGCCAAGGTCGCCCAGATCGTGCGCGAGGAGATGGACGCCGCGGGCGCGCAAGAGATGACGCTGCCGATCACGCAGCCCCTCGAGCTGTGGGAGCGATCGGGTCGCAACGACGACTACGGCCCGCTGATGTTCCGCCTCGAAGACCGCAAGCAGGTGAAGTTCTGCCTCTCGCCGACGGCCGAAGAGGTAATCACCACGATCGTGGCGGGTGAGCTCAAGAGCTACCGCGATCTGCCCGTCAACCTGTACCAGATTAACTGGAAGTATCGCGACGAGTTGCGGCCGCGCTTCGGGTTGTTGCGCGCGCGGGAGTTCCTTATGAAGGACGCGTACTCGTTCCACGTCGACGTCGACGACCTCCGCCGCACCTACCAGGACATGTTCGACGCGTACTCGCGCGTGTTCACGAGATGTGCGCTCACGTTTCGTGCGGTCGAGGGGGAGTCGGGCGAGATCGGTGGCGATATCAACCACGAGTTCATGGCGATGGCCGAGATCGGCGAAGACGACATCGTGTGGTGCCAGAAGTGCGACTACGCGGCGAACGCCGAGGTCGCTCGACGGAAGTCAGAGCAGCACGACGGCGGTAGTGCAGACGCGGAACTCGAGAAGGTGCACACGCCGGGCATGCCGGGGATCATGGCCGTCGCGCAGCATCTCGGTACGCCCGAGGGCGAGCTACTCAAGTGCATCGCGTTCCACCTCGACGACGGGGTCGGCCTCGCGTTGCTTCCCGGTGACCGTGAGCTCAACGAGGCCGCGCTCCGCAAGGCGGTTGCGCCGCGGACTGCGCGCCTCTTCGAGGATGACGACTTCGCCGCGCATCCCGGCCTCGTGAAGGGCTACATCGGGCCGGACGCGACCGGTGTCGCCCTGGTGATCGCCGACCCGTTGGTGAGCGCGCCGCACGCGTGGGTGACCGGAGCGAACGAGAAGGATCACCACGTACGTAACGCCGCGCTCGGGCGCGACTTCTCCGTCGCCGAATGGGCCGATCTCGTGGCGGTGGTGCCTGGTGATCCGTGTCCGAGCTGTGGCTCACCGTTGTCCATCGACCGCGGCATCGAGGTGGGGCAGGTGTTCCAGCTCGGCACCAAGTACGCCGAGGCGATGGGCGCGCTCTACACCGACGAAGACAGCGAGCAGCACCCGATGGTCATGGGTTGCTACGGCATCGGCATCTCGCGGATCGTGACCGCGGTCGTCGAGGAGCACCACGACGAGCTCGGCATCGCGTGGCCTTCCGCGCTGGCCCCGTACGACGTGCACCTCGTGGCGATCACTGGCAAGGGAAAGGCCACGGGAGAAGTGAGCGAAGCGGCCGACAAGCTCTACGACGAGCTCACTGCCGCGGGGGTGTCGGTGCTCTACGACGACCGCGACGCGTCACCCGGCGTGAAGTTCGCCGATGCAGATCTGCTCGGTATGCCGACGCGTCTTACGCTCGGCGCCAAGGGTGTCGCCCGAGGCGTCGTCGAACGGAGAAACCGCAAGACCGGCGCAGACGACGAGCTGCCGCTCGACGGAGCCGCCGAGGCCCTGCGAGGCTGATCTCCACCATTTTGTCACACCATCTGCACATCTCGTCCGTAGGATCCGCGGCGTGCGTGTGCTCCTGGGCAATGGGCCCTGGATGGTGTGGAACTCGCTCCTCGCCTGCATCCCGTTGGCGTTTGCCGTGTTCCTCTTCACGGGACCACGAACGACGCGCCGGCCACCTTGGTGGGTAGGTCTCGCGATCTTCGTTGCGTTCCTACCGAACGGTCCGTACGTCATCACCGACTTGATCCACCTCAACCGTGACAACGCTGCTCGTGCGCTTCGTAGCGACGGGGTTCGTCACGCTGTCGCGTGGCGTGAGTCGCTGCTCCTGATCCTCCCTCGCTCCGTCAGCCGACGCCAACTGTCGAGAGGAAGAACGCGGTCGCGAAGCCTGCGGTCGTGGCGAGGCCGACGGTCGGTCCGGCGTCGTCGAACGCGACCGGCATCATCGTGTCGGCCAGCATCACGAGGATCGCTCCTGCGGCGACGGCCTCGAACGACGCAAGGAGCTCGTGCGACGCCCCTTTGAGCCCGACGTACCCCGCGCCGGCAGCGAGCGCGCTGATCACGGCGATCACTGCCCACCGCAACAAGATCCGCAACGTGCTGTGCGTCTTGCGGAGCAAGGCCGTCGCACCGAGCGACTCGGGCATGTTGGAGATGAACACGGCACCGATCAGGGACAGTCCGATCTCCTTGTGGCCGATCAGCGTCAGCCCGATCGCAACCGACTCCGGGATGCCATCGAAGATGATCCCGAGGGTGATCGCCGACGCTTCGGCCTCATCGTTTCCCCGGCTCGGGTGCTTGCGATGCTTCCCGCCGCGTCGGTTCACCACGCGGTTCACGCCGTAGTACCCGGTCGCGCCGATCAAGAGTCCGGCGCCGACCGCGCCCGGCCCGCCCCCGTGGTAGCCGTCGAGCGCGAGCTCGAGACTCACCGCGCTGATGAGCGTGCCGGCGCCGAAGCCCATGATGAGCCCGACGACGCGCGGCTTCGCGAGCCATGGCCACGCGAGGACCGCGCCCGCTCCGATGAGGAGGGAGGATCCCGCTCCGAGGCCCCACAGCACTGCTTCGAGCACGCCGACGAAGTCTCGCACCTACGGCAGTTGCGCTGAACAGGGGCGCGTGTTGGTGCGGTCGTTCAATAGCAGAATGGGATCCACCACAACAACCCGACTAGGAGCAAGGGAGTCACGAAGCCAAGCGTGTAGCCACCGAGTCGCCCGGGTCGCGGCTGGCGCCGCCGCATCACGGCCAGAACCGTGAGGAGCATGAGGAGATACGCGGTCAGAAACAGGGTCTCACCGACGGTCCCGGGGTCTTCGCTCCGGGCCAGCGAACGAATGAGTACGAACCAAACGACGAGGCTCGTCGCAAACCCGACGAGCGCCGCGATTGAATCGGCCTGGCTTTGATGGAGGCTCGGTGGGTTGGTTTTCTCATGCCGCTTGGGGCTGAGAGCGGTGACGGTACTCGGCTTCGACTTCGGCCGGTGTTCGGTCGGCGAGCTCGCCGTGGATCCGTTCGTCGTTGAACCAGCCGA
>SHVJ01000028.1 GCA_009694295.1 Acidimicrobiia bacterium
CGTCGGCCACCATCGCAACGGCCTCGCCGAAGACCGCCGTCCCGTCGCGGGTCATCTTCTCGAGGTCGGGATGGTCGATCGGCTGTCCGAACCCGACCGGCCTCTCGGTCTCGGGCGAGTCGTAGAACGTCGAGTCGGCTTGCTCGCGCACGGTGACCTTGTCGACGCGACCGCAGATGCCGGCAATCGTGATGGCGACGAGCTCCGCGAATCCTGGGCTGACCCCGGTGCCGAACAGTGATGAACGCCCCGTCTCGCACGCTTGCGCGAGGCGATCGCGGTCGGCGCCGAGCCGGCGCCCGTTGATGAACGCGGCGGTGGTGACGACGTTGACACCCGCTTCGAGGATGCGGACCAACTCGTCGGTCGACGGCCACATCGGGTTGTAGACGACGCACTCGGGTTTGAGTGCGAGCAACGCGGCGACGTCGTTGGTCGCCGCGATGCCGAGCGGGGCGATCCCGACGAGCTCACCGACGTCGACGCCGACCTTGCTGTCGGACCAGGCGAAGCAGCCCACCAACTCGAGCCCCGGATTGGCCGCGATCGCCTTGACCGACTCCTTGCCCACGTTCCCCGTGGTCCACTGCACAACTCGGATCGTCATGTCCCCCCACCTGGTCGCCGCGCGCGAGCCCGATCTTGCCAGGCGCGGCTCCGGCGCGGAGGCGACAACCTCGGACTCGCGACATCTACCTTGAGTAAGCAGCGCGCATCACGCGTCAATCCGACGCGACAGCACGCCAGGCAGCGCGTACGCTGGTCTGGTGGCCTTCGAGCGCATCACCGTCAACCCCCGCCAGATGGGCGGCCTCCCTTGCATCCGCGGACTGCGGATCCCCGTAGCGACGGTCGTCGGGATGGTCGCCGATGGCATGACGACCGACGAGATCATCGCCGATCTGCCTGACCTTGAATCTGCGGATGTCGCCGAGGCGCTGCGCTATGCAGCCGAGGCGGTTCGCGAGCGAGAGCTGCCTCTGCGACGAGGCGCGTGAGGTTCCTCCTTGACGAGAACCTCTCCGAACACCTCGGCGAGCTCCTGCTCGCGGCCGGTCACGAAGCGCTCCATGTACGCACACTCGGCCTCGCATCCTCCGACGACGATGCAATACTCGACCTCGCCGAGCAGCGCGGCGCCGTGTTGATCTCTCCCGACACCGACTTCGGAACCATCCTCGCCGAGACACACCGAACGCGACCATCGATCATCCTCTTGCGCCGCGAACGCGGACGTCGAGCGCCACAGCAAGCGCGTCTGCTGTTGGAAAACCTCGACCAAGTGGCGGACGACCTGCGTGACGGCGCCATCGTTGTCCTCGAAGACCAACGCGTGCGGGTTCGGCGCCTTCCCATTGCCTGAGTCGTGACACCTCGGATCGATCTTCGGAGCGACCTCAACGCCGAGGACGACAATGGTGAGAACTGGGCGCTCCTCGACGACGCCTCCGACCCTTCGCAAGTCCGCGTCGGATCGGTCCTCGTCGCGGGAACCCCTCGCTTCTGGTCCGTCGTCCGCGTCACGGCGGTGGATGCTGACAGCCAGGTCCACTTCCAACAACTCAACGAGGACGACCCCGCCGCCCGCCAACTGCTCGCCACGGTCACCCAAAGTTGAACCCTGGTCGCAGACCCCTTGAGTGCGAGACCTATTCGTCCTCAGCGGCTCCAGCGTAGGCCGTCGCCTGCGTCGTGCAGACAGAGCGTGGTCGATGCCGGCCACAGGGGTTGTCGCACCCCTGCGCGAGAATCGTGCCGTGGTGACCGAAGCAGTACTTGTTGATTTCTATGGGACGCTCGCTCGGGCAACGAGCTGGTTGTCGGTCGATGGCGTGCTTGCCGAGCACGGCGTGGAGCTCTCCGAAGACGTGCGCAAGCACTTCTGGCAGGGAGAGCTCGACGGCGTGGAGCACCTGGAGCATTCGAAAAGCCGCGACCACTATGTGTCGTGGCAGCAGGAGCGCCTACTCGGGATGCTCGCCGCAACCGACCTGCACCCTGGCGAGTACGAGATCGTCACCCAAAAGCTGCGCGACGGGAACGAGCAGCGCTCGCTCGAGGCCTACGGCGAGGTGAGCGAGGTGCTCGAGGCGATCCGGGATCGTGGACTCGCCATCGCGATCTGCTCGAACTGGGATTGGGATCTCACCGAAGCCGTCGAAGAGGCCGGGCTCACCGACGCCGTCGACGTGATTGTGTCGTCGGCGTGGGCCGGGGCCCGCAAGCCCCACCCGAGGATCTTCGAGCACACCCTGGAGAAGATCGGTGTGGCTCCCGAGGCGGTGGTGTTCGCGGGTGACACGTGGGGACCGGATGTGGTGGGTCCCCGGGCTTTCGGCATGCGGCCCGTGTACCTTCGCCGGGAGGATCACTGGCCCGACGACACCGCACCGGCCGACGTGACTGGCGACGGTGTTCCGATCGGCCTCGATCTGCGCACCGTGCTCGACGTCATCACCCCGGGATGATCCAGGAGACGGCATGACCACCACGATGTCCCGACCCACCACCCGCTCCACGCCCAAGCTCGACGCGCCCGAGGTCGTCAAGGGCCTGCGCACGGCGTTCGGCACCGGCCAAACCCGGTCGTACGAGTGGCGCCGCGACCAGCTCCAAGCGATGAAGCGCATGCTGGTGGAGCGGGAGCCCGAGTTCATGGACGCGCTCGCCGCCGACATGGGCAAGCCGCCCACCGAGGCCTACGCCGCCGACGTCGGGTTCGTCGTCGCGGAGATCGACTACACACTCCGCCACCTGCGGCGCTGGATGCGACCCCAGCGCGTGTACGCGCCGCTCGTCACCAAGCCGTCACGCGCTCGCTTGATGCGTGAGCCGCTCGGTGTCGTGCTCGTCATCGCGCCGTGGAACTACCCGGTGCACTTGCTGCTCGCGCCCGTCGTGGGCGCGCTCGCTGCCGGCAACTGCGTGGCGGCCAAGCCGTCGGAGGTCACCGCGAACACTTCAGCGCTGCTGGCGCGGCTCATCCCTGAGTACCTCGACACCGACTGCATCAAGGTCGTCGAAGGCGGGGTCACCGAGACCCAGGCGCTGCTCGCCGAGCAGTTCGACCACATCTTCTACACGGGCAATGCCACCGTCGCCCGAGTCGTGATGGAAGCCGCGGCCAAGCACCTCACCCCGGTCACGCTCGAGCTCGGGGGCAAGAGCCCGGTCATCGTCGACGAGACAGCCAACCTCGAGGTCGCCGCCCGACGCGTCGCATGGGGCAAGTTCCTGAACGCCGGTCAAACCTGCATCGCTCCCGACTACGTGCTGGTCGCCAAGCCGGTCGCCGACAAGTTCGTGGAGCATGTGCGTCGGGCCGTCTTCGACTTCTACGGGCACGAGCCCAAGGACAGCCCCGACTACGCGCGCATCGTCGATGCTCGGCATTGGCAGCGCCTCGTCGGGCTCCTCGACTCCGGTACCGCGGCCATCGGCGGGCAGCACGACGAGAAGTCGCGCTACCTCGCGCCCACCGTGCTGCGCGACGTGGCCCCCGACTCCCCTGCCATGCAGGAGGAGATCTTTGGGCCGGTTCTTCCCGTCCTCACGGTCGACAGCGTCGACGAAGCCATCAGCTTTGTGAACGACCGCGACAAGCCACTTGCGCTGTACCTGTTCTCGGAGTCGAAGGACGTACAGGAGCGCGTGCTCGCGAACACGAGCAGCGGCGGAGTGTGCATCAACGCCACGGTGTTCCATGTGGTCGTGCCAGGGCTTCCGTTCGGGGGCGTCGGGCCGAGCGGGCAGGGCGCGTACCACGGGCGCTCCACGTTCGAGACGTTCAGTCACACCAAGAGCGTGCTGCACAAGCGTGCGCGCCCGGATCTGGCGCTCGCCTACCCGCCGTACACCGAGCGTAAGGACAAGCTCCTGCGGCGCTTCCTGTGAACGAAGCGCTCCCCGACGGGTGGGGCGCAAGCAGCCCACGGCACGACACGCTCACGCGCGACTACGCCGAGGGCTACGGCGATCTCCTCGAGGCGCTCGGTCAGGCCAATGGTGCCTCGACATCGCGTACCGAGGAGTTTGTGGCGTTCGACAGCCACGTCTCGTTTCCGTTCATGAACTGCGCGGTGCCGTTGCGCCCAATCGTGGACGCAGCCGACCCGTTGCTCGACGAGATCACCGCCTTCTTTGCGCCCGACAACGACGACACGCCGTTCCTGCTCTACGCATTGACGCCCGTGCCCTCGCTCGCGGATCGCGGCTGGACGCTGATGGGGCATCCACCACTCATGCTGCGGCCGGCCGGTCCTGCCGATGTGCCTGAACCCGCGGGGCTCCAGATCGTCGAAGTGACAACCCCTGATCTGCTGGCCGCCTTCGACACCACGATGGTGGAGGCGTACCCCGTCCCTGAGCTCCAGGGCCGACGCACCTTCGGCGACGGCCTGCTCGGGATCGAGAACTGGCACATGTGGGTCGGGCAAGTCGACGGCGAGACGGTCGGCACCGCGGCCGGATGGGTAACCGACGCGCACGTCGATGTGGAGTGGATCTCGACGATGCCGAGCGCGCGCGGCAAGCGCGTCGGCGAGGCCCTCACGTGGGCCGCGACGCTGGTGGCTCCCGACAAGCCCGCGATGCTGATCGCGAGCGACCTCGGGCAGCCGGTGTACGAACGGATGGGCTACCTGCGGCTGTCGCGCCTCACCCTGTGGATCGGGAGACGCGACAGCGCGAGGAAGTAACTACGAACCGGCAACCTTGACGTTCTGGGCCTCTTCGCCCTTGCGGCCGGGGCCGACGTCGAACTCGACGGCCTGACCTTCCTCGAGCGACCGGTAGCCGTCTCCCTGGATTGCAGAAAAGTGCACGAACACATCGGGCTCGCCCTCACGAGCGATGAAGCCGAAACCCTTTTCGGCGTTGAACCACTTCACGGTGCCGGTAGCCACGAAACGTGCCCCCTTGAGATTCGTGAGGGTGCATCGCTGACACACCCTCACCCCTTGCGATTGACGTCGGCACGCTACACGCAGGCGGCGCCGGAGTGAAAGGGTCGCCGCGGAATCAGCGAGCCCGTTCAGGCATAGCAGCGGAGCTCGACGGTGTTGCCGTCGGGGTCGTGGACGTACAGGCTCGTCGCTAGGCCGCGAGCACCGAACAGCCCGTCGACGGGACCGTCTCCGACCACCTCGAATCGGCCCGACGCGGCGAGCGCGGCGAGGTCGGTCGGCTCGATCACGAGACACACGTGGTCCATGTTCGCCCCAGACCGCGGCGTCGGGAACAAGTCGATGATCGTGTGCTCGTCGATGCGCACCGACGGGAAGAACGTGTCGCCGCGTCGCCACTCGTCGACGCGCTCGGGCTGGAGGCCGAGCTCGTCGCAGTACCACGTGAGAGAACGGTCAACATCCGCGCAATTCAGGACAATGTGGTCGAGACCGACGACGCGCACCACGCCGCCAACCTACTGTGCGCGCCATGGCGGCAGCGCTGCGGATCGAGCCGCTCACCCCCGAGCGCTGGAATGACCTCGTGGCGCTCTTCGGACCCAACGGCACGTGCAGCGGGTGTTGGTGCACGTGGTGGCTCAAGCCGGCCAAGGAGTGGGACCGCGATGCGGGCGACGCGAACCGACGTCAGCTCCAGCGCCTCGTGCGCGAAGGGCCGCCACCGGGACTCCTCGCATACCTCGACGACGAACCGGTCGGATGGTGTGCGCTCGCACCCCGCGACGGCTACGCCCGCCTCAATCGATCACCGAAGCTCAAGCCGATCGACGACACGTCGGTGTGGGCCGTCACCTGCTTCTTCATCCACCGCAAGCACCGCGCGGTGGGTGTGGCGACCGCGCTGCTCGACGCCGCGATCGCGTGGGCACGGGAACACGGCGCGTCCGTGGTCGAGGGCTACCCGATCGACACGTCGACCCGGGTCACGTCGAACGCCGCCGCGTTCACTGGCACGCTCGACATGTTCGAAGCCGCCGGCTTCGTGGAAGCAGCGCGACGCGGTGGTCGACCGATCGTTCGCCGCGCGCTTTCGCCGCCCCTTCAACCGCCCCTTCAACCGCCCCTTCAACCGCCCCTTCAACCGCGCGGAAGCCCGAGGATGCGCTCGGAGATGATGTTCTTCTGCACCTCCGACGTGCCGCCCGCGATCGAAGCGGCCTTGCTCCACAACCACTGACGTTGCCATCGCCCGTTCTCGGGCACATCGTGCGCGCCGCGCCACAACGGCGACGTCTCTCCGCAGATGTCGAGCGCACGGGTAGACATGTTCTGGGTCATGTCGGTCCACGCCAGCTTCACCCACGACGACTCGGGGCCGGGCTCCTCGCCGCGCGCCAGGCGCGAGAGCGTGCGCCAGTTGTGGAGTCGCAGCACGCGCAACTCCACGAACGACTGTGCGAGCTCGTCGCTGGCGTCGACGTCGTCGAGCAACCCTCGCTGGAGGGCCAGCGCGTAGAGGTCGTCGAGGTACACCTCGTGCACGACCTGCTCCTTGAACGGGAACGCGGTGCCCCGCTCGTGCGCCAGCGTGGTGTTAGCGACAGCCCAGCCCTGGTCGAGCGTGCCGACGAGGTGCTCGTCGGGCACGAACACGTCGGTGAAGAACACCTCGTTGAACTCGGCCTCACCGGTGATCTGCACCAGCGGTCGCACCTCGATCCCGTCGGCCTCCATGTCGATGACGAGGTACGAGATGCCGCGGTGCTTCGGTTGCTCGGCGTTGGTGCGGGCCAGGCAGATCCCCCAACGGGCGAACTGCGCGTAGCTCGACCACACCTTCTGGCCGTTCAGCACCCAGCCACCCTCGACCGGCGTCGCCTTCGTGGAGAGGGCCGCGAGGTCAGAACCGGCGCCAGGCTCGCTGAAGAGCTGGCACCACAGCTCACCGGCGTTGAGGATCGACGGGAGCCACCGCAGCTTCTGGTCGTCGGTGCCGTGTGCGAGCAGCGTTGGCCCGGCGAGGTTGATGCCGACGCGGTTGACGGGTTGGAGCGCACGCGATCGTGCGTACTCCATGTTGTAGATCGCCACCTCGATCGGCGACGCGCCACGTCCGCCGTACTCGTGCGGCCAATGCACGCCGATCCATCGATCGGCGGCGAGCTTCGCCTGCCAGCGCCGACCCCACTCGATCTCTTCTTCGAGCGACGCGAACGACGGAGGCAGGTCGAGGTTCGCAGCCAGCCACCCGCGGATCTCCTCCGCGAACGCGCGCTCTTCGTCCGTGAAAGAGAGATTCATCTCTATCGCTCCGCTTCCGCTTCGCTACTTCCGCTCGCAAGCTCGCTACATCTGCTCCGCTCGCTCCGCATACGGCTAGAGATCCCAGAAGCGCTCGCGGCCGTTCTTCACGAACGACTCGCGGAGCGCGGCCTCATCGTCGGCACTGAACGGGTGGTGGGTCGCCTCGCCGCGGTTGCGCACGAACACGGGGTCGCCGCCGACGCGGTCAGACCGGAACTTGTGGTGCACGAGCGTGCGCTTGATGATCTTGTTGGTGCCGGTGGTGGGTGGATCGTGCATCACCCGCACGAACCGCGGCCGCCACTTCGGACCGATCGTCTCTTGCGCGTCGATCCACTGGGAGAACGCTTCGGGATCGAACGTGGCACCTTCCCGCATCACCAACCCGGCCATCACCTGGTCGCCAGCCTGGTCGTCGGGCACGCCGTACACCGCCGCGAGCACCACGTCGGGATGCGCGGCGATCGTGTTCTCGATCGGCTGGGCCGGGAAGTTCTCGCCGTCGACGCGCAGCCAGTCGGCATTGCGGCCGGCGAAGTAGAGGTAGCGGTCGTCGTCGAGGTACCCGAGGTCGCCGGTCCAGTACCAGCCGAAGCGCAGCGTCTTCTCGTTGGCCGCGTCGTTGTTGTAGTAGCCCTCGAACGGACCGGCGCCGGCGGTGTTCACGATCTCGCCGACGCACTCCTCGGCGTTCATGAGCTGACCGTCGGCGCCGAACGTGGCCCGCGGCAGCTCCTTGCCGTCCTCGTCCACTACCTGCACGTTCTCGGCTACCTGCCCGAGCGCTCCAGCCCTCTCCTCGGCATCACGATTGACCGCCACGCCGCCTTCGGTCGCGCCATACGCATCGATCACTTCCACGCCGAAGCGGCGCGAGAAGTTGTCGACGACATCGGGCGAGCCCTCGTTGCCAAACGAGACCCGTAGTGGGTTGTCGGCGTCGTCGGGCTTCTCTGGCGTCGACATCACATACGCCAGCGGCTTGCCCGTGTAGTTGAAGTAGGTGGATCCGTAATGGCGGATGTCGGCGAGGAACTGCGATGCGCTGAAGCGTCGCGCCAGACCCACCGACGCGCCGAGCACGATCGACGGCGCCCACCCGACCATGAGCGCGTTCGAATGGAACAACGGCATGCAGATGTAGCCGACGTCGTCAGCGGTGAGATCCATGATGATCGTCATGCGGTTCCCGGTCACGAGGAACCGGCGCTGCGTGCAGATCACAGCCTTCGGCGCATCCGATGTACCTGACGTGAAGATCAGGCCCCACAGCGTGTCGGGGCCAGGCTCGATGCCCGGGTCGGTCGTGGCGACGGCGGCCAGCGCGTCGTCGAGATCGGCGCCGAGCTTGGTGCCGAGGGTGGTGCCGACCTTTGTGGAGGGGTCGTCGGCATCGGGGTGACGGTTCGACACCAGGATCTCAGGCAGACCCTTGGCGATCGGATCGAGGAGCGAGGCGTGCCGCGGCTCGGTGACGACCAGGCCGCAGTGCGTGTGCTCGATGTCGCGCAGCAGGTGCTCGTCGCGGCGGGTGTGGTTGATGCCCACGACCGCAGATCCTGAGAGCGCGGCTCCACCGAGCGCAAAGAGATAGTCGGGCGTGTTGTCGAGCAGGATCCCGACGTGCAACACGCCGGAGGGAGCGGCGTGCGTGCGAGCCCGATCCAGAAAGAGGTTCGCCCACCGCTGCGACTCGGCCACGTACTCCGCGTGCGTCCACACCTGGTCGGCAAACTTGACCGCGGGCCGGTCACGCAGCGCGGGGTCGGTCGCGTTACGACGCAGGATCGCCGCAGCATCAGCCGCGGGCATGGGCGCCTCACCCGGCAACGGGACCGCGCGGTTCCGCAACTTTTCGGCTGACATGAGCCGTGAGGTTACCGGGGGGCGCACCTGACCTGACTCGTCCGTAGAATGCTGGGCATGGAAGACCGGAACACGCCTGGGCTCTATCTGGAGATGACCGACTCGCTTTCGCCGGAGGAGTACGCCGCAAAGCGAGTCGACGACGTGCTCGCGCTGGGGGGCGTCGACCGGGCGACGTGGTGGATCAACCTCAAGCGAGACCGCAAGGACCTGCCACGAGTGCTCGACGAGTTCGACACGCTCGGTGTGTACGAGATCGACGACACCTTCACTGCGCCGGCCACGCCAGAAGGCATCACCGGTCACCACTTCAGCCGCTATCCCCGACCGGGACAGGGCCGGCTCACCGGCAACCCAACCGTCGGCCTCTCGCTCGTGCTGATCAGCCCGACCACACCGGACCAGGCGCAGGCGCTCCGCGATTGGGGCGACTTCGTACACCTCAACTGGATCGCCGCGGTCGGCGTGCCCGGCTACACGATGATCACGCCGTACGAGAACGTCCGTGCCAACGGCACCGGCGACGGTGAGCCGCGCTTCATGCACTTCTACGAGATGGACACCGAAGACGCCGAGACCACGTTCAAGACCATGACGCCACTCGTCGAGGAACGCTTCGGCAAGCAGGGCACACCGGAGTTCCAGTACTGGGGATGGCACGACGCGTTGCGGATCATGTACGTGAACAGCTTCCGCCGCGTGGGTGAGAGCGGGGTGGGTGAGCGCGGGTGAGCGGCTTCTTCGATCTCGTCCACCACCAACGCGCGTACCGGACCTTCTCCGACGAACCGGTTGACGACGCGACGATCGGCCGCTTGCTCGACGCCGCCGTGCACGCACCGAGCGCAGAGAACCGTCAGCCGTGGGAGTTCGTAGTGGTGCAAGACCCCGCGCTGCGCTCGAGCCTGCTCGACTTCGCCGAGAAGGCATGGGACGGCGGTGGCCGTGAATTCGCCGAGGCACGCCTGACGCCGGGACTCATGGCTGATGTGGAGCGCGGCATCGCCGGGGGTGGTTACCGCGACGCTCCCGTCCTCATCGTGGTCGCCGCCGACATCGAGCGCGGGCTCAAGGTGACGGTGCCGTCGTCGATCTTCCCCGCGATCCAGAACCTCTTACTTGCCGCCACCGAGCTCGGCCTCGCCTCCGCGCTCACCACGATCTCCATGGGCTTCACCGAGGATCTCCAGGCCATGCTCGGCTTGCCGGCGCACGTGGTGCCCCAGGCCGTCATCCCGATCGGCCACCCGGTCCGCCCGCTCGGCCCGTCGAAGCGCGACCCCTTCGAGACCCACACCCACCGGGACCGGTTCGGCACCCCCTGGTAAGCCGACCGCGCGGATTGGGTCAGATCGTGAGCTGGTAGAGCGCGGCGGCGTTCTCGCCGAGCACCTTGGCCTGTTGCGCTGCGGTCAACGGTGCGATCACGTCGCGGAGCTCCTTCACTGCGCCGGGAAACGTGGCGTCGTGGTGCGGGTAGTCGGAACCCCAGATCACGCGGTCTTCACCGATGTGCGGGAGCAACACCGGCAGCGTGGGCTCGTCGATCTCGAAGCTCACCCAACATTGACGGGCGAAGTACTCGCTCGGTGTGAGCTTCATCTCGGGAGAGAAGCCGCCGAAGCCATGCACCTGCTCGTCGAGGCGCCACACCCAGTACGGCGCCCATCCCCCGCCCGCTTCGAGGAACGCGACGCGCAGACCAGGGTGGCGTTCGAGCACGCCGCTGGTGATGAGCTGCGCGCACGCCATCATCTGCTCGAACGCGTGCGATACGGCGTGCAGCACCATTGGATTCATCGGTTTGCGATCAAGCCCGAGCGTCTCGATCGCGAACGACGAGCCTTCGTGGATGCCGATGGCCACGCCGAGCTCTTCTGCCGCTGCCCACACTGGTTCGTGCGCGGGATGCACGATCGTGCGACCACGGCACGGGTTCGGGCGGATGAACGCGGCAGGGAAACCGAGCTCATCGTGGGCGCGTCGCAGTTCGGCGACGGCGGCCTCGGGATCTTGGAGCGGGAGCATCGCAGCACCGAAGAGGCGCTCGGGCGCAGCCGCGCAGTAGCCGGCGAGCCAGTCGTTGTAGGCACGTGCGAGCACGACGGCGGTGGCGGCATCGTCGATGGCCCAGAAGTTGAGACCCAGCGTCGGGTACAGGACCGCCAGGTCGATGCCCTCTAGATCCATGTCGACGAGTCGCGCAACGGGATCGGTCCCGCCGCGGTGGGTCTCGTCCACCGTCGGCGAGTTCGCGAGATCGCTCATGTCGGAGCCCGGCGTCGCGATCAAGCCGAGCGATACCGTCATGATCTCCTGCTCGCCCACGAGCACATGGTCGAGGCCGTGGTCGTCTCGGATGGAACGCACCTGCTGATCGTCGGGCAGATGACTGAACGCCGCCATCGGTTCCATCACATGCCCATCGGCATCCAACACCGTCGGCGTGCTCACGTAGCAACCTCCACCGTTGCGCCGTCGTTGGTCGACGACTCTCGAACTGCATCGAGCACCCGCATCTCGGCCAGGCCGTCAGCGAACGTCGGAATGGGGATCGTGGCCGGCGGCTCTCGCCCCTCGACGCCGGCGAGCAGCACCTCGCACAGGCGCGTGAAGGGACCGATCTCGAGGTGGGTGAACCGGTGGCGCGGATCGTCGCTCTCGGCCGGGGCCGACGGCATCGCAAGGTCGGCGGGCACGGGGAGCTCGCGCATACCGTCGGCGTCGGCGAGCATCACGGTCGCGCCTTCGTGCCAGATCGTCCCGTGAGTGCCGGCGATGCGCGTCATGCCCGTCATCGGCCCCCAGGTCGCGGCCGTCTGCTGGAGCACTCCCTCCACACCCGACGCGAGACGGAAGCGGATCGTGAATGTGTCCTCCGCGACCTTCTGGGGCGCGACACCGGTGCGCTGCGACGTAACACTCAGCCGCGCGCTCAACGACGCGAACTCACCGAGCCACACCCGCACCATGTCGACGACGTGCGAGCCCGACGCGCCGAGCCAACCGCCGCCCGAACCGGGATCGAACCACCACTCCGGAGTCCGAGCCTCAGGATCCGCCACCAGCGGCACGTAGGAGACCAGCGAGACGAGCCGCGGCTCGCCGATCGCGCCCTGCGCGATCGCTCGCATCGTGAGCGCGCGCTCGGGCGCCCAGCGGAACTCATGCCCCACGAGATGGGTCACGCCCGCTGACTGTGCCGCGTCGAGCATCGCGGCCGCATCGGTGGCGTCCATCGAGAATGGCTTCTCGCAGAGCACGTGCTTGCCGGCACGGGCAGCCGCGATCGCGATCTCCGAGTGGGTGCTCGGCGGCGTGGCGATCGTGACGGCCTCGACGCCAGGCAACGCGAGCGCGGCATCCAGGTCGTTCATGCCTCGCGGCACGTCCATCCGTGCCGCCCGACGCGCCGTGCGCTCCTCGTCGCGCCCGACCAAGGCCTCCACCGTGAAGCCGGCGGCACGCAGTGCTGGCACGTGCACCCGAACACCAAACCCGGTGCCAACGACCAAGACTCCTGGCTTCGCTCCCACACCGCTACTTCCGCTCCGCTCCATCCGCTCCGTTCGCTCCGCATTTACCCCCGGACTTGCCACCAGTCAGTACCCCTCGTCGACGTCGATCACACCTTCGAGCGGCACGCCGTCGACGTAGCGCCGCAGGTTCGACGCAAACGATTCGAACATCCGCTGTGTCGCGTTCGGTGATGCCCACGACACGTGCGCGCTGAGCCGCACTTTCGGATGTGAGTACATCCAGTGGTCCGCCGGGAGCGGCTCAGGATCGACCGTGTCGAGGCTCGCCAGCGCGACGTGGCCGTTGTCGAGCGCAACCAGCAACGCGTCCTGGTCGACCAGGCTCCCCCGCGCGATGTTCACGATGTGCACGCCCGGCTTCATTTGCGCGAACGCGGTGGCGTCGAGAAGATGGCGAGTCGCGGCAGTGCCGGGTGCGGCCAGCACCAGGTGATCAGCCGTGGAGAGAAGATCGGCGAGGTCGGTGACGACCTCGATGCGCGGGTCGTCGGCCGGCTTCGGAGTGCGGCGCAGCGCGCGCACCCGCATGTCGAATGCGAGTGCCCGAGTGGCGACGGCCATGCCGATACCGCCAAGGCCGACGAGCCCGAGCGTCTTGCCCGAGAGCTCACCGAGCTGCGAGAGGTTCCAATGCTGCGGAGGTTCCGACAGCCACGTGGCCGGGAACTCCTTCTCGAAGGCAAGCATCTCGCCGAGCACGAACTCGGCGATCGGGATCGCACTCACGCCACGCGAGCACGTGACCGTGCGGCCGACCAGCAGCTCGCGGGGCCACGAGTCGATGCCCGTACCGGGAAGATGCATCCACTGCACGCCGATCTCGTCGAGTCGCTCGAAGATCGGGTGGCCGTGCCACGCCGCGAACAACACCTCGCCGGAGAGGTCGGCGGGGAGCTCGTCGCCCCAGGTGATCGGGATGATCTCGCACTCGGGCACCACCGCGCGCGCCGCGTCGGCGGCCGGATCGCCCATCATGTTGAGGACTCGCAGCGCCATCGCTTGTTAGTTCTCTTCGAACTCCGGGAGCGTGCGTCCGTCGCGGCCGTCGGTGATGCCGATGAGGTACGAGTGAAGCCAGACCTTGAGCATCGCATTCGCGGTCGCCGACTTGCGTCCCACCGCGACTTTGCGCTCCGCCGCGGCCTGTGCGCTCCCGAGGACCGTGGCCTGCACCGTCTCGAGGAACGCCGACGAGATGTCGAGCAGCTGCTCGTAGGCCTCCTGGGAGAACCCCTGCACGTTGAGCAAGCCGTCCCACACGCCGCGGCCGCGCTCGATGCCCGCAGCCTGGAGCGGCAGGATCTGCTCGCCGAGGTCGGCATACTTGCCGTCGCCGGCTGCGAGCTTCTGGGACACTGGGTTGAACGTTCGCAGCGCGCGCAACCGACTCACCGAGTACGAGCACGACAACGGACCCGCCGCGGGATCTGCCGGGCAGTCGACGAACCCGGGCGGGGTCGTGAGCCCCACAGGTGGCGCATCGACGATCTGCAACAAGTAGCCCTCGTTGTAGCCGAACGTATCGATGAAACCGCGCGTGGGCTGGTCGGGATCGTCCGGGTTCGGCGTGTCGAAGAGGCTGTCCTCGTTGTACGCGAGGACCGCTCGCCCGTTGCCACGGGCTGCGTCGAGGATCGTGTCGGCATCACCAACCTCGGTTTTGAAGTCACCCTTCGTCTGGGGCTTGCTATAGCTCGAGAGTCCAGCGTTGTGGCCGGTGCGCGACAGCTCGCCGCGCAGCCACACACCGCCGAAGTATCCCGACAGGTGGAAGAGCCAGAGGTACGAGCCCATCGACAGCTCGTCAGCTCGTCAGCTGGGTTCGCCGTGGCGAAGATCCGGTCGAACAGCGTGACCGGCACGTACGAGAACAAGAACCGGGTCATCACGAGCGGATCCCCGGCCTGGGCCCGTTGGTACTGGCCCGCCAACGAGTCGAGCAGCTTGGGGGCTTCCTTCATGGTCGTGCCGTCGAAGAACGGGTAGTCCGGCACGACCACGGTCACGCCACCGCCGCTCACCTTGGCGCTGCCGAACGACACGCCACCGAGGGAGCCCAGTGATGGCGCCACCGCCGCCGCGGCTGCGAACCCGGCACCGCGTGCAATCAACTCCCGTCGCGACAGTCCCTCGCCCATGGTGCCCCCGATCCAAGACCCTGATGGCCTGGCTGAGGCAGTATTGCACCGTCGAGCAGGGGGGGTCCGTGACAGCACTTGGGTACCAGCTCTTCGACGCCGACAACCACTATTACGAACCTCGCGACTGCTTCACGCGCCACATCAAGCCTTCAATGCTCGAGCGGGCCATCCGGGTCGAGACCGATGGCGACGGCAACGAGGTCGTACTGGTCGGCGACCGGCCCTTCACGTTCCTGGTCGACCCGTTCAGCGACACGGTCACGAAACCGGGCGCACTGCGCGACATGTTGCGCGCGTTGAGCAGCGGCAACTTCGAGGAGTCTGACGCCGTCGAACCCAAGCAACCCGAATACGTCGACCGCGACGCTCGACTCGCGCTCATGGACCGTCAAGGTGTCGAGTCGATCCTCCTGTTCCCCACCTTCGCGGTATGCGTGGAGCACTTCATGAAGGACGACGTCGACCAGCTCTACGCCAACTTCCACGCGTTCAACCTGTGGCTCGACGAAGACTGGGGCTTCGACCACGACGGCCGGATCCGCGCCGTTCCCGTGCTCTCCCTGCTTGATCGCGACCGCGCGGTCGAAGAGCTTGAGTTCGTGCTCGCCCGCGGCGCGCGCGTTGTCGGACTCCGTCCCGGGCCGGCGTTCGGGCGATCGCCGGCCGACCCCCACTTCGACCCGTTCTGGGCTCGCCTCGACGAAGCGCGCGTGCCCGTCGCGTTTCACATCGGGGAGTCGGGCTACAACGAGATGACGTCGGAGCACTGGGGCGAGGAGCCGAATCCCTCGTCTCACCAGCAGTCGGCGTTCCAGTGGACGACCACGTACGGCGACCGCCCGATCATGGACACCTTCGCCGCGCTCGTGCTGCACAACTTGTTCGGGCGCTTCCCCAACCTGCGCTGCCTGAGCGTCGAGAACGGCTCCCTGTGGGTCCCATATCTCATGAAGGTGATGAACAAGATGAACGGCATGGGTCGCAACGGCCCGTGGCTCGGCGGTCGCGTCACCGAACGTCCGAGCGACATCTTCAAGCGTCACGTATCGGTCTCGCCGTATCACGAGGAAGATGTCGTTGCCCTCACGGAGACCATTGGCGCGAGTCGGGTGCTCTTCGGCTCGGACTACCCGCACCCCGAAGGGCTCGCCAAACCGGTCGACTTCGTCGAGCGACTCGAAGGTCTCGACCACGCCGACGTGCGCCTCATCATGCGCGACAACCTGGCTGCGCTGCTCAACGGCGAGTGAGCTCCACACCCGACACGCGCGGG
Organism: Acidimicrobiia bacterium; assembly: GCA_009694295.1. Classification (GTDB taxonomy): domain Bacteria; phylum Actinomycetota; class Acidimicrobiia; order IMCC26256; family PALSA-555; genus SHVJ01. Next base: position 16,031 of record SHVJ01000028.1, read on the forward strand.
CTGATCGCTCCGTCGGCTCGACCCATCATCCCGGGCGACGGACCGCAGACTGCAGCCGATGTGCTCGAACGCGGCCTACGCGACTTCCCGGATCGCGACGCGTTGGTGGGTCGCTCGGGACGAGCGACGTACGTCGAGCTCGAACGGCTCGTGAACCAGGTCGCGAACGGTCTGCGCGGGATGGGCGTCAGCGAGGGTGATCGCGTCGGCGGATGTATGCCGAACGACCTACCGATCGTCGTCGCGTTCCTGGCGTGCATGCGCATCGGTGCGATCTGGGTGGGCATCAACCGGGCGCTGGCACCACCTGAGCAGCAGTACCTGCTGGACGACGCCGAGGTCTCGCTGCTCCTCGAGCCCGACGGCGATTGGCTCGCGTTCTTGGAGACCGGCGACACCACACGTCCCGTCCTTCCTGGTGGCGGCGACATCGATCCGTTCGCGCCCGCGGCGATCGCGTACACGAGCGGCACGACCGGGTTCCCGAAGGGCGCGGTCCACAGTCAGCACAACCTCTTGCTCCCGGGCGCGGTCGCGCGGAGTCGGGGGCAGTACAGCGGTGACGATCGCTTCGGCGTGATGCTGCCCCTCACGCTGCTCAATCTCATCGCGCTCGGGCCACTGCTCGCATACCAAGTAGGTGGCACGTGCGTGGCGATCGACCGGGTCGACGCGCCGGGATTGGCCACCTGGATCCGTGACGAGCGCGTGACCTCGTTCGCGAGCGTCCCGGCGATCTTGCACGGCCTACTCACCCATCCCGACGTCAGCCCGGAGGACCTCGCCAGCCTTCGGACTCCAGGCGTCGGTGGCGCCGACTGCCCCGAAGCGTTCCGCGAGCTCTACCGCGAGCGGTATCACGCCGAGGTCACGATCGGATATGGCCTCACCGAGGCACCGACCGCGGTGACCATGACGCGACCCGACGAAGCGCCGGTTCCGAACAGTTCCGGGCGCGCACTCCCCCACGTGCGCGTCGTTCCTCTCGACCAGCACGGGAACGAGGTCGCACCCGGCGAGATCGGCGAGCTCTGCATCGGCCCGACCCTCGATGGCGAGTGGACAGGCGTCTACACGCCGATGCTCGGGTACTGGAAGCAGCCCGAGGCAACCGCGGCCGCGCTGCGCGACGGCATGCTGCACACGGGCGACCTCGGGTCGGTCGACGAGCACGGCGAGGTGTTCGTGGCCGACCGACGCAACGACTTGATCATCCGCGGCGGCGCCAACGTGTACCCGGCCGAGGTGGAGCGGGTGCTGTACCAAGACGCGCGCGTCGCGGCGTGTGCCGTGGTCGGCGCTCCGGACGAGCGGCTCGGCGAGCGCGTGGTCGCGTTCGTGCAGCCGCAGCCGGGTGCGACGGTCGATGTGGCCGAGCTCCGCGCCCTCTGCGAGGAGAACCTGGCGCGCTACAAGGTGCCCGAGCGCTTCGAGATCGTCGGAGCGTTCGAGCGCACGCCGATGGGCAAGATCAAGAAGACGGGCCTGCGCAAAATCGCCGAGACTCGGATGCTCTAAGGCGACGACCTCAAGCAGCGAGCAGGGGCAGCAGGTGGGCCCGCAGATCGACGGCCCATGCGATCGGGTCGTCGAGGCCCCAGCCGTGCTCGGGAAGATCGAAGTACTCGACCGAAAGGCATCCCTTGTAGTCGAGCTCGTCGAGGCGTCGGACCACGGCGGCGAAGTCGACCACGCCCGACGGATCGTCGATGTGCAGTTGCGTGGAGCCGGGCTTGCCCTGCCGCAGCTGTACGTGGTCGGCGAGCTCGAGCATCTCGAGCGCGTCTTCGCCCCAGTCGGACACGTGACCCGTGTCGACCAAGAGCCGGAGGCCGGGAACCTCTTCCATCATCGCCTTCGCGGTTTCGAGCGAGTTGACGACCGATCCCGCCCAAGGTTCGAGCAACGCACCGGGTGACCGCGTGAACCACCGCACGGTGCGCTCCCACATCCCCTCAACATTTCGAGGTGCCGGTGTGGTGCACCATCCCGGTTGCGGCTTCGGATACGCGGTGGGGCAACCGACCGGCAGTACGAGCGACGCCGGATCGACCTCGGTACTCACGTCAATATGCTCGAAGCCCAGCTCCTGCGCGCGCTTCGCGCGCTCGATGGGATCGCCGACCTTCCAGAAGACCACGTCGACCACCCCAAGTCGATACAAGGAGAGTGCTACTTCTGCTTCTGCTCGCCCGAAAACTCCATGCCGGCCGGCAGCACCATGCCCACGTGCTGAAGGTGCTGCCCGAGGATCTGGTCGAAGTGATCGGCGACCTGCTCCGGCGTCCATCCGCCGTCGCGCCACATGAACGCCACCTGCTTCGGATGCTGGAAGATCGTGTATGCGTAGTCGGAACGCCCGAGGATCTGACCGTTCACATGCGCAGCGCGCTCTGAGGCAAGAAAGGCCACGAGCGGCGCGTTGAGCGCGGGGTTCTGCTCGGGTGGTGGCGTCTCACCGGAACGCTCGAACAGCGCTGCGGTCATGCGCGTCGCTCCCGCCGGGGCCACCGCGTTGACCGTGATCCCGTAGCGGCCGAGCTCCAACGACCAGATGAACGTGAGTCCCATGAGCGCAGCCTTGGCCGCGCCGTAGTTGGTCTGCCCGAAGTTGCCGCGCAGCCCGGCTGACGACGTGATGTTGATGATCCGGCCGTATCCGGCTTCCTTCATGACCGGCGCTGCGTGTCGCGCACAGTTGAACGATCCCTTGAGGTGCACACCGAGCACGGCGTCGAAGTCTTCTTCCGACATCTTCACGAGCGTGCTGTCACGCACGATGCCCGCGTTGTTCACGAGGATGTCGAGTCGACCGAACGAGTCGACCGCGGTCTGGACGATGCGCTGAGCACCATCGAAGTCGGTGACGGAGTCGTAGTTGGGCACGGCCTTGGTGCCGATGGCCTCGATCTCCTTGCACACCTGCGCCGCCGGGTCTTCTTCGGTCCCCTGGCCGTCGAGGCTCACGCCGACGTCGTTGATCACGACATTTGCGCCCTCGCGGGCCATGCAGAGTGCGAACTCGCGCCCGATGCCCCGGCCCGAACCGGTGACGATCGCTACGCGTCCATCCAAGAGCCCCATGTGCAGATTCCTGTTCAGGCCAGACCTGCGGTGGCAGTGCCCGAGAGCACCTCGACGCCGTCTTGGTTGGTGACCGCGCACTCGACGTCGACGAGTCGGTCGCCGCCGTCCTCGCGCTTGGCAACCACCTTCCCCGAGCACGTGAGGGTGTCGCCGGGCCACACCTGCTTGGAGAACCGCATCTGGAACTTGCGCAGAGCCTCCGGGCCGAACCAGTCCTTGAGCAACCGCGCCATCAGACCAGCGGTGAGCATGCCGTGGCCGAACACCGACGGGTTGCCCACCTGGGCGGCGATCGTGTCGTCGTGGTGCATCGGATTGAAGTCGCCGGATGCCCCCGCGTACTTCACGAACATCGTGCGGGTGAGTGGTCCCACCTCGAGGGGCGGCGCCACATCGCCCTCGGAGATCGAGTCGAACGTGGGCGTGCCCGGCTTGGAAGCGGCGGTCTTGGATGTGGTCGTCATGGCGGCGGAGCGTACAGCAGCCGCGCCAGAGGTGACATCGTCGTCAGGTCCCACGTACCCTCCGGGCGTGGCAGGGCAGGGGGACGGGACGACGCTTCGCGATCGAGCGCTCCAGGCGCGCGGCCAGCGGACACTCGAACGCCTCCTCGATGCGGGAGCTGTGGTGTTCGCGGCGCGGGGATACCACGCGGCGCGCGTCGACGATGTCGTCAAGGCGGCCAAGACCTCACACGGGACCTTCTATCTCTACTTCTCCTCCAAGGAGGACCTGTTCCGCGCGCTGGCCGTCGATGTGGCCGAGGCCATGGTCGAGCTCGCGTGCCAGCTCCCCGACCTCTCTCCTGGCAGCCGCGACACGTATCGGGCACTCCACGAATGGCTCGAGCGGTTCGACGCGCTGTACACGAAGTACGGACCGATGATCCGCACCTGGACCGAGGCCGAGATCGTCGACAGCGAGATGGGCAAGGTCGGCGGCGACCTCGTCGTGCAGTTCTCCCGAGAGCTGGAGTCGCGCCTCCGTGGTGCGGCGCCCGACATCGATGCCGGGATCGCCGCCTTGGCGTTCGTCGCGATGATCGAGCGCGCGAACTACTACGTCGAGACCCGCCAGCTCAAGGTCGATCGGGTACGGATGGTCGCCACCCTGGCGCGGGTAATGCACGCGGGGTTGTACGGCGCAATTCCGGTGCCAGCAGCACACCCGGTGTGAGCATGGTCCACCTGGAACCAACGCGTACCCGTCAACGTTCTTGTTCGTGATGCATTTCTCTGCGATTTCAGGTTCGACGATCTCCTCTGTGCTGCTCAGCGCGCTGTTCATGCTGTCCGGGGTGAGCGCGGCGGCAGTGGCCGACAAGAAGGCGCCAGCATGCGCGGGTCGGACGAGGAAGGCCGCGATCAAGTCCATCGAGGCGGCTTACGACGTCGTGATCAATGGAGCGAACCCCGAACGCACCCTCGAGGACAAGCTCGCACTGATCGAAGGGGCCGACGACGCTGGTCTCCGGGCCACACTCGAAGAAGTGGCGACCGCACATCCTGATGACCTTGCGACCACGACCTTGAAGGTCCAGGACGTCGTCTGCACGGGAAAGCGGACCGCCGAGGTGCACTTCGAGCTCGTGCTCGACGGCGAACTCAACCGGGGCCTCGCCCCACCAGGGAGTGCGGTCGTCGACGACGGCCTCTGGAAGGTGACTGGGGCGACGGCCTGTCAGCTCGTCGCCCTCGCCGACCCGACCCTCCTTGAGCACGGTCCCTGCGCCCGCGCCCTGGCCTCGCGTCCCTGACCCGACGCGGGGCCCTGGCCTCGCCGCCCGCGATCGCGCGTGAGGTCGACCGGGCTATATTCCTGACACCAACGTCAGGCCACGAGGGCTGAACCTCATCCCAAGGGCCCAATCTATGGGGGGAACATGCGGAGACGAGTAGCAGCCTTGCTGATCGCCGTTTTGACTGCGAGTGTGCTCGTGGTCGGAGTGGGCGGAAGTTCGGGCGCAGCAGTGCAGAGCGCAAAGAAGCCGCTCTGCAAGGGCAAGACACAGGCCGCTGCTGAAGCCGCCATCGAGGATGCGTTCCTGCACTTCCTCGACGGTGCTCAGTTCCCGGAAGTCGCCGACAAGGCGCCGTTCATCGAATACATGAGCGCACCATCGGTGAGCCCGGAACTGCTCGCGTACTTCACGGCGAGCAAGGAAAAGAACGCTTCCGCGGCTGCGAACACTTCCGTGGTCGTCAACACGATCCAGTGCAAGGGGAAGGACAGTGTCGGGGTCAAGTGCACGGCGAAGTATGCGTGCGCCCAATACGACCTCGTGCTCGGCGGAAACCCGGCTCCCGGCATCGCGGGCCCGGGCTACGCGGTCCTCGTCGGCAAGGTCTGGAAGGTGACAGCACGTACCTTCTGCGACCTGAGCGCCGGTGGTGACGCGAGCGTCTTCGAGACCGTCGACGCCTGCCTGCAGTCGTCGATTGGCGAGAAGCCGACCGACCTCGAGAAGGCGTGATCCAGCACTACCAGTAGCAACGCGAGCACGCAGCACAGGGGCCGCCCTTCGGGGCGGCCCCGCTCGCGTCCTGACTCAGACGTTGCCGGTCGGGATCTCGCCGTGCACTGCGGGGAGGATGCTCTCGGTCACGTCGCCGAGCTCGCCGACGGGACCGGCGAGCGCAACCCGGCCCTTCGACATCACGACGACGTCGTCGGCCAACGTGAGCGCCTGGTGTACGTGCTGCTCCACGATGAGCAGCGATGTGCCGTGCTCGCGGATGGTGGCCAGCGTGCGGTACACCTCGTCGATGATCACCGGCGCGAGGCCCAGGGAGAGCTCGTCGGTGATGAGCAGCTTGGGCTCGTGGACGAGCACCTTCGCCAACGAGAGCATGCGTTGCTCACCGCCGGACAGCGTGCCCGCGATCTGACGCCGGCGCTCGCCGAGCCGCGGAAACTGGTCGAATGCCTTGTGCAACGCGGCCTTGACGCCGCGACGGCCGAACACCTGGCGGAACGTGAGCTGGAGGTTCTCCTCGACGCTGAGCGTCGAGAACACCGACCGGCCTTCGGGGGCGTGCACGATGCCCATCCGGGCGAGACGAAACGCTCGCTGCCCGGTGATGTCTGCACCCTGGTAGAGCAGCTGTCCGATCGTTGGCTTGAGCAGCCCACAGCACACCCGCACGACCGTGGTCTTGCCGGACCCGTTCGAACCGAGGAGCGCCATCACGGATCCCTGGCGGACCGTGAACGACACGCCGAACAGCGAACGGAACGGTCCGTAGCTCGCTTCGACGTCGCGCAGCTCGAGCAGCGGCGCGCCATTCGCCGCGGGGACGGTAGCGGTGGCAGGTGCGGTGCTCGAGGCGCTCATCCCATGTCTCCGAGGTAAGCCTTGCGGACGGCGGCATCGCCAAGCACCTCGGCCGTGGGACCCGACGCGATCATGGTGCCGAAGTCGAGCACGTACAAACGGGTCACGAGGCTCTGCACCATCTCCACATCGTGCTCCACGAGCAGCACCGCGAACTCGTAGTCCTGCTGGACGATGCGCAGGCGCTCCGCGAGCGCCGCGGTCTCCTTCACGTCGAGTCCCGAGGACGGCTCGTCGAGCAGCAAGAGCTTGGGCTCGGTCATGAGCGCCCGGCCGAGCTCCACGAGGCGGCCGCGTCCAAGGCTCAGCGACTCCACCGGCTCGTCAGCCTCCTTGTGGAGGCTCAGCAGATCGATCATCTTCTGCGCCCGAGCTTGCTCGTCAGCGGTCGGCTTGGAGAGGTTGAGGAGGTCCTTCCACAGCCGACCCGAGCCGTTGCGCTGACGCTCGGTCACGAGGAAGTGATCGCGCACGGTCATGCCCCCGAACAGCTCCAACCGTTGGAACGTGCGCCCAAAGCCGAGCCGAGCGCGCTTGTAGACCGGTAGCGCGCTGATCTCTCGCCCGTCGAAGGTGACGCTCCCCTCCTCCGGCCTGAGCATGCCGAGCAGGCAGTTGAACAGCGTGGTCTTGCCGGCCCCATTCGGGCCGATGAGACCGACCATTTCGCCGTACTCCACGTCGATGTCGACATGGTTGAGCGCCGTGATGCCGGCGAAGCGCTTGGTGATGTCGCGAGCGTCGAGGAGCTTGCTGCGCCCCTGGACGCCGCTCGTCGTGCTGGTAGTTGCAGCGTCGGTCACTCGGCACCTCCCGTCGGCGCGGGCGCGGCAGCCTCACGCTCGGCCACGTACGCCTTCCCTTCGGGCGGCACGAAACCTTCGCCCCCGATCGCGAGCTCGTTCACGGCGGCCTGCACCCCAGCAACCCACTGCACCCAGACGATGACGAACACACAGACCACGAAGAACACCGGCCAACCCGACGGGGCGGCCCCGGTCTCGAACACGCTGCCCGAGGTCTCGCCGGTGCGGATGGTGCGTTGGAAGAGGAACGCGCCGAACAGCACAAACAACGCCGGCGCCCGGCCCGCTTGCCACGCGATCGGGGTGGTGAGCCAGTTGCGCGCCTTGACGATGCGCTGCACGTTGACCGGCAGCAAGAAGAACCCGACGACCGCGATCCCGGCCGGGATGCCAACGAGCACGCAGTCGGCCAGGCTCCCCCGCAACGGCCATCCCTTGCTGTCGAACCACACTCCCAGGAGCCCACCGACCACTCCACCGGCGACCAGGCGCAGCCAGCCGAAGCGCACGCCACCGTCGCGCTCGAGTCGCAGGCACGTCACGAACATCCACGCGAGCCCGAAGACCAGGCTGGGAACGATGAAGAAGAGGATCGTCGGGCTGCGCACGCTGAGCCACCCATCCTCGAACACGCTGCCGATGACGATGTAGGCGAAGTAGAGCGCCGGACCGATGAGCACCGGGAGCGATACCGCCCGCACCGGCCGGTATTCCTTGGGAAGCGCGCCCTCGCTCTTGAGCTGCTTCGCTCGCACACCCAGCGCCCGCTGCCGGATGGTCTGGACGATGCTCCGACGCGTCTGGAACTCCACGACGCCTTCGGGATGGCGGGCATACGTGATGGCCCCGAGGCCGAAGAACACGATGGCGAACGACGACTGGAAGCCGAGCGCTTCGAGCAACCAGGCGAACACCACGAAGCCAATCGCCGCATTGGCTGCACCATCCACCGTGCGGGAACCCAGCGTGACGATGAGCACCACCCACACCAGACCGAGGAGGGAGATCACCTCATTGGGGTTGGCGTTCTCGGATTGCAACGTAAGCAGCGCGCCACCAAGACCGGCCACACCGGCTGAGAGCGCGAACAGTTTGATGCGCAACGAGGTGGCGTTGATACCGATCGACGCCGCCGCGGGATCGCTCCCGCGCAGCGCGGCCAGCGCCTTCCCGGTGGTCCCCTTGCGGATGAGGATGACAAAGAAGCCGACAATCGCGAACACGGCGAAGACGACCAGGAACCACTCCCTATCGCCGTTGAGGGCATCGGGTCGCGGCACCTCGATCCCTTGTGGACCACCGATCACCGACTCGCGGCGGAACACGGTCTTGTCCATCATCAACGCGAACGCGAGCGTGGCCAGCGAGAGGTAGAGGCCCGCGAGTCGCGTCGGCGGTCGACCGGTGATCTTCCCGATCAGCAACGGGAGACCGTCGATCAGCAGCACGAAGATGGCGCCGAGGGCCGCGGCGGCCAACGCGCCGATGAACATGGCCGGGATCACCGGCACGTCGAGATCGTTGAAGAGGTGCGGAACTGCGAACGCGCCGACCGCGGCGAATGTGGCCGTCGCGAGCGAGACCTGCCCGCCGAGCCCGGTGATGATCGTGATCGAGAGGAAGACCACCGCGGTCGCGAAC
>SHVJ01000029.1 GCA_009694295.1 Acidimicrobiia bacterium
CCTTCTTGGTGAGCGACGTGTGGCCGCGCAGGGTGTCGAGGGAGAAGGAGGGAGTGAGCCCGCCGATGATGTACTTGGCGTTTAGCTGTTCGGAGGCGGCGACGAACTGCGCCGCCTGAGCCTCGCCAGTCACGATCAGGACCGCGTCGGCATCGAGGCGTTGCGCCTCCGAGACGTAGGGCGAATAGTCGGTTGCACTGTCCGTGATGGGCACGCGGCCAACGACCTCGAGGCCCGCCTTCTCGAACGGTCCCGTGATGAGCGACATGAGCGCGCCGGCCGTGGGTGTTTCCACACTCACGACCGCGACCGTCTTCGCGCCCTTCTTGGCGAACCCGACGGCGGCGGTGACCATCTCGCCCACCGGACCGGCCGAGACGGGATACGACACGCTCGAGCCGAATTGGGAGGCATCACCCGCGCTCAGCCCGATGCGCGGGATCCCGGCGGCTTCGAGCACTTCGACGACGCCCGACGGGTTGATGAACGTGAGATCGCCAACGGTCGCCACCACGCCTTCGTCGACCATCTGACGCGCACACGCCACCTCGCGGTTCGCATCCGCGCCCGAGTCGCAGACGACGGCCTCGAGCTTGACGCCGTTGGCCCCGGCGCCACCCTTCTTATTGAAGTAATCGACGGCAGCCTCGAGGGTGAGGCCGTCGAGCGGGTCGCTCACGGACGGTGACTCGATCGGGGAGATCACGCCGATCTTGACGACCTGGCCAGACTTGCCGCGACGTACGGTGCCGCTCGCCGCGCTGACCGGCAGGACCGCGGCCGCCAGCGCAACCACCCCTACGAACACCAGCGTTCGTCTGCTCATCGAACGTCCCCCCGAAGGCTCGAATCCAACCGACCAAAAAGCCAACCGACCAGAAGCCAATCGACCAGAGAAGCCGGTTCTGCTAGAAGCGAGAATCGTACTCTCTTACTTGCTCGCCAACAAGTATCGTGATAGCGAGAACCTAATTCTACTTCTGGTTTCTACCTCTGCACGAACACCCAGCGAGGAGTCCGGTGACCGTCGCCACCCAACCACGAACGTACGTCGACGGCGGCTGGGTCGACGGCGACGAGCTCCTGGCCGTCGAGAACCCGGCCGATGAGTCGCACGTCGGCGATGTCACCGTCACCCCACTCGCCGAGATCGAGCGTGCGGTCCTCGCCGCCCGTCGCAGCTTCGATGCCGGAGTGTGGGCCGCGCAGCCGACGAGCGAGCGGGCCGCAGTGCTGCACGCCTGGCTCGATCACATCGAGTCGGACGCCGTTGATCTCTCGGCGACGATCGTGGCCGAGGCCGGGCAGCCAGCCATGTTCGCGGAGTTCATGCAGGTCCGCGGCGGCCTCGCCTTGGCCCGCAACCTCATCGAGCTCTACGGCTCGATGCGTCACGAGGAACCCAACCCGGTCCCGGTCGACGAGCTCACCTTCGGACGGGTCGCGCTCAGCATCCGCCGTCACGAGCCGGTCGGCGTCGTCACCGCGATCACGCCGTACAACGCGGCGCTGCTCATGGCGTTCCAAAAGGTCGTGCCGGCACTCATGGCTGGTAACTCGGTGATCCTGCGGCCGAGTCCGCTCACTCCCCTGTCGTCACTCGTGCTCGGCACCGCGGCCGACGTGGCCGGGATCCCGCCCGGCGTGTTGAGCATCGTCGTGGAACAAGGTGCTGCCGGCGCGGAGCTGCTCACGACGCATCCCGCCGTCGACATGATCTCGTTCACCGGGTCCACGGCGGTCGGTCGCCAGATCCTCGCCCAGGCCGCACCCACGCTGAAGCGGGTCGTGCTGGAGCTCGGTGGCAAGTCTGCGCAGATCTACTTCCCCGACGCCGTGCATCGCGCGGCGATGGGTGCCGCGATGGTGGTGGCCTCGACGGCCGGTCAGGCGTGTGTCGCCGCGACTCGGATGCTCGTCCCCGAGGACGCGAAAGCAGAGGTCGTCGAAGCGGTCGCCGGCGCATACGGCGCAATCGTCGTCGGCGCGCCGACCGACCCGTCCGCAACGATGGGACCGGTCATCAGCGCTGCGCAGCGCGATCGCTGCGAGCGGTACATCGAAGACGCGACCAACCACGGTGGGACGGTCGCGTTCGGTGGTGGGCGACCCCCGGGTCTCGACCGCGGGTACTACGTCGAGCCGACCGTGCTCGATGTACCCGACAACCAGAACCCCGCGGCGCGCGACGAGATCTTCGGTCCCGTGCTCACCGTGATCGGCTACCGCGACATCGACCACGCAGTTGAGATCGCCAACGACAGCATCTACGGGCTCTCGGCGCAGGTGTACGGCGCCGATGTCGCCGCGGCCACCGCAGTCGCCCGGCGGTTGCGCACCGGGGCAGTGAACGTAAACACCGCAATCTTCAGCGCCTACGCACCGGGCGGGGGATACAAGCAGAGCGGCCTTGGTCGCGAGCGTGGCGTCGAGGGCATCCGAGCGTTCCAGGAGGTCAAGCACATGGCGATTGGCGAGCTCCCACGATGAGCGGTCAGCTCAACCTCGACTGGTTGATCTCCGTCGACGACCACGTCCTGGAGCCACCCCATCTGTGGGTGGACCGGGTGGCGGCCAAGGACCGTGAACGCGCGCCGCACATGGAGCTCGACGACGACGGCCTCGACTACTGGGTCTACGACGGCAACCGTTACCCCAGCTCGGGTCTGAGCGCGGTCGCCGGCAAGTCGAAGGAGGAGTTCAGCCCCGAGCCACTCCCCTATTCGGAGATGCGACCCGGTTGCTACGACCCGATCGCTCGCCTCGAGGACATGGACCGCGCCGGGATCCTGGCGTCGTTGTGCTTCCCGACCGTGACGCGATTCTGTGGCCAGCTCTTCATGGACGCGAGCGATCGCGACTTCGGCTTCGTGTGCCTCCAGGCGTACAACGACTGGATGATCGACGAATGGTCAGCGTCCGCGCCCGGTCGGTACATCCCCCTGGTGCTGATCCCGATGTGGGATCCGCCCCTCGCCGCGAAGGAGCTTGAACGGTGCGCCGCCAAGGGCGCGACCGCGTTCGCGTTCTCCGAGAACCCCGCGCCCCTCGGTCTGCCGTCGATCCACGACAAGGACCGTTACTGGGACCCGGTGATGTCGACGGCGGCCGAGCTCGACATGGTCGTGTCGATGCACGTCGGGTCGTCGTCGCAGGTGCCGCAGATCGGGCCCGACGTCCCGTTCCTCGCGAACTTGCCGTGGGGCGCGATGCGCACCTCGGGAGCGATGCTCTCGTGGATGTTCAGCCCGATGTTCCAGCGCTACCCGAAGCTCAAGATCGCGCTCTCCGAGGGAGAGATCGGCTGGATCCCGTACTACCTCGAGCGAGCCGAGCAGGTGCTCGACAAGCAACGGCACTGGGTCAAGAAGATGGGCTTCCTGGGCCACGCCGCCGCGGACGACGAGCTCGACCTTGACACGTTCGACGTGCGCGGGACGTTCCGCGACCACATCTTCGGGTGCTTCATCGACGATGCGCACGGGATCAAGAGCATCGACGAGATCGGTGAGGACAACATCATGTGCGAGACCGACTACCCGCACTCCGACTCGACCTGGCCCGACTCGATCGGTGTCGTGAAGCGCCGCATCGGTCACCTTCCCGAAGCGACGCAGTACAAGCTGCTGCGCGGCAACGCCGAGCGGTTGTACCGGTTCCAAGCGGCTGAGCCTCCCGCAGTCCGCGTCGGCGCATCGTGAGCGCGTTCTTGGAGGGCAAGCGGGCGATCGTCACGGGCGCCGGCTCGGGGGTCGGACGGGTCTCGGCCCGGCGGTTCGCCGAGGAAGGTGCCCGCGTTGTCTGCGCCGACATCCAGGCCGACACCGCGAAGGACACGGTTCGCGAGATCGAGGAAGCCGGCGGGACGGGCGTGGCGGTCGCGTGCGACGTGTCCAACGAAGACGACGTCGTCGCCATGATCGCCACCACGGTCGAGCAGTTCGGAGGGCTCGACATCATCTTCAACAACGTCGGTATCCCGACCCCGCGCCTCGGCGCGCTGTTCGAGGACCACACCGTCGAAGAGTTCGATCGTCTCGTCGCGGTAAACCTGCGCGGCGTGTTCCTCGGGTGTAAGCACGCGGTGCTCCAGTTCAAGAAACAGGGCACGGGCGGCGTCATCCTCAACACGGGCTCGGTCGCGGGTCTCGTGGGTTGGGGCGGCACGCCGTACGGAGCGACGAAGGGCGGCGTCCACCAGATCACCCGCGGGATCGCGGTCGAGTGCGCACCGTTCGGCATCCGCTCCAATGCGATCTGCCCGGCGGCGATGCCCTTCACGAACTTCATGGCAGCAGGCGGGTTAGAAGTCGACGAAGCCGCGCTTGAGGGAATCGCCGAGCATGTTGGTGCCGGTCATCCTCTCGGGCGGCCCATCACCGCCGAAGACTGCGCCGAGGCGGCGGTGTACCTCGTCTCGGACCGCGCGGCGAACGTCACGGGCGTTTTGCTGCCGGTCGACGGCGGATACGTGGCGAGGTGAGCACATGACGGATCTCAGTGCCCTCGATCGCGATCGCGTCCGCGAGCTCTTCGACCTCCGCAACAGCTTCGTCAGCTTCGTTGGGGGCTCGTTCGAGGACGACCCGTATCCCGCCTGGCACGCGCTCCGCGAACAGGCGCCCGTGCACGAGGGCATCGTCCACGAGCTGACGGGTTGCCAGGACGAGCTGTTCTTCCACGGCCTCCCGAATCCGGACCGGCCACACTTCTCGGCGTTCAGCTTCGAGGCCTGCGACGCGGCATACCGCAACGACACCGTGTTCTCGTCGTCGTTCGACCCGGTCGATCTCAGCGGCGAGCGGTACGACCTCTTGAACAGCATGCTTTCGATGAACGGCCAGCAGCACCGCCGCTACCGCGCGCTCGTGCAGCCGTCGTTCGTGCCGGCCAAGGCGCAATGGTGGATCCGGAACTGGATCGAACAGACCGTAGGTCTGCTGATCGACTCGTTCGCCGACGACGGGCGGGCCGAGCTCAACGTCGACTTCTGCGCGGCGATCCCTGTGCTCACCATCACCGGCAGCTTCGGCGTTCCCGTCGAGCAAGCGCTCGACATCCGCGAGGCGCTGCAAACACCGAACAAGGTGATCGAGATCATCGCTCCGATCGTGAACGACCGACGCGAAACGCCACGCGACGACCTCATCAGCGTCCTCGCCCACGCGGAGATGACCGACGAAGACGGCGTCACCCACACACTGACCGATCCCGAGATCTACTCGTTCGCGCTCCTACTGCTCGGCGCGGGCTCGGGCACCACATGGAAGCAGATGGGCATCACCCTCGCGGCGTTGCTCCAGCAACCCGAGGTGCTCCGCGCAGTCACCGAGGATCGCTCGTTGCTGCGCGCCGCGATCGAGGAGTCGCTGCGGTGGATGCCGACCGACCCGATGTTCTCCCGCTTCGTGACCCAAGACATCGACTTCTACGGAGTCCAGGTGCCTGCTGGCGCGGTGATGCACATCTGTCTTGGCGCCGGGAACCGTGACCCTGAGCGTTGGGAACGGCCCGACGAGTACGACATCAACCGACCGATGAAGCCGTCGCTCGCCTTCGGCGGTGGTGCACACATCTGCCTCGGCATGCATGTTGCGCGTGCGGAGATGACGGTCGGCATCAACGCCTTGCTCGACCGACTCCCGAACCTTCGCGTCGACCCCGACGCCGAACCTCCTCGCTTCATCGGGATGTACGAACGGGGCGCGACCGCGATCCCCGTCCTGTTCGACTGAGCGCGCTGGAGATGCCGTGAGCGAAGGCACGTACGAGAACCCGGATTACTCGCTGCTCGGTGAGGATCACGTGCGCGCGTACCGGGAGACCAACGGTGAGACGGGATACGACTGGAACGGCGCGCCGAGCCTGCTGTTGACGACGACCGGCCGCAAGACTGGGCAACCGCGAACGTCGCCGCTCATCTTCGCCCGCGACGGCGACGAGTACCTCGTCGTCGCGTCGATGGGTGGCGCGCCGATGCACCCGCAGTGGTATCTGAACCTCGAAGCCAACCCGCGTGCCCAGATCCAGGTGAAGGCGGAGCACCTGGAGGTGGTCGCTCGCACCGCGTCGGACGACGAGAAGCCCCGGCTCTGGGAGACCGTGAACGCGGCGTGGCCCAACTACGACGTGTACCAGACACGGACCGCCAGGTTGATTCCGGTCGTCGTCCTCACACCAACATCGCCATGACAAGGGAGTTGCTGCCATGACCAGCCAAGACTCCTCAGCGTGGGCCGACCGCGTCGCCGAACGCTCTCCGACGGTGCAGCGATCACGCGTACGTAGCGTGCAGCAGGCGAAGGGCATCGTCGACGCGGCGCGCCGGCTGCTGATCACCAACGGCGACAAGTTCACGACCCAGGAACTCGTCAAGGAAGCCGGCGTCGCCCTGCAGACCTTCTACCGGCACTTCGGCGGGAAGGACCAGCTGCTGCTCGCGGTCGTCGAGGAGATCATCGCCGAGGCTTGCACGGAGCTGGAAGCGGCCGCCGCCGGCATCGACGATCCGATCGAGCGCTTGCACTGCTACGTAACGACCGCCCTCAGCGGTGTGCTCGCCGATGACATGAGCGCGCCGCAGTTCATGACGGCCGAGCACTGGCGTCTGCACCAGCTGTTCCCCGACGAGATGGCTCGAGCCAATCAGCCGTTCGCGGACCTGGTGGAGCGCGAGCTCTGCGAGGCTGCCGCCAAGGGCCTGCTCCATCCCACCGACCCTCAGCACGACGCGTGGTTCGTCATGAAGCTGGTCATGGCGGTGTTCCATCACTACGCGTTCGCGGCCGGGCCCGCGCCCAAAGCCGACATCGGCGAGCAGGTCTGGCAGTTCTGCCTCGCGGCGTTCCGCGGCGGTCAGGCTTCCGAGCTGTAGACGACCGCCCCGCCGTAGTGGGGCGACGCGTGACACGCCAGACCCACGGTTGCCTCGCGTTGTCGCTCACCCGCTCGCCCTGAGAGCTGGAGGTAGCACTCGAGCATCTGCGGGATCCCGTGCATGCGGCCGTTGCCGAGTGCACCGCCACCCGACAGCACCGGGAGTCCGTCGGGCGCGTCGCTATCGATGCCACCGGCTTCGACGAGCTCGTGCGCCTCGCCCGGTCCGCAGTACCCGAGCACCTCGAGCCAGAAGTACACGAACGGCGAGAACCCGTCGTACACCTGTGGGAGGTCGACGTCGTCGCGCGCCACCCCCGCGTGCTCCCACAGGCGCCCCGCCGTCTCCGCACCGGTCGCCATGATGTCGTCGAGCGGCCAGTGCAACATCAGTCGCCGGTGCGTGGGCTGGCCCATGGCGAACCCCGACACGTGGACCGGTCGGTTCGGGAGGTCGCGTGCTCGCTCGGCCGAGGTGAACACGAAGGTCGCGACGCCGTCGACCGGGATGTCGCAGTCGAAGCGCCCGATCGGATCAGCGATCGTCGGTTCGGCGAGGTACTCCTCCGCCGTGAGCGGCCGGTCATGCCAGTACGACCACGGGATACGCGCGCCGTTCTTGCGCGCCTCGACGACGACGGCTGCCATCGTCTCGCGGCGCGCGCCGTATCGCTCGAGGTACTCCGTATACGGGAGGGCGATCATCGCGAGCGGTCCGAAGAATCCCTGTGGTGCGGTCCATTGCATCGGGCCGGGCGCTTCGCGCATCGGGTTGGCGTGGTACTGCCCCACGGGGTTGTGCAGCGCGCGGTGCATGAGCACGTAGTCGGCCGCGCCCGACGCGATCGCGTTGACCGCGAGCGCCACCGATCCTGGGATCTGACCGAACCCCTGGAATCCGGCGGCGTATCGGGGATTGACGCCGAGACGCTCGGCCAACCAGTGCGGCGTGACAATGCTCACACCGTCGATCGCCGCGTGCGCACCAGCGGTCGGGAACAAGGCGCTCCCCACGAAGCCATCGATCTGGTCGACCGTCAGACCTGCATCGGCGATGGCGCTCTTCGCCGTGTCGATCGCGATGGCTCCCAACGGTTGCTCGGCGTGACGCCGCACCATGCTCTGGGCATACCCGACGATCGCGACCTCATTGCGTGCGCGATTGTGCGTGCCGGAGCGACTCACGACTCGTCCAGCACGAACGCGGGCACAGACTTCCCGGGTGCGAGATCCTCGAAGGCGACGGCGACCCGCATGCCGATGCGCAACCCGACTCGCGATGGGGCGCCCGTGTCGTCGAGGAGACGCGCCACCATGCGCAGATCGGCTTGCTCGTCGAGCTCCACGTCGACGAGGACGAACGGCAGCACGTCCTCGAAGCCGGGGAGGAACGATTGGCGGATGACCGTCCAGCTACGGACCGTTCCCCGACCACTCACTGGTTCGAAGGAGTAGTTCGGTTCGTTGGTGTGACAGTGGTCGCACACGATGTCGATCGGGAGCGAGAAGGCGCCGCACTGTGAGCAGCGCGCCATGGTCAGGACGTGCTTGGCGGCGGCATCCCAGAACGGCGCCGACTGCTCATCCGGGACCGGGAGCGGGCGCTGCGTCGCACTCACGGGATGACGCCGGCTTCGGCGAGCGCGCTGATCTGCTCCCACGTGTAGCCCAGCTCGAGCAGCACCGCCTCGGTGTGCTCGCCATGTTCGGGCGCGCGTCGCAGCGGCGGCGGCTGCTCATCGACTTGGAGCGGCACCGAAGGCAGTCGGTACGACGGACCGCCGTCGATCTCGACATCTCCGATGTAGTCGTTGGCGAGCACCTGCGGATCGACGAGCAACTCCTCAACGGCTTGGACCGGTGCCCACGGCGCATCGATCTTCGCCAACAGCTCCTTCCACTCCTCGAAGGTGCGACTCGCGAACTCTTCACGCAGCGCCGCAGCGCACTCCTCGACATGGTCGCGGCGCGCGGCAAGGTCGACAAACCGCGGGTCCTCCAGGAGATCGGACCGCCCGAGCAACCGGCAGAAGTCGGCCCAGTACCGATCCGCTTCCAGGAACACGAGTTGGATGTGACGGCCGTCGCTTGTTCGGTACATGCCCACGAGCGGGTTCACGTGCACGGCGCCCGCCGAAGGCGCGCGCGGCGTCTGACCTTGGATCGCCGAGAGCACGTCTGACGAGAGGGTCCACATCGCGGTCGCAAGAAGTGAGACGTCGATGACCGACCCCTTGCCGGTGCGCGTGCGCCGCAACAGAGCGCTGGCGATCCCGAAGGCGAGCGCCATCGCGCCGTTCCGATCCCCCATCGCACCTCGTTGATTGATCGGGTCGGAGAGCTCGGGCGGCGTCAGCACGTGGGCCATCCCACCTCGCGCCCAGAACGCGGATGCGTCGTAGCCCGCCTGGTTGGCATCGGGACCGCGGACGCCGTACCCGTGTCCACGCGCGTACACAAGCGTGGGATATCGATCAGTCAACGTGTCGGCATCGAGGCCGAGGCGATCCAACGCCCCTGGTCGCAAGTTCGTGAGGAACACGTCGGCCGTCTCGAGCAACCGGTGCAGGATCTCGCGACCCTCCTCGAGTTTGAGGTCGATGGTCATCGATCGTTTGCCGCGACCCGCGAGAGCAAGAGAGAGGTTCACCCCACCGCTATCGGTCCCGATTCCTTGGGTGGCCAGGCCGCGATACGGGTCGCCTTCGGGCCGCTCGACTCGGATCACGTCGGCACCCCAGTCGGCGAGCAGTGCTCCCGCGACAGGGACGAACACCCACTGCGCGAGCTCGACAACCCGAACGCCTTCGAACGCGGCTTCCATCAGATCGCCAGCGCGTCGTGATCGGCGGCGGCGGTGCCGAGACGTTCGAGCATGATCGTCGTGATCGCCGGATCGACCATCAGGGTGATGCCCCACAGGAACAGACCGTGGACGATGCCACGGCGGATGCCGTCCCACACAGCGTCCGGATCGGGTGGCGTGATCCCAGCTGCCTTGAGCCGATCGAGGTAGTGAGCCACGAGATCACGTTCGTTCGACCGTCGGTCGTCGACGTTGAGCACGCACGCGAGGTGATAGCCCACATCGAGATACCAGGGCGCGCGTTGCACGAGCTGCCAGTCCACGATGCACGGGTTGCCGTCAGCATCGAGATACAGGTTGTTGATGTGTGGATCGCCGTGCACGATGCACCACGGCGTGGCCGACGCCATCTCGAGCACGAGGGCGCGGTACACCGACACCAACCGCTCGGCGTCCCGCACTCCTTCGGGAACCCCAGCACCGATCGGCCCTTCGAAGTTGCCGCGAATCTCGTTGACCCCGCGCGCCTCGAGTTGGCGGCCGAGCCGCGACGCGAGCCAATCCTCGTCGGCAACCCGCGGTGCCTCCCACGTCGCGACGTGGAGCTTCGCGAGCTCGTCGAGGCTGGCCGCGGCCTGATCGGGCGTGTAATCGCTGGTGACATCCAGGAACGTCGCACCCTGCGCGACGACGTCGTCGCTGATGACCACACCGTGACGGGTCACGGGGTCGACGCCGGCGTACACAGCGTGCAACGTTCGTACGTCGAGCGATGGCGCAAGCTCGCCGTAGAACCGAGCCTCGGGCTCGCCGGCCTGACGGTGGCCTCGCATCGCGTCGCCGAAGAAGCCCTTTGCGCACAGGTCGGATGGAAGTTCGGACGGCATCGCGCCGTCGCACTCGACGCGAAAACGAGCGTTGGTGCACACGCGCGCGACCACCGGCCCGGGGATCACGGACGTCACCGTCACTCCGAAGCGCGGCTGCAATGCGGCGGTGAGCCACTCCGGAGTCAGCAGCTCGTCGAGCTCTTCAGGGATGTGGAGGTCCCAACCTTTGAGGGTCATGGTCCTTCTCTGGCCAAGAGCGGTGGTGGAAGCGCGATGTAGAACGGCATTTCACGATTCATAGAACATGCTAGTTTCCGCGGCCGTGACGAGCGGCGCCGCGCCGGAGGCAGCCAGCGAGACCGGGTCCGATCCCGCACCGAGCCATGGTGCGCGCATCCGTGAACAAGGCCGCGCGCGTCGCGACGAGACGGTGTTCCACTACGTCGCGCTCGATGGGACCGGGTCCGCGCTCACCTGGGGAGAGCTCGACGACCGGTCCAGCCAGCTCGCCGGCGCGCTGACCGACCGCAGTGTCGGCGAAGGCGATCGGATCGGGATCGGTCTGCGCAACTCTCCGGAGTGCGTGCTCGCGATCTTCGCGGCATGGAAGATCGGCGCGGTGCCGGTGCCCGTGCGTTGGGACCTCCCCGATTGGGAGCTTGCACGAGTGCGCGAGGTTCTCGCGGCACGCCTGTACCTCGCGGCCGAGGATCTGCCGTGGATCCGAGCGAGCGCCGAGGCCCCGATCCCCGACCTTCCCGACGTGATCTCGCCGCACACTCACGGCATCTGCAGCAGCGGCTCCACAGGAACACCGAAGATCATCGTGAGTGGCGCGCCGGGCACATACCTCCCCGCGTTCGCCACGCCGTTCGCCGACCAATGGACCCCCATCCCGCGGCCGCAGCACATCCTCGTGCTCGCGCCCATGTACCACATCAATGCGTTTGCGACGCTGTACCAGATACTTGTAGGCGATCACCTCACGATGCTCGAGAAGTTCGACGCGGCGCTTGCGGTCGATGTCATCGAGCGCCACCACATCACGACCTTCACTGCCACACCCACGATGCTCCAACGCTTGGCCGATCTTTCCGACATCCGAGAACGCGACCTCTCGAGCATCGCCTGGATCCTGCAAGGCGCTGCCCCGATGCCTCCTGCACTCGTGCACCGTTGGGTCGAGCTCATCGACGCAGACAAGATCTACATGTCGTACGGGATGACCGAGGGTCTGGGCACCACCGCACTACGCGGTGACGAGTGGATGCTCCATCAAGGAAGCGTTGGTCGAGGCACTCGGGCCACCGACATTCGGATCATCGACAGCGACGGGATGGAGCTGCCACCGGGCGAGGTCGGTGACGTCTATCTCCGTTCCGACTCGTACGGTGGATCGCTCTACGTCGGCGAAGCACCGGCGCTGCCCACGACCGAAGACGGCTTCCGGACCGTCGGCGACATGGGGTACCTCGATGACGATGGCTACCTCTACATCATCGATCGACGCGTCGACTTGATCGTGACGGGTGGCGCGAACGTCTTTCCGGCCGAAGTCGAGGCCGCGATCATCGATCACCCCAAGGTCGCCGACGTCGTGGTGATCGGGCTGCGCGATCCCGAGTGGGGTCGGCGCGTGCATGCGCTGATCGAGCCCGTCGACGCGCACGACCCACCCACGTACGAGGAGATCCGTGCCTTCGCGAAGACGAGGGTTGCGGCGTTCAAGGCACCGCACTCGATCGAGGTCATCGACGCGATCCCAAGGAGCGAGGCCACCAAGGTCAACCGCGGTCGCCTCGTCGAGGAGCGCGACGAATGAACGAGCGGCACGTCATGACTGCCAGGAGGCCCCGATGCCCGTGATCAAGCCCGCCAAGGCGGGGCAGCGCCAGAGGTTCGCGAAGACGTTGGCCGGGGTGATGCTCGTCGCGTCCGGCGGCTTGGTCGCGACGCCGGTTGCCGCAGGCAACGCCGAGGTGGTGCCGGTCGGTACGGCAGGTTCCGGGACTCCGTCGAACTCGCGCGCGACTGAAGTGAACGACGCCGGCTACACCGAAGCGGAGTACTTCATCTCGGGTGATGCACAGATCTACAGCGGGTCGTCGGCAGGTCCCGCGGTCGCCACGGGCGAGAGCGTGCCGTACACGACCCGGATACTGGTGCGGGCGCCCCAACCCGAGGACTTCAGCGGCCGAGTCATGGTCGAGCCCTTCAACACCAGCGGTACGGGAGACGTGGACGCAGCATGGGGGATGATCGGCGACCGTCTCCTCGACAATGGCGATGTGTGGATCGGTGTCACTGTCAGGAATTCGTCTGTGGGAGTGCTCCTCAGGGTCGACGGCACGCGGTATGCACCGATGACCATCACTTCAAACGGACAAGCGTGGGACATGCTGACCCAGGTCGCTGAGCTCGTGCGGTCGCGGAGCGACACCGCATTGCTGCCTGAATTCCGGGTACGTCGCGTGTACATGACGGGATACTCGCAGAGCGCCGTCGACGCATCGACGTATGCGAACGCGATCAACCCGCTCGCCCATCAGCGGGGCAAGTTCGTGTACGACGGGTACTTGATAATGGGACGCAGCGCGAGCTCCACACCACTCGAGTCAGGCATCGCGGTGCTGCCGAAGCTCGAGATCCGACCAATCGGCAAAGCCACGTCGCCGATCATCGAGGTCGAGAGCCAGAGCGACGTCGAGGGGTTCGACGATCCCGCATACACGAACCCGGGCGGCGCCTCCGTTCGGCGCGCCGACAGCGATGCCAAAACGGATCGATTCCGGCTGTACGAGATTCCGGGCGCATCACACGCGCCGAGGATCCCGGGCTGTGACCACGAAGGGACGACCTTCCCACTCAAGTACCTCGAGCGGGCCGCCCTGACGAACCTGTACCGGTGGGTAGAAAACGCCAAGAGCCCACCGCGCGCGCCGAGGATCAAGCTGGCGAGTGCCGATGTCGTATCGCAAGCGTCAGTCGACGCGAACGGCAACGCCGAAGGAGGGGTTCGGTCTCCGTTCCTCGACACTGCGCTCGCGCGCTACCAGGCTCATGACACTCCAGGACCGTTGTGCGCCCTTGCGGGCGCCGAGATTCCGCTTGACTCGACCGCGTTAGATGCGCTCTACCCAACCGTCGACGACTACATCCGAGCATTCACTCGCGACCTCGATCGAGCGATCACCAAGCGCTTCCTGCTGCGTGCTGACCGCGCCGAGATTCTCGCCGCGGCGAAGGACAAGGCAGAAGCGCTGCTGCATTCGGCAAGCTAGCCATTGCATCGTCTTGATGCCGGTGCTCCCCGATCCGATCCGGGGTCGCGATCAGCTGCGGTCCACCAGAACAAGAGTCATCTGATCATCAGGGTCGGTCGCTGAGACCATCAGCAACGATGAACTGGCAACGCCGCCTGGCGATGCGCCACCCATCATCGGTGCGGTGCAGATCGTCGGTGTACAGCACGCTCCGAGTCGCACCATCAGCGCGATCGATGAGGAGCAGATTTTGCTCAGTCGTCGCGCGATCGGCGTCGAGCATCTCGATCACAGGCGGTCCGCCGAGATGGAGCCCACTTGGTGCACCCGACATCATCCTCCGAAGACCAAGAGAGCCTTCGAACACCTGCCCAAAGGCCTCGAAGGTCGCGTCTTCCGTGAACAACGCAACCCAAGCGTCGATGTCGTCATGGTCGAGCGCCAGGCAATACCGCGCCAAGAGCTGGGTGATCGCCACATGGTCCTCTGGCGTAGGAATCATTTTGAGTCCTTCGATCAGATTGATGATTACGGCCTCGCAAGCGAGCTCGTAATCCACTCGTCGACGGTGGCACGCACGCGCGTCATATCGGTGGCATCGGCCTCGGTGAGCAGCAACGCGGCGACGCCGCGCATCAGACCATGGAGGACGACGGCGCACGCCCCGGGATCTGCGTCGGCTCGGATCGACCCGTCGTCCTGACCCCGGCGGATCACCTCGGCCCAGCCGGTGTAGGCCCGCCGGTCGGCCTCGAGCATCCCCTCGAACTCGGCCTCGGCGGGGAATGTGGCACCCCACATGACGATGAGTGCACGTTCGTCGGGTGTCGGATCCTCGAAGCGGCGAAGGTAGAGGTCGACCGTGGTGCGGACGACTTCGAGCGCGGGCAGAGTGTCGACGTCTTGGTCCCGCGCCTCGATTGCCGAGATGGTGGCTGCACTCACACGTTCCTGGATCCGTTCCGCGACCCGGGCGATCAGGGCGTCCTTCGAGCCGAAGTGGTGCGCCGGAAGATTCCGACTTGTGCCGGCCCGCTGCGCGATCTCTGCGAACGAAGCCCGGGGCATCCCGCGTTCGGCGATGACCTCGGCCGCGGCGGCGAGCAGCGCCTGCTCAGACTGCTCTCGTCGTTCCACTTGTCGGCGGCGAGGCCGGGCCGGTGACGTCACGGGCCGAAGGTACTTCGCCCTCCCCCTCGGCAGTAACTTGCTGTACGCTCACCCAGCAACTTCGGGAGCTGCGAAGAGGGGGACGGATGCCGGCGTACGACCTCGTCATCAAGGGGGGCACCGTCATCGACGGTCTCCAGACGCCGCGGTTCAAGGCCGACGTCGGGATCGCCGACGGGCGGGTCGCGAGCATCGGACGCATCAGCTCGACCGATGGTGCCGAGGTGGTCGACGCCTCCGGCAAGGTCGTGGCACCCGGCGTCGTCGACCTTCATACGCACTACGACAGCCAGGTCTTCTGGGACCCGTGGTGCACGATGTCCGGCTGGCACGGTGTGACCAGCGTGGTGATCGGCAACTGCGGCTTCGGCTTCGCGCCGTGCAAGCCCGAGGATCGCGATCGCACCATGCTCTCGCTCTCGCGCAACGAAGCCGTCCCGATCAAGACGATGCGCGCCGGGATGCCGTGGGACTGGGAGACGTTCCCGCAGTTCCTCGACAGCGTGGATCGGACGCCGAAGGGCGTGAACGTGATGTCGCTCGTACCGCTGGCACCGATGTACACGTACGTCGCGGGTGTCGACAACGCCAAGGCGTACCGGGTGACGGACGAACAGCTCGAGACCATGTGCGCGCTGCTCATCGAGGCGATGGAAGTCGGTGGGTGCGGGTTCAGCGCGCAGATCGCCGGCGAGGTCGGGAACGTGCAGCTCGACTACGACGGCACGCCCATGGTCACCGACTGCATGACCGAACGAGAAATCGTTGCGTTCTCGCGCGCAATGGGATCGATGGGCCGCGGCGTCGCTCAGCTCACCGGTGAACTCGAGGTCGCAGCGTTGATGGCTCGCGAGAGCGGTCGGCCGATCATCTGGAACGCGCTGCTCGCCGATGGCGCGCTCAACCAGCACGGCCGATCCGACTACTCACACCGCGACAAGTTGAAGGAGCTCGTACACCTGAACGAGCAGGAAGGGTTGCGCGTGTTCGCCCAGGCGCTCACGACCAACTTCGTCTCCGAGTTCACACTCGAGGACTACAACCTCGCCGACACCATCCCGTGCTGGAAGGAGGCGTGCCTCGGCACCGTCGAGGAGAAGACGGTGAAGTTCGCCGATCCCGTCCGCCGCGCCGCCATGAAGGAGATCCACGAGGAACGCGGCGGACTTTTCGGCGCCGGGTACGACCTCACCGAGATCAAGATCAACTGGATCTCCAGTGACGTCCCCAATGCCCAAGACCTGAAGGAGCGCTACGAGGGCTTCACGATCGGCGAGGTCGCGACGCGAGAGCACAAGCACGAGATCGACGCCTTCCTCGATGTGGCGGTCGCCGGGCAGCTCCGCATCGGTTTCGCAACACCGATGCTCGTGACGCCGCCAGCGTCGATGAAGGAGATCGCCACCTCGCCATTTGCGCTCCCAGGGGTGAGCGACGGTGGCGCGCACACCAAGTTCGTCACGACGGCGCGCTACCCGACCGAGCTCCTCGGCTACTGGGTGCGCGAGCACGAGATCATGACGCTGGAGGAAGCGCACTGGCGGCTGTCGTACTACCCGGCCATGGCCGTCGGTCTCAGAGGTCGGGGCTGTCTCGCGGAAGGTACGCCGGCGGACGTGATCGTCTACGACCCCGAGACCATCGACAGCACGGCACAGGAACGGGTCTGGGACTACCCCGCGGGCGAATGGCGGCTCATCCAAAAGGCCGTCGGCTACGACCGCACCATCGTCAACGGGACGACCACGTTCATCAACGGAGAGTGCACAGGCGACACGCCAGGCAAGCTCCTCCGCCACGGCACGGACTGAGCGGTCCCGATGACGACGACCACCATCGACACGATCTTCGATGCCGACAACCACTACTGGGAGTCGGGTGACGCCTTCACTCGGCACCGCGACCCGCAGTACATGGACCGCGGCTTGCGGGTCGTCGATGTCGACGGCACCCCCTGCTACTTCATCGGCGACGCCCGGCATCCAATCCTTCCCGGACCGGGCGACGCGCACCTTCGGCCGCGACCCGGCGCGCTCTACGACTACTTCAGCGGCCGCAGCGACAATGGCTCGGTAGGCGACGAGCTGGCCTGCGAAGTCCCGTCGGAGCATCCGGAGTGGTTCAACCGCGACGAGCGACTGCGCTGCATGGACGACCAAGGTGTCGAGGCCGCATGGTTGTTTCCATCGCATGCGGTGTGCCTCGAGGGCCCGATGCAGCCCGATATCGAGGCGTCATTGGCCGTGTTGCGTGCCTTCAACCGTTGGCTCGACGACGACTGGGGGTTCGCCTACCAGGACCGGATCTTCGCGGTCCCATACCTCTCGCTCTCCGACCTCGACGACTCGATCCGTGAGCTCGACTGGTGCCTCGAGCGCGGGGCGCGCGTCGTCAGCATCCGCAACGGTCCGGTCTTTACACCGGACGGAACCCGATCACCGGCCGATCCGATCTTCGACCCGTTCTGGGCGCACGTCCAGGAAGCGGGTGTGACGGTCGCACCGCACGCCGGTTTCGACGACGGATATCGCGACGTCGAACGCGCGATCGCGACGGCGTGGGGCTACAGCACAAGCCGGCGCGACGACGGACCGACCAACGCGGTGACGCTCAACGAACCGTTCGTGCAGATGCTGATGAAGCACCGCATCGTGCACGACTTCGCCGCTGCGCTGGTCGCCCACGGTTTGTACGAGCGTTTCCCGCGACTACGCGTCGCGTTCATCGAGAACGGTGGCACCTGGGTCGGGCCACTGCTGCACAGCCTGGCCCTTCTCGCCGCGCAGAACCCCGGGATGTTCAGCGTCTCTCCGGTCGACCAGTTCATCGAGCACTGTTGGGTCGCGCCCTTCGTCGAGGACAGCGTCGAGGAGCTCGCACGGCACTTGCCTGTCGATCGAATCTTGTTCGGCTCGGATTGGCCGCACGCGGAAGGTCTCGGTCAGCCTCGCGACTTCTTCGCCAACGTGGCAACGTTCTCACTTGCCGACCAGCGAAAGATCATGGTCGAGAACGCACGGCAGCTCACCTTCGGCTGAGATCGTCAGACCTTGCGAGGAGCCCGTGCGGCTACGTTCTACACGTTGGTCGGAGAGTGATTGGAACGAGCCTCGATGTCTGATCACAGCCGCATCACTGAAGAGGGGTTAGCGCTCCTACGCGAGCGGGTCGGCATTCCCGAGCCGCACACGGCTCCACCTCGGTACCTGGCGCCAGATGTGGACGCGTTCCGACATGTCGCACAGTGCTACGGGGATGACAACCCACTCTGGTGCGATCCTGACTATGCGACCGCATCACGCTGGGCTGGCCCGATCGCGCCGCCCCCGCTCGTAGGCGGCGACTCGCTCATTGGCGAGGACGAGGTCGTCGAGGTGGCGCCCGAGCACCGCGACCTCATGAAAGGTGATCCGCTCCGCGGAGTGCACGCGTTCTACGCCGCGAGCGGCCGCGAATGGTGGGCGCCGCTCCGGCCCGGCACGCGGGTGTGGCGTCGCAATGCCCTGGTGGCGGCGCAGGACAAGGCGTCCGAGCTCGCAGGGCGCGCGATTCATGAATGGACGGCACACGCGTTTCAGGCACACGAGGGCCCGGTCCTCTCGGCACAGTTCCGCGACATGGTGCGCACTGAGCGGACAGAGGCGCGCTCCCGCAAGAAGGAAGCGGCTCGAGAACCGCAGCAGTGGTCCGAGGACGAGCTGGCAGTCATCGATGCGCAGTACGCCCAAGAGGCTCCGCGCGGTGCCACGCCACGGTGGTGGGAGGACGTTGCCGAAGGTGACGAACTCACGCCGATCGTCAAGGGTCCGCTCACCGTCACCGACATCGTGTGCTGGCACACCGGGATGGGTATGGGCTTGTACGACGTCCGCCCGTTACGGCTCGGGTGGAAGAACCGGATGCGGATCCCTCGCTTCTATCACCGCGACGAGCTCGGGATCCCCGATGTGCTGCAACGGATGCACTGGGACCCTTCATTCGCGCGCAAGATCGGGAACCCGACGACATTCGACTACGGCCGGATGCGCGAGACCTGGTTGATCCACCTCTGTACCGACTGGATGGGCGACGACGCATGGCTGTGGCGACTCGACTGCGAGTTCCGCAAGTTCAACTACGTCGGCGATGCGCATTGGATGCGGGGGCGCGTCACCCGCAAGTACCTCGCTGACGGCAACCGCCCCGCAGTGGATCTCGACATCTGGGGCGAGAACCAGCTCCGTGAGATGACCACACCCGGTCACGCGACGATCCTGCTGCCGAGCCGAACGCACGGTGCGGTCCGACTCCCAGATCCACCCAGCGGCGCAACCAACCTTCAGACAACGCTGGATTCACTGGCTGAGAAGTTCGCTCGGGGCTAGCCCTTCGGCCTGCCATCACAGGGCGTCATTCGGTGCGAGCGACGCCGAGGTACTCCGCCATGCGATCCAGCATCGGCGGCGGGAGCAGACGATGGCGTAGGAGCATCTCCTGGGCGAACACCGCGCCGAGTGCACCACTGCGGTCGCGGACTGATCCGTGGTACAGGCCCCGCGCGTTCCCGGCCTTGAGCGGCCACAGCTCGAGGAGCAGCCAGTCGTCGGCGCGGATCGGCTCGTGGAACCAGATGGCGTGGTCGATGCTCGGGCCCCCGGCCGGCAGCCCTTCAACGTCCACCTGACCGAAGCCGGAGCCGAGGTCCGAGAGGTAGGCGACGGCGCGGGCGTGCACGAGCGGATCGTCGGCGAGCGGCACGTCCACACGGACCCAGAGCCGGTCGGAGTGGCGGATCTGACCGCCGCCGATGGTGGTCGGCGTCACCTCTCGCACGTCGATCGACAACGGTGTCGGCCGAATCGCGAGCCCTTCGGGATCGCCGCCACCGCGTGTCGGAACTGCGTCGAGGGTCACGCCCTCCTCCGGCGCATGGAACGACGCCAGCATCGAGAAGATCACCTCGCCGTCCTGCACGGCGCGCACATGTCGCGCCGAGAACGAGCCGCCATCGCGATCACGATCGACGTGCAGGAGGACCGGCCGGTCCACCTGTCCCGGTCGCAAGAAGTAGCCGTGCAACGAATGCGGCATCCGGTCCGCGGGCACCGTCATCGCCGCGGCGCGCAACGCTTGCGCGGCGACCTGCCCGCCGTACAACGACTGTCGGCTGGTCGCAGCGGTGGGATCGGTGGCCGCCCGGAACAGGTCGCGGTCGAGCACCTCGAGTTCGAGCAGCGCTGCGAGATCAGCCACGGCGGCAGCGTAGAAGACGCGTGCGAGCCCTCAGTTCCCGAACCCGTAGATGTAGACGATCTGTGCCACACATGCGGGCCGCTCGTTGCCCTCCACTTCGAAGGTGAGGTCGAGTGTCGTTCGCACTCCCGTGGCCACCTCCTCGGCGGCAGTGATGATCGCGCCAAGGCGTACCCGACCGCCCGCAAAGACTGGCGCGAGGTGGCGGACCTTGTTCGATCCAACGTCGACGCCATCGTTGACACGCAGCTCCCACAGATCCGAGAGCAACATGGTGGCCATCGCCTGGATCTGCATGCCGAAGGCGATCGTTCGCCCGTAGGGCGTGTGCTTGGCGTATTCGGGGTCGACGTGGATCGGAGCGCGGTTCCCAGTCGCTTCGGCGAAGTGATCGATCTCCGCCTGGGTCACGGTGTGCCATTCGCTCCACCCCAGATGCTCGCCAACACGGCCGAGAAGATCGTCTGGCTGCGCTATGACGATCGTCGGACTCACGAGCTTGTCACCATTCTCTTCACGCTTCCTCCGGTCGGTGTTTGCGACATGCTGCGTCAGCGTTGCGCCATCGTCGACGCCGGAGCATGCCAGTCGACGGAGACGTACCTGTGCTTGATCAACCACTCGTCGCCAATCGGGACGAATGCATCGCGATAGCGCCCGTAGTGATCGAGGCCGATCTCCGTGAACACCGTGAAGTAGCTGGCCACGAACGCATGCTCGGGTTCCAACTCGAGGAATCGGATGTTCGCGAGGACGTGGCGAACGATTTTCTGCACGCCGGATGCGGCTGCCGCGCTCTTCTGCGCTGCTCGCCGAGCGTCGTCGTCACCTGCTTGGGTGCCGCCACCGAGGAATTCGACAATGGACGCGCGGCCACTCAATGGCGGCTCGCCGCGGATCTCGAGCTGGCCGTCCTCACAGAACGCCAACGCGAGCTCGTCGAGGCGAAACGCGTCACCGGACCAGCTGTAGCGCGCCAGCGAGTCGCGTATCCGCTCCCGCGCTGTCAGTTCCCAGGGCTCCATAACTCTGGAGGGCTCGGCTACTTGTAGCCCTTCGGCTTGCCGTCGAGGATCACCGTCTTGGTCTCGAGGAAGGGCAGCAGTCCTTCCTTGCCGCCTTCGCGGCCGATGCCCGACTGCTTGAAGCCGCCGAACGCCATGCCGAAGTCGGTGCGGAATGCGTTCTGCCCCACCGTGCCCGCGCGCAACTGACCGGCGACCTCGCGCGCGCGGTCGTTGTCTGAGGTGAACACCGCGGAGTTGAGGCCGTAGATCGTGTCGTTGGCGATCCGGACGGCATCCGCCTCGTCCTCAGCCGGGATGACGCTGAGGACCGGACCGAAGATCTCCTCCTGCGCGATGGTCGAGCTGTTGTCGACGTTACCGAACACCGTCGGCTCGACGTACCACCCACGCTCGAGGTCCTTCGGACGTCCGCCGCCGGTGGCGAGCGTGGCGCCCTCGTCGATCCCCTTCTTGATGAAGCCCTCGACGCGGTCACGCTGACGTTCCGCCGCGAGCGGACCCATCTGCGTCTCGGCCTCGAACGGGTCTCCCACCTGCACCTTGGAGAACGTGCTCGCCAACACCTCGAGGAGCTCATCGTGACGGGCGCGTGGCACCACGATCCTGGTCAGCGATGAGCAGACCTGACCCGAGAGGAAGCATTCGGCTCGCGAGATGGTCTTCGCGACGGTCGTGAGATCCGCGTCGTTCAAGATCACCGCGGCCGACTTGCCACCGAGCTCGAGCGTGCAACGGGCGATGCGCTCGCCACACAGCGCCGCGATGCGTCGACCGGCGGCCGTCGACCCCGTGAACGTGATCTTGTCGACGCCCGGGTTCGTGACGAGCAGCTCGGAGACTCCCCGGTCGGCCGTCAGCACGTTGAGCACCCCGGGCGGAAGGCCGATGTCCTCGGCGACCTCGGCGTAGACCAAACCCTCACCGGGTGCCTCCGGCGAGGACTTCAGGATCACCGTGCAACCAGCGAGGAGCGCGGGCCCGATCTTGTGGGCGATCAAGGTGACGGGTGCATTCCACGGGATGATCGCGCCGACCACGCCGACTGGTTCACGAACCAACAGACCGAAGTCGCCGCCGATCGTCGGCGTGGCCTCTTCTTCGAATGGGAACGTGTCGGCCAACGCGGCGTACTGCTCGAGCGCGCCAGAGGCCATCATCCCGGAGTACTGCGCGACGGAGTGCAAGACACCCGACTCTCGCGGCCAGAGCTGACCCAAGTCACCGGTACGGGCCTGCATCCCCTCGCCCAGTCTGCGGAGCCAGCCGGCGCGCTCGGCGTGCGTCATGCGCGGCCACGGCCCGTTGTCGAACGCCTGCCGCGCGGCATCGACCGCGCGCGCCATGTCGGCCGCCTGGGCCTCGGCCACGCTGAAGAACAGCTCCTCGGTCACCGAGTCGATCACGTCGAGCTTGGCGTCGGACGACGGCTCGACCCACTCGCCATTGATGAAGAAGCGGTCGGTGTGGCGAAGCGGCGGCGGCGCCAGCGTGCTGGTGGTCGAGGTCATCGTGGATCTCCCGTTGCGAAGTGTTGGAATGAGCAGGTTAGCGATGTCGCGATCTCGAGCGCCGATGAGGAGCGAGCGCTATTTCTTGTTGAGCGCCTTGATGATCATCTTCGCCATGACCTGGTGACCAAGTGCCGTCGGGTGGTACGCGAAGCCATCTTCGGCGATGTTGCCCGCCGTCCACTGTTGCGATGCAGGCGCGCAGCCGGTGTGATCACCACGGGCCACGTACGGATCGACGAACACGATGCCGGGACGCTTCGCCACCTCAACGAACATCTCTTCGAGCTTCTCCCCCAAGGCGCGCACGATCTCGGCTTCGTCGTCGGTGAACGAGAGCTCCGGACAGTTCCCGGTGCGAGGGACCTCGCGCGGGTAGGTCACGAACACGATCGTCGCCTTCGGCGCGGCCGCTTCGAGCTGGTCGAGCATGTCGCCCAGCGCGGTTCGGGCACTCGCGAGCTTGGCGTCGAGGTCGGGAGGGCCTGTGCAGATGTTCGCCGGACTTCCGCACCCGACTGCCGTGCCGTTGTAGACGATGTCGTTCCCTCCGACCGAGACCGTGATGAGCTTGGTATCGGGCGTCACCGCCGTGATCTGCGGAGGATTTTCGCCCTGAGGCGTATCCACGACGTGACTGATCACGGCGGCACCGCACGTGACATCGACGAAGTCGAGCTTGTAGCGAGCTGCGACCAGCTGGCCATAGTCCCGACTTGAACGCCCGCAGCCCGTTGATTGCACCGAGATACCAAACCCCGACGCGATCGAGCTCCCGAGCGCGACGTACTTGTCGTCCTTCTTCGGCTTTGCTGTGGCCGTCGAGTCGCCCACAGCGCGAGCCGAGCCGCGCGAGTTCGCAGCGCTGACCGGACCCACCGCGACGCCAAGCACCAGAAAGGTGCCGATCAATGGTGTGAGCAGACGCCGCATGTGGTTCCCCTCCACTTGTCCTCTTTATTGGATCAATTCGCCGTTGTCTTCACCCAGCCTCGCGGCTGCAGGAGCGTCAGGTCGGGGTAGCTCACGATACCGGGCGCCGCCGCGACCACCGCCGGGATCGCGTTCAGCGCCGGCACCGCCGTGATGATGTGACCGATCGCCATGAAGTCCTCGAGGGTCTCAGCCTCGAAGTCGGGCGGCGGGAGGAAGTCGAGTGCAGCCGTCACCGTCGGGAGCCCGTCGATCGTGATGAGCCACCCATCCTTCTCGATGACCCAATCGGGCTCCAACGTCGCGCCCTTCCTCCAGCGGACGTTCAGGTCGATCACCGTGCGATCGCCGATGCGGCCCTGCCAGCTGGCCGCCACTCCCGCGACGCAACC
>SHVJ01000030.1 GCA_009694295.1 Acidimicrobiia bacterium
GGTCACGGTTCGCAACCGTTCCGCACCGACAACGCGCTCGTGACCGCGGCCGAGGTCGTGCGCCGCATCTCCACCTACCAACCCGACGGGATGATCCACGAGGTGTGGCGCAAGTTCGTGGAGGGCATGGCGTATCCCGAGGAGATCACCAAGGCGTTCCTCGACCCCGACGGACTCCGCGACGCGCTGTCGGAGCTTCCGCTTGGCATGTCGCGCTTGGTGCACGCGTGCACGCACACCACGTTCGCTCCCACCGTGATGCACGCGGGCACGAAGACCAACGTGATCCCCGATCTCGTCGAGCTCGAGGTCGACATCCGCACGCTGCCTGGACAAGACGGTGCATCGGCCCGCGCCATGCTCGAAGAGGCGCTCGGCGACCTCGCTGATCGCGTCGAGATCGAATCGAACGATGATCCCGCCACCGAATCGGCGATCGACACACCGTTGTGGGACTCACTCAGCCGGGTGACGAGCAAGCTCGTCGAGAACTCTGCGCTCGTGCCGTTCCTCATGGTCGGCGGCACCGACAACCGGTTCTTCCGTCGCGCCGGGTCGGTCGGCTACGGGTTCGCGCTCTTCAGTCGCCGCCTGGCCTTCGAGGACTACGCCACGATGTTCCACGGCAACGACGAGCGCGTCGACCAAGAGTCGCTCGGCCTCTCCGAAGTGCTCTGGGAAGCCGTCGCCCGGGATCTCTTGGAGTAGCTCGGGTTCTTGGCACGTTCACGCTCGCTCAGCGAGCGTCAACGTGCCGAAAAGCCGGGGTCAGCCCTCGGGCTGCTCGCGGAGGAAACGCTCGACCTCGTTGGCGAGTTCGTCGCCGGTCGGGAGGTTGGCGCCCCATGACGTGTCCGACGACTCACCCCCGAGCTCGGCGTCGTAGCGCGCTTCGAGCGTGTCGACGTAGCCGCGCACATCGTCGTCGGACGCGGTGACCTCGTTCACCTTCGTACGCCATGCATCGGCAGTGCGGTGCAAGCGGGAGAGATCGAAGTCGAGCCCGAGCAATCCCGACGCCCGGTCGAGCAACGCGAGCGTGGCTGGCGGGTTCGGTGGGGCCGCGAGGTAGTGCGGCACCGGCGCCCACAGCGACACCGAGTCGATTCCCTCAGCACGGCAGCGGTCCTGGAGGGCGCCCACGATCCCGGTCGGCCCAACGTATCGCGACTGTGAAAGCCCGAGACGGGCAACCAGCTCGGGATCAGTCGCCGTCCCTGTGACCCGCGCTTCTCGAGTGTGGGGAACATCGGCGAGCAGCGCGCCGAACGTCACAACCATCTCGCACCCGGTTGCCCGCGCCACCGAGACCACCGCCCGGCAGAACGACGGCCACCGGTAGCTCGGCTCGATCCCACGCAGCACCACGAGGTCGCGCTCGTCGCGGTGCACATTGAAGAACACGTTCTCGGGCCACGACACCGACTTGGTGACGCCACGGGCAAGCGTCACATGCGGCCGACGCGCCTGAAAGTCGAAGTGCTCCTCAGGATCAATCGACGCCACCCGCAACGCATCCCCAACCGAATGCTGCGTCAACCACATAGCAGCCCCCGAAGCAGCATCCCCAGCGTCGTTCCAGCCCTCGAACCCAGCAATCAACACAGGCCGCCGCAACTCCTCGACCGCCTGCTCCCACACCAACCCGTCGCTCACACTGGCAACCCTACGTCCGCCTCAACCTCCGACTTTCCGCGCCGTGCGGGCTAGGCGATCGCGTTGGCGGTACGGAGGTTGGCCACGTCGGCGGGGGTGAAGCCGAGTTCTTGGAGGATCTCTTCGGTGTGCTCGCCGATGTCGGGGGCGCCTCTTCGTACCTCGACCATCTCGTTGTCGAACTGCATCGGTGCGCAGGCGACGCGGCAAGTGGGGTGGTTGGGGTGGGGTGCGAGGTACCCGTTGGCGATCACTTGGGGGTCGTCGATCACTTCCATCATCGATGACAGCGACGCGTAGATCGTGTCCTCGGCTTCGAGACGCTGCTTGAGGTCGGCGAGCGTGGAGCTCTTGATGGCGGTGACGATCGCTTCGTGCAGGGCTTCGCGGTTGTCGGCTCGGCTCTGGGTGTCGGCGAAGCGGGGGTCGTCGATGAGCTCGTCGAGACCGAGCGCGCGGCACGTTGGGGCGAAGTGGCGCGTGTCGTCGAGCATGTTGAGGAGGAACCAGCGCTGATCGCCGGTGCGGTACGAGCCGACGAGTGGGTTCGACAGAGCGCGGGTGGCGTTGAGCGCAGTGGGTTCCTGGCGCAGGATCGTGGTGGAGGTGAGGTCCATCGCGAGCTGCCAGACGGCGGTGTTCAGCAACGCGACGTCGACGACCACTCCCTTGCCCGTCTTCTCGCGCTGGTAGAGCGCGGCGCCGATGCCGCCGGCGAGCATGGCGCCGCTCGGGGCGTCGCCCATCGCGCCGCGCTGCATGATCAGTGGTCCTTCGGCGGGCGTGAGCGTGTGGCCGAGTCCACCGCGGGCCCAAAAGCTCACCGCGTCGAAGCCGCCCTTGTCGGCATCGGGACCGCGCTGACCTTGGCCGTGGCCCTTGGCGTACACGAGGCGCGGATTGATCTTGAACAGGTCCTCGGGAGTGACCTTCAGCTTCTCGCGGGCGTTCGGCAGGAAGTTGGTGATGAAGACGTCGGCTTCGGCGATGAGCTTGTCGAACACCGCTCGGGCTTCGGGGATGCGCAGGTCGAGGGCGATGCCGCGCTTGTTGCGGTTGAACAGCTCCCACAGGAAGTTGAAGTCGCCGGTGTCGGCTGCGAACCCCGACTTGATGACCATGCGCAGCGGGTCGCCCAACGGGTCTTCTACCTTGATGACCTCGGCGCCCCAGTCGCCCAACGTGGCCCCACACGCCGGCACGAACCCATGGATCGCGAGCTCCACCACCTTGACCCCATCGAGCACATGCACAGGAGACCTCCTCGTCGGCTCGCAGTATTGCCCGGGAGTGTCGGTTCGCGGTCTGCCAAACTCGATCCGTGTCTGAATCTCCCGAGCCGGTGCGCGAGCCGGTCCTCCAAACGCCGGTGCCCCTGGCTCCAGTCCTTCAAGCGCGCGGATTGGTCAAGGAGTACAAGCGCGTGCGAGCGGTGGACGGCATCGACCTGCGGGTCGACGCCGGTGAGCGCGTCGCGCTCCTCGGACCCAACGGGGCCGGCAAGACCACCACGTTGCTGATGCTGCTCGGTGTGATCACGCCCGACGCGGGTGAGATCGAGATCGTGGGCAAGCACCTGCCGCACGATCGCAGTGAGGCGATGGAGCAGGTCGGCTTTGCCGCAGGATATCTCCCGTTGCCCGAACGCCTGAAGGTCGACGAGTTCCTAGTGCTTTTCGGCCGCCTCTACGGGATTCCCGACCCCGCACCGGCTGCGGCGCTCGCACTCGAACGCTTCGGCATCGCCGATCTTGCCCGCGCGATGGGGAACGAGCTCTCGTCGGGTCAGCGCACGTTGGTAGGGATCATCAAGGCCACGTTGCACCGGCCGCGTCTTCTCGTGCTCGACGAGCCGACCGCGTCGCTCGATCCCGACGTGGCTCGGCGCGTCCGCAACGGCTTGGAGCGCCTGTGCGCCGAGGAAGGCACCGCGTTGCTCGTGACAAGTCACAACATGGTGGAAGTGGAGCGCCTCTGTGACCGCGTGGTGTTCGTGTCGGGCGGACGAGTTGTCGCCGACGGCACCGCGTCCGAAGTAGCGACTCGCTTCGGTCGCGACGACCTCGAAGGCGTGTTCCTGCACCTCGCGGACGCGGAGAACGCCGAGGAGCAGGCGTCGTGAGGTTCAACACCGATCGAGTGCTCGCGATCGCGCGGCGGCAGGCGTATGTGCTGCAGCGGGCGCCGCAGCGGTGGTTCGACGTTGTCGTGTGGCCGGTGGTGGACGCCGTGCTCTTCGGCGCGATCGGCGTGTACTTCGGGCGTCAGCACGGAGCCGCCGCGACCACTGCCGCATTCCTCCTCGCCGGGATCATCCTCTTTCATGTGGTGTTCCAGGCGGAGGTCAGTGTGGCGACGGGCTTCCTCGAAGAGACGTGGTCGCGCAACCTGCTCAACCTCATGGTGACGCCGCTTTCGGAGCTCGAGTACGGCGCCGGCGTCGCGCTGTTCGGACTGGTGAAGCTCGCGATCGGCGTGAGCGTGGTGTCACTCGTGGCGCTGGCGTTGTTCGCCTTCGAGATCACGAGCCTGGGTTTCGCGTTGATCCCGCTGGTCGCGGTGCTGCTGTTCGTCGGTTGGGCGGTCGCGCTCGTGGTGATCGGCCTCATCCTGCGCCTGGGTCAGGGCGCCGAGATCATGACGTGGGGCTTCATCGCGCTCTTGCTGCCGCTTTCGGGGATCTTCTACCCGGTGAACGCGCTTCCGGGCGCACTCCAGCCGGTGGCGAAGGTGATGCCGACCACGCATGTGTTCGCGGCGGCACAAGAGGTCGTGCGGGGTCATCCACTCCCGTGGGGTGAGGTCGGCATCGCGGCTGGGAGCGCCCTCGTGGTCGCGATCCTCGCCGTCTTCTATCTGACCCGCATGCTCGCCACGTTCCGCAAGCGCGGCTACATCTCACGGCACGTCTAGTCCTCGAATCGCCTCATCCTCGAGCCGCCTCACCCTCGAGTCGCCTCACCTTCGAGTCGCCTCATCCTCGAGCCGACTAATCCTCGAGGGTTGGACGACCGCGCTTTCGTTTGACCTCGCTGCGGCGGCGTTTGGTGTCGACCCGTCGGCGTTTGGCGGCCTTCGACACGCGGGTTGGCCGGCGGACTTGCTCGATGTGCAGTCCATCAGCGATGCGGGCGCGCAGGCGCTCGAGTGCCAACTCGCGGTTGCGCGCCTGGGAGCGGGAGTCGGAAGCTGTGGCTCGCACCACCGGACCGAGGCGTTCGAGCAGTCGCGCCCGTTGGCGGGGTCCGAGCGACGCCGACTCGGCCACATCGAAGACCACCTCGACGCGCGTGTCGGAAGTGTTGGCGTGCTGCCCGCCTGGTCCGCCCGACCGGCTCGTGCGCCATTCGAGCTCGTGCATCGCGATCTGACACGAGGGCGTGACCCGGAGCCAGCCGTCCATGGTCAGCCCGCGCTTGTCAACCGTGGAGGAGCGGGTCCGACGACTGCGCGGCGCGGTCGAGCGCCGCGTCGGCCAGCGCAACCACCCCCGCACCCATCTCGTCGAATCCTTCACCGAGTGTCTTGCCCATGAGGAAGCGAGCATTGATCCCTTCGAGAATCACCGCGAGCTTGTACAGCGCGAAGACCACGTAGAAGTCGAGGTGTTCGATGGAGCGGCCGGACTGCTCGGCGTAGCGCGTGACGACCTCGTCGATCGGGATGAAGCCAGGAACTTGTGACACGCCGCGCGTCGAGCTGAGCGCGATTTCAGAGCCGCCGGCGCCCCAGTACACGAGGAGGAGCGCGAGGTCGGTGAGCGGGTCACCGAGCGTCGACATCTCCCAATCGAGGACGGCGGCGATCCGCCCGGCGTCATCGGGGTCGAGCATCGTGTTGTCGAGGCGGTAGTCGCCGTGCACGATCGTGGCCGGACCCGACTCAGGAAGTGACGCGTCGAGTCGACGGGCGATCTCATCGATCGCGGGCAGCTCGCGCGTCTTGTTCGCTGCCCACTGCTTGCCCCACCGGGCCACGTTGCGAGCGAGGAATCCGTCGGGTCGACCGAAGTCGCTCAGCCCGACCGCCTCGTAGTCCACCGCGTGCAACGAAGCGAGCACATCGACGAGCGCATGCGAGCAGCGACGTGCCTCATCCGGGTCGAGGGTTGCGATCTCCTCGAGCTCGCGCAGCACCCGACCGTTCACTCGCTCCATCACATAGAACGGAGCGCCGATCAGTAAGGGGTCGTCGCAGTGCGCAGAGATCTGTGGCACCGGCACGTCGGTGCCGGCGAGCGCCGACATCACGCGGTGCTCGCGAGTCATGTCGTGCGCGGTGGCGACTACGTGACCGAGTGGGGGTCGGCGCAGCACCCACGTGTGGCTGTCGTCGCTCATCGTGTACGTGAGGTTGGAGCGACCGCCGGCGATCAGCTCGGCGCGCAGCGGACCGTCACCGAAACCATCGACGTTCGCGGCGAACCACGGGGTCAGCGCGTCGAGATCGACGCCATCTGGTACTTCGCCCACCAGTGTCCCCTCCTCCGCGTGTGCGCAGAGCGTAGGGGCAGTCGTGTTTTGGCGTGAGAAATGCACCACAGAGGTGCGTTTCTCACGCCAAAAGGAGGGGTTGGAGCGGGTGGAGCAGGGTCAGGCGACGCGGGACTCGCGAGGCTTGACCGGCTTGCCCTGACCCTTCGGGTAGCGAGCGACGCGGCCAACCGGCATGTCGACTCGGTACCCCGCGGCGGCGCGATCCTCTTCGGACTCGCCGCCCCAGAACCCGTACTCGCGGTTCTCGCGGGCCCATTCGCGGCAGGGGTGCACCACTTCACAGCCGTGACAGATCGATCGCGCCTCGGACTCGCGCAGCACGCGCGTCTCGGGCCGCTCGCCTGCCGGCGCAAAGAAGAGGTCGGTGTGACCGACACATGCCGCGTCCACGGTCCACGCCAATGGACCCGTGAAGATCAGGTTCGAAATCGTCTCCGCCGCCACCCCATACTCCCTTGCTCGTTCTCTCGCTCGACTCCGCCATCCGGCCCTGGTGGCCGGTGCAGTGTCCGGGCAACCAGCAGGGGGGTGCCGGCTACCCGAAACGACCGCGGACTCCATCGTGCCCGCTCGGAAGCAATCTGTCCAACAGGTACAGGTGATGCTACCGATCGGTATTACAGATGCTAACCTTGGTCAGGTTTTCGGACGGGCCGGAGGACGTGCTGTGGAGCTGCGCCACCTCGAGACCTTGCTGGCCATCGCCGAGGAAGGATCGTTTACGGCGGCGGCCGACGTCTTGGCCACGGTCCAGTCGAATGTGTCCGACCAGGTGCGCCAGCTCGAGAGCGAGCTCGGCGTGTCGCTCCTCGTCCGGGGCCGGAGAGGGGCGGCGCCCACCGAATCGGGCGAGGTGGTGCTGGAGCGGGCGCGCCGCATCCGTCGCGAGGTCGACGCCATGCGGGCTGACTTGGCGATGCTCCAAGGTCTGGAAGTGGGCGACGCGAGCTTCGGGATCGTGGGTACGGCGAGTCGCTGGGTCGTCCCTCGCCTCGTCGCCGAGCTCCGTGAGCGCGCGCCGGGGATCCGACTCCGGGTCAGCGAGGCCGCATCGGAGCGACTCATGAGCGACGTGCTCGCCGGCGAGCTCGCCCAGGCCGTCGTCACCGAACCCGTCACCGACCGCCGATTTCACGTCGAGACCATCCTCGAGGAAGCGCTGGTCGCGGTCGTTCCCCGCACCGCGAAGATGCCCAAGCCCCCGGTGCCGTTGGCTGCGGTCGTCGCGCTCGGGTTGGTCATGCCGCCACCGGAGAACCCGCTGCGTCACGAAGTGGAGATCGCGGCGGCACACCAGGGGCTCGAGCTCGCGATCAACGTGGAGGTAGAAGGCATCCGACTCGTGGCCGACCTGGTCGCCGCGGGGGCGGGGGCGTCGGTGCTCCCCGAGACCGCGGTGCCCGCCGAGCTTGACGTGCAGGTGCTGGCGATCATCGGCATGCCACCCCGACGCCTGGCCATTGTGAACGCGCGCGACGCCCAGCTCTCGTTCGCCGATCGAGCGGTGCGCGAGACGGCGCTTGCCGTCGTGGCCGAACGGTCGAGACTGCCGGGCGCGGCGCCCGGGTCATCTCGGTAGCATTTTCCCAGATCTCGTACGCAGATCGTGGGGGAATTCGGAACGGGGGCGGGCAATGACTGACGGTGCGATTCAGAGCTCGGCGAAAGCCGGATGGCGTCCGAGCGGACGGCAGATCGGGATGGGCGTGTGCGTACTGATCCTCGTGCTGTTCGCGGTGGTCAACCTCGACGACGCGGAGATCGACTTCCTCGTCGACTCGGTGCAGATCCCGTTGGTCTTCGTGATTACCGCGTGCGCACTGGTCGGCTTCCTGGCCGGCTACCTCTTCTCCCGGCACCTGGAGAAGAAGGACTGATTCACTGGTCCGGATTGACGACCAACCGTGTGCCCGCGAGCTCGAGCACGCGGGAAGGTCCGGGACCGTCGGCTTCCAGTCGATCGACGCCCGCCGGGCGGTCGGCGTGGTGCTCGAGCCGGAGGTGGGCGCCGTCGGACCACTCGAGCTCGACCCAGTCGGCACCTTCACCATCACGTGCGTTTTCGCCTTCACCGCGTTGTGTCCCGCCGAGCACGCCGGCAAAGAACTGGAGTGCGTCGGGGATCGACGGCGTGGCCATCACGATGCGGCGGAGGGTGGCGCCGTCGGATGCGCGCGGCGGCGGCTCCGGCCACCATGGCTTCATCATCGCCTGCACGCCACCGTCACGGACGAAGCGGTACTCCTCGAACACGGTCTTGGCTGGCGACGATGACTCCGCAAGTTGCACGACGGTTCCGTGCGCCTCGCGCGGTTGAAGGAATGCCTCCCTCCAGATCGGGAAGGACAGATCGATCCCGACCGGCGTGAACCCTGCCGCGGTCACCTCGGCGAGGGTTGCTTCGAGGTCGTCGACCTTGAACGTGAGGTGGTGCGGCCCCTCGCCGTGGCGCGTGAGGAAGCGGTCGAGGAAGTCGTTCGTCGCGACCTCCCACGGCTCGAGCAGCTCCACCTTCATCCCCTCGTGCTCGTTCCCGAGGTACACCTGCATCGGGCGATAGCCGAGCGCCAGGCCGCCGGACAGCACGGTCGCTCCGAGGTCGCCGACGAGCGTGGCCACCGGCCCGGCGGCGTCGCGCGTCGCGAGGGCGACGTGATCGAGTTGCATCTCGCTCCTTACGTGACGGGTGGATGCGTCAGGTGACGCCGGCGGGCGCGGCGTTCCCGCCGGGATCGTCATCAGCGGGATCGTCATCAGCGGCGACGCCATCCGCGGCAGCGCTGGATTCGCCGCGTCCTGCTCGCGTGAACGTGCGGGCGAGGAGATAGCCGAGCGCGAGGATGACCCATCCGCCCACCGCGTCGAGCACGAAGTGGTTGGCCGTGAGCACGATCGCGATCACCGTCCCGACCGGGTAGAGCGCCGCGAGCATCTTGGCCCATCCCTGCCGCAGTCGAGGGACGAGCACGACCGCGCACCACATGGACCAGGCGCAATGCACGCTCGGCATGGCGGCGAACTGGTTCGAGATCTTGTTGACCGCGCCCTGTTTGAACGACCAGAAGTTCGGATACTTGTCGAGGGTGTCGACGAACCCGAAGTGCGACGGGAGCAGCCGGGGCGGCATGAGCGGCCACAGGGCGAAGCCGATAAGCGCGAGTGCGGTCGCGAAGGCGAGCGTGTTGCGCCAGAGCGGGTAGTCGTCGCTGAACTTCCGGTAGAGGAAGACGATGACTGATCCCGTCACGATGAAGTGGAGGGATCCATAGAAGTAGTTGCACGCGATGATCAGCGGCTTGAAGTTCAGCGCCCACTCCTGAACGGCGCGTTCGTGGTTGATCCCGAGTGTCTCCTGCCAGCGGATGAGCTTGAGTGCGTTGCTGCGGGCGATCGACGCGTTGGTGCCGTTGAGGTTTCGGATCGTCGAGTAGACGACATAGAACACGGCGATCGAGACGACCTCGGCCCACCAATACAGCACCGTGCCGTCGCGCAGCACCCGCCCCGCAGGAAGTCTGCGATGAAAGCCGCGCACCTCCTGCGGTGCGACGCTCACGACGACTTCCTCACGACGACTCTGGGGTGTCGGTTGCCGCCTGCTCGTCGCGATGGCCCATCACGAACGCGGGAGCCGCGGCGAGGCTGACGATGAGCGTCATCGCGTACCAGAGCAACCCAACGGCGATCGCCTGCGCCGTCGGTACGCCGAGCGGGTGCAGCAAGAGTGCGAGCATCGCTTCGCGCACACCCAACCCTCCGAAGATGGAGATGGGGAGCACCTGCACCATCGCCACTGCCGGCACGAACGCGAGCACCGCGGCGTTCGGGAGCTTGTCGAGCCCGATCGTGTGCACCGCGCAGTACACCGACGCCACCACGGTCATCTGGTACGCGAGCGCGGCGCCGAGCGCAGCCCAGGCGTCGCGCGGGTCGCGACGTAGGCGGTCGATGCCCACATGGACAATCCCGATGTAGCGCATCCAGTTCTCGCGGTCTTTGAAGCGACCTGCGAGGCGCGGGCTCGCGGCGACGACCACGATGATGCCGAGGATCAAGAGCGCGCCACCGGCGACTGCCACCGCGATCCACGAGCGGCCCGTGTCGAGCAGATCGGGTCGAATCAGGAAACCCAGGAAGGTGAGGACGGGCAACGCGAAGAAGCCGGTGAGTCGCTCGATGACAACAGACGCGAATGCGATCTCACGCGAGCCGGTGTCGCGAGCCAGGCGACTGACCCGCAGCACATCACCACCAACGGTCGACGGCAGCGCGTTGC
Source organism: Acidimicrobiia bacterium (assembly GCA_009694295.1). Lineage (GTDB taxonomy): Bacteria > Actinomycetota > Acidimicrobiia > IMCC26256 > PALSA-555 > SHVJ01. The sequence continues at coordinate 10,429 of SHVJ01000030.1, forward strand.
CAACGAACTGCCCGGCGAGGTAGTGCTTGATGAGCGTGGGTATCGGCACCGCGGCGCCGAACACCGCGAGCACCCGTTGCCATCGCCAGGACGCGAGAACGAAGCTGCCGGCCATGAGCACGATGCCTGCACAGAGGAACGCCAACGTGCCCGGGAGGCTGCGATCCTTGGGCACGAGCTCGTCGGCATCGAACTTCGTGAGCAGCACGGCCATGAGGCCGACGGTGACAGCCAGGCGCGCCCACTTCACCCATGGGCCGTGACGGCGCGTCGGTGCCGTCGTTGAAACCGCCATCTCCTTAGATTACGGGTCGTCGCGCCGAAACGTACTGGCGGAGCGGTCGGGCTGCGGTTCGCCGGATAGCGTTGAGGCCATGCGGGCCCTGCCGGAGCGTGCCGTCGCGGGCTTCACAGATGCCCTGATCGCCGAGCGCTTCCCCTTCCTTGACGCCGACCAGCAGGCCAGCACGTCCACATTTGTGCTCAGCCGGTGGCGTGTGGCCAGCCAGCCGGTCAGGCTCGGTACGGGCGCAGTCGCGACGGTGCTGGGCGCGGCGGCGTGGTCGCTCGCCGCCATGGCCGGTTCGACACAGGGATCTGGGCGGGATGCGGCGTGGGGAAAGGTCGTCCACGGGCTCTCGCGGCGACCGCTGCCCGGGATCTCTGAGCTCTCGCAGTTCGTCGTGTCGCTCGCGACGGCGTACGCCGCCGACCGCTGGCCCGATGCCGCACTTGCGAGCCAAGCGTCGTGATCGACGTCGAGGTCCTCGTCATCGGCTCGGGGCCGGGAGGGGCGCTGACCGCGGCTCGGCTCGCCGAAGCCGGGCGTCAGGTCTTCGTGTTGGAAGAGGGCGACTGGATTGAGGTCGGGGAGCACGAGCCCTTCTCACTCGACCAGATGGAGGCGCAGTACCGCAACGCTGGGCAGACCGTCGCGCTCGGTCGCCCGCCGATCATCTACACCGAGGGGCGCGGCGCGGGCGGCGGCTCCGAGGTCAACAGTGGGCTGTACCACCGTCCGGGTCCCGAGCTCCTCGACGACTGGGCGCGTCGGTTCGCGATCCGCGACCTCAGCGAGCGCGACATCGTCGAGCACTCGCGCGAGATCGAGAAGACGTTGAGTGTCGGGACTGTGCCTGGCGCGGTGACTCCGGCGTCGAGCGTGATCGAGCGTGGCGGCGCCGCGCTCGGATGGGCGACCCGTGAAGTCCCGCGTTGGATGGTCTACGGCGAGACGTCGGATGCTGGCGACGGCGAACGCCAGACGATGACGCGCACGTATCTGCCGCGTGCTCGCGAGGCCGGTGCGACAATCATGACCGGCGTGCACGTCGACCGGCTCGTGAAGCGCGGTCGGCGCATCGTCGAAGTACGCGCGACCAAGCGCCTGGCTCCCGGGATCTCTGAGCCCCTTCGCTTCCGCCCCGAGCACGTCTTTGTGTGCGCCGGCGCGATTCAAACCCCTGCGCTGCTTCAGCGGTCGGGACTGCGCACGAATGTGGGGCGCACGCTCGCGGTGCATCCAATGGTGAAGGCGGTGGCGCGGTTCGACGACGCCATCAACGTCCCCGACGACGTACCGGTGCACCAGGTGAAGGAGTTCGCCCCGAACATCTCTATTGGTGGTTCGGCGAGCGGTCCCGGGCTCCTCGGACTGGCGCTTGCCCCCGAGTGGGCTCGGTTCGCCGAGGTGACTGCCGACTGGGAGCACTCGAGCCTGTATTACGCAGCCACGCGCACGCAGGGCCACGGTCGCGTGCAGGCGCTGCCGTTCCTTGATGATCCTCTGGTCACCTACCGGCTCACCCGCGGCGACGGGAAGATGCTCGTGCACGCGCTGGAACGCATGGTCCATCTGCTCTTCGCCGCCGGCGCGCGTCGCGTGTATCCATCGGTTGCCGAAGCCGTGGAGCTTCGCACCGCGGCTGATCTCACCGAGCTCGGACAGCGCCTCAAGCTGCGCGATCTGAACCTCATGACCGTGCACCTGTGCTCGAGTGTGCCGATGGGCGAGGACCGAGCTCGGGCCGGCGTCGATTCGTTCGGACGAATACACGGGTTCGACAACGTACGAGTGAACGACGCGTCGCTGTTGCCCGAAGCGCCGGGCTTGAACCCGCAAGGCACGATCATGGCCATTGCCTCGAGGAACTGCGCCGCATTCCTTGCCGGCGCTCGCTGATCACGCCTGGATGACACACACCACGATCGTTACGGGCGCTGGCGGTTGGCTCGGTCGAGCACTCCTGGCTTCCTTCTCCGGGGTGTGGGGTTCTGGTGACACCTCCATCGGGGGCGAGTCGCACGCGCGGGACGGCGTGTTGCGCGCGCTCGTGCACACCGCGAACGAGGTCGCTGGCGTGCTTGTCGTCGCTGAAGGTGCAGAGGTGCACGTCGGCGACATGACCGATCCCGAAGTGTTGAAGCGCCTGTTCGAAGGTGCCGACGGCGCAACCGTGATTCACGCCGCGGGCGTGATCCATCCGAAGCGCGCGTCCGACTTTGTCGTGAACTCAGTAGGTGCGCGCGCGGTCGTTGCGCAGGCCATCACGACCGGTGTCGGACGGTTTGTGCACGTCTCATCGAACTCGCCGTTCGGCGTGAACTCGGCGCCCGACGACGTGTTCCGTGCTGACGAGCCATACCGGCCGTACCTCGGTTATGGGCGTTCGAAGATGGACGCCGAGCTCGTGGTGCGCGCGGCGGTGGATGCCGGCGATCTGGACGCGGTGATCGTGCGGCCACCTTGGTTCTACGGACCGTTTCAACCCGAGCGCCAGACGTCGTTCTTCCGCCTCGTCCGCCGCGGCATCTTTCCGATGTTCGGCGCGGGCGAGAATCGCCGTTCGATGGTGTACATCGGCAACCTTGTCGACGGCATCGTGCGGGCCGAGCAGCAGGCCGACGCCACCGGCAAGGCGTACTGGATCGCCGACGCCCGGCCGTATCCGATGACCGAAGTGGTCGCGACGGTGAAGCAGGCCCTCGCCGACGCGGGCATCAAGGTCTCCGAGCGCCAGGTTCGCGTCCCGAGGTTGTTCGGTGACCTGGCCGAGAAGGCCGACGGCTTCCTCCAGGAGCGCGGCCGCTACCAGCAAGAGCTGCATGTAGTGGGTGAGCTCAACAAGACGATTGCTTGCGACATCAGCGCCGCCCGCGCCGACCTCGGGTACGAGCCGACCGTCGACCTCGCTGAGGGGATGCGCCGCAGCGTGCGCTGGTGCCTCGATCAAGGGATCGAGCTGTGAACGCGCTCGTCACCGGTGGCAGCGGCTACTTCGGCTCGCTGCTCGTGGCCCGGCTCCTGGACCGGCTCCCAGAGAAGGGGACCAACATCGTGCGCGTGCTCGATCTCGTCGACACCGACGACCGACCCAGCACCGTGGAGTTCGTGGAGGGCGACATCCGCGAAACAAGCGTCGTGCGCGAGGCGTGTACCGGCATGGACGTGGTGTTCCACAACGTGGCCCAGGTGCCGTTGGCACGCGACACATCGCTCACCCGCTCGGTCAACATCACCGGCACCGAAGTGCTCCTGGATGCATGCGAAGCGGTCGGTGTGGGCAAGGTCGTATCGACGTCGTCGAGCGCGGTGTTCGGTGTGCCGGAGCACAACCCGGTGATGCCCGACACGCCGCCACATCCGCGCGAGCCGTATGGCCAAGCCAAGCTCGAAGCCGAGTACCTCTGCCGCGCCGCCGTGTCGCGGGGGCTCGACGTGACGATCATCCGGCCCCGCACGATCCTCGGTCACGGTCGACTGGGGATCTTCGCCATCCTGTTCGACTGGATCGCCGACGGCATCGACGTGTTCGTGTTGGGTGCGGGCGACAACGTGTACCAGTTCGTGCACGCCGACGACCTCGCCGACGCGTGCATCCTCGCGGGAGAGCGTCCCGGACCGAGCACGTACAACATCGGTGCGGGTGAGTTCGGGACGATGCGCGAGACCCTCGAAGCGCTGTGCGCACACGCCAGTACCGGGTCGCGGGTCCGATCACTGCCCGCTGGGCTCGCGGCGTCGGCAATGCGCGTCACGTCGGCCGTGGGACTTACGCCGTTTGCGAACTACCACTGGCTGATGTACGGCCAATCGATGTGGTTCGACACCTCGAACGCTGAAGGCGACCTCGGGTGGAAGGCGCGGTGGTCGAATGGCGAGATGTTCGAGCAGTCGTACGACTGGTTCCTAGAGCACCGGGCCAACCTCTCGGGCGAGGGCGCATCGCAACACCGTTCGGCTGCCCGTCAGGGTGCGCTCTCAGCCGTCAAGTCCGTGTTGAAGGCGACGCGCCGTGACTGAAGGGGTGGCTGAACCGCTGGACACGAGCACAGCGAAGAGGAGTGCGCAGCGAGCGCTCGATCTTGTGCCGGTACTCGTCGCGGTCGTGCTCATCGGCGGGTTCGTCTACTCGTTGGTGAGCATCATCTTCGTAGCGCACCCCGACATCGGCTGGTCGGAGCACGTGATGGCCGACGCCAAGGCGATTGCCCACGGGCACTTCCCGTACGGCGATCCCGGCGAGGGCTACGTCGGAATGCTCTACACACCGCTGTTCCCCAGCATTGTGGCGATCCTGCTGAAGATCACGTGGTGGGAGGGCTGGGGACCGTTCGTCTCGATGGTCGCGGCTGGCACCGCAACCTTTGTGCTCGGGCGCTTCGTGTGGCGGGCCGGTGAAGATCGTCCCGTGTCGATTGCACGCGTGGCCATGGTCATCGCGTTCCCGCTGTCGGCGTTCACGATCTTCATGACCAACGGCGTGTTCGAGGGCCGCACCGATCAGCTCGCGTGGTGCTTCTTCGTGATCGCTGCGCTGCGAGTGCTCGATGACCTACGTCAGGTCGAGACCGCGCGGGGAGTGCGCGGTCGGATTGTGACGGGGGTGTTGCTCGCACTGTCAGTGCTCTCGAAGCAGACGACGCTCGCGGCGTGTGGTGTGGTGGCCATCGTCGCCGCGGTGTCGTGGTGGCTCGCGAGCTCCACGAATCGCAAGCGCCGGCTCCCGATCGAGGGCATCACGATGGTGGGTCTGGTCGGCATCGTGCTGGTCGCGCTCCAGGTAGCGAGCGACGGCTTCGCCTTCGACTTGCTGTTCGGCGTGCCCCGTCGTCACGCGCGGGTCGCATCGGTGAGCGCCATGCTGAAGACAGATCTGAAGCTGCTGGTTGTGCCGGGCGTGATCCTTCTTGGCGTGACAATCGCCGCGGTGGTTGGCACCCGACGGAACGCTCGCGGCACCGGCGGAGGGGATTCGAAGCGTTGGCTGCGATCACCAGCCGCGATGGCTTTCGTGGCGGCCGTGCTCATCGGCGCAGCGACGGTTCCGGGCACGGTGCTCGCCCAGACGAAGCAAGGCGGTGATTTCAACGCGCTCGCCGGTCCGGTGTGGGGGATGGCGATCATCCTGGCGGTCGCGTTGATCGCGATGCCCGCTACTTGGAGTCGCGACGCCGTGCGCGTCATCGGCGCGGTGCTGCTTCTGGTCGGTGTCGTGCCGCTCGCCACCACGCAGAACGACCTCCGTCGATTCGACGGTCGCGCGCTCGGCGCGCCGTCGCTCGATCTCACCCGCGACTGGCAATCGGTGCCCGACGACCTCGTCGCGGCCGCCGATCACAACCGGACGGTGTTCGACTGGGAGTACCCGTCATATTCGGTCGCGGCCGACGGTCCGACGTATCCCGGCGGTGGCGCGCCGCCCGACCTTGCCGCGGCGGGCTACTCGCCGCGTTGGATCGTGCGCGATCTGCTCGCCGGACGGTGGGATCGCGTGCGCCTCTATCCGACCGCGCCTGGTGCCGAGCTCGGGATCATCGACACCTACGCATCCGGCTTTGGCCAACGCGACACCGCGTGGGCATGGAAGATCAACGAGATCATCAGGCGCGGCTACACCAAGGTGGAAGACGCTCGGGGTGGTGAGGACTTCTACACACCCGGTCCGAGGCTGGTCGACGTGCAGGACTTGGCCGAGTGCTTCGGTCCGTACCAAGCCGGTCCCTTGAGCATCCGGGTCCGCGACGGTGGCGGCTTGTGGTGTATCGACAGCAACACGCTGAGCCTCGACGACGGTCCCAATCCAACGTCGGAGCTCGTGCTCGAGTCCAGCGAGTCGGCAACGCTGCATGTCACGGCTGACGACAGCAACGCCGTGAAGATCACCTGCGACGATCCGCGCTTGGACACACCAGTGATCCGGGTGCGACTCGGCTCCGGGAACACCCGCGAGTGTGGGAATTCGGTGTCGCTGGTCGTCGACGTGGATGCGCACGTCAGCATTCGGGGGTTCAGCAGCGGCGAGCAGGATGTGCGGGTGAAGCTGCACAATCCGAAGCCGAGCGAGCTGTGACAGAGCAGCTATGACCGAGCAGATGCGCGTCACGACCGACGATGGCGTCGGGTTGGCCGTCGAGGTCACAGGTACCGGAGCTCCGTTGGTGATGATCCACGGCTTCACCGGGGTGAAGGACGACTTCTCCGACCACCTCGACGTGTTCGCCCACGACTCCACCGTGGTGACCTTCGACCTGCGTGGTCACGGCGAGAGCGACAAGCCCGAGAGCGGCGACGCGTACTCCTTCGACCGGCTCGCAGCCGACACGTTCGCGGTCGCGGACGCGCTTGGCCTTGAGCACTTCCGGCTGTTCGGCCATTCGTTGGGCGGGATGGTGGCGCGCCGGGTCGTGCTTGGCGCACCAAGCCGCATCGATGCGCTCGTCCTGATGAGCACGTCGGCCGGGCGTCCGAGCGGCGTGGACCCGGAGCTCGTCGACGTAGGCGTGGCCGTCGCGCTGACCGAAGGCATGCAGGTGGTGCGCCAGGTGCTCGACGAGCTCGACCCGCTCGGGACGTTCGCGAACCAACGCGTGCGCCTCGAGCGCCCCGACTACGAGGACTACGGCCGGCGTAACTTCTTCAACGTGCCGGCCGTGGCCTATGCCGCCCTCATCTCCGACATCGCGTACCAACCGGACCAGCTCGCCGAGATGCGCGACGTCACATGCCCGACGCTGGTGATCGTCGGCGAGCAGGACAATGCCTTCCTTCCCGACTCGCTGGCCTTGGCCGACGTGATCCCCGGTGCGGAGCTCGTCGTGGTCCCCGACGCCGGGCACTCACCCCAGTTCGAGAACCCACCGGTGTACCAAGCGGCGATGGAGAGATTTCTCGGACGTGTGACCGCGACTGCTCGCGGGGAGGTCGCGACGTGAGCATCGTCATGCAAGGTGGAGGGGAGCTCGCGGCGAACACGTTGCTGGCCCACGACGTCGACACCGTCTTCACCTTGAGCGGCGGGCATCTCTTTCCGCTCTACGACGGGTGCGTGAAGAACCAGATCAGGCTCATCGACACCCGCCATGAGCAGACGGCGGCGTTCGCGGCGGAAGGCTGGGCCAAGGTGACTCGCCGCGTTGGGGTGGCTGCGCTCACGGCCGGGCCGGGTGTGACGAACGGCGTGAGTGCGATCACGAGCGCGCACCTCAACGGCTCACCGGTGCTCATCATCGGCGGGCGCGCGCCCCAAGCGCGCTGGGGAAGCGGTTCACTCCAGGAGCTCGACCACGTGCCGATCGTTGCGTCGATCACGAAGCACGCGGCCACGCTCTTCAGCGCCGACGTGATCGCGTCGGGGATCGATACCGCGTTACGCGCCGCTCGCACGCCCCACCGCGGGCCCGCGTTTGTCGACGTCCCGCTCGACGGTTGGGGTCCGGCCGACGTGGCCGTGCCGCAACCACCGAACCCTTCCGAGCTGGCGGGCGGCGCACCCGATCCTGACTCCGTGGCGCGTGTCGCGCAGCTCATCGCGGCGGCGCAGCGTCCGGTGCTGATGGTGGGCGGCGACGTGTACTGGGCAGGTGCGGAGCACGACGTTCTCGCGCTCGTCGAAGCGGTCCGCATCCCGGTGTTCGCGAACGACCTCGGTCGAGGTGTGGTGCCGGCCGACCACGAGCTCGCGTTCTCGCGCGCCCGCAAGGCGGCATTCGACGGCGCGGACCTGATGGTTGTCGCCGGCACCCCGCTCGACTTCCGCCTCGGGTTCGGCGCGTTCGCAGCTCCGGTGGTGCACCTCGCCGATGCGCCAGGGACCGTTGCGCGGCACGTGGAGCTGGTGGCGTCGATCGCGGGCGACCTGCGCGCCACCTTTGCCGCGCTTGCCGACCACACGCCGGGCGCGACCGCGACCGATCACCGCGGCGCGCGCAATGAGTGGATCGCCCAGCTGCGTGATGAGGAACAGCAGCGGCGTGCCACCGAAGCCGAGCGACTCGAGTCCGACGCGAACCCGATCGATCCGGCGCGCATCTATGGCGAGCTGCGGTCGCGCCTCGCTCGCGACGCGGTGGTGATCGGCGATGGCGGCGACTTCGTGTCGTACGCGGGCAAGTACGTCGACACGTTTACACCCGGTTGCTTCCTCGGTCCGGGCCCGTACGGGTGTCTCGGTGCTGGCACCGGCTACGCGCTCGCTGCCGCGTTGGCGCATCCCGACCGGCAGGTCGTCGTGGTCTACGGCGACGGCGCGATCGGGTTCACCCTCGGCGATCTCGACACGCTCGTGCGCCACGGTGTGAACGTGACCGCAGTCATCGGCAACAACGGCATCTGGGGGCTCGAGAAGCACCCGATGCAGATGATCTTCGGGTACGACGTGGTGGCCGAGCTCCGTCCTGGGACTCGCTACGACGAGGTGGCCGTCGCACTGGGTGGCCAGGGTGAGCTCGTGGCCGAAGCCGCCGGGATCGGTCCGGCTCTCGACAGGGCCTTCGCGCACGACGGCTTGTCGGTGGTGAACGTGCTCACCGACCCCGCCGACGCCTATCCCAGATCCAGCAATCTGGGATAGATCCGTCTCACTAGCTGGCCTTCTCTATGAATCGACTGCGCTCGACGACGACTCGGGTGATGCGACCCGCGGCGACGAGGCCATGGCCGTCGGTGACCGATACACGGAACGTGAGCCGGCGCCCTTCGACGGTTTCGAGGATCGCCTCGGCCTGCACCTGACCGCCGACCGCGGTGGGAGCGAGATGATCGAGCTGGAGGCGATACCCCACGGTGGTCGTGCCGTCGTCGAGCTCACCCACAACTGCTTGCACGGTTGCCGCCTCCGCGAGCGTCGCGACCCGAGGTGTAGCAAGCACTGCGACGTCGCCAGTACCGAGCGCGGTTGCAGTATCACCTTCCGTGACAACCATCGTGGCAATCGCAGTGAGACCGGGACGCAACGGCATTTGAAATACCCTAGCGACCCCACCTTCGAGAAACGTGCCGGACGAAGCGACCTGATGATCAGGAACACATGATCAGGAACACATGATCGAACAAGATGTGCTCCAGCGAACGTTGCATACGGCGTTGCGTCACGGCGGCGACTTCGCGGAAGTGTTCGCCGAGGATCGCACGTCGTCGAATGCTCGCCTCGACGACGGCAAGATCGAAGAGCTCGTGTCGGGACGCGCACGCGGCGCCGGAGTGCGCGTTGTGCGCGGTGAGACGACGGGCTTTGCGCACACCGCGGATCTGTCGGAGGCCGGTCTGCGCTCGGCCGCCGAAGCAGCATCCGCGGCGGCACGCAGTGACGACGGCGGCGCCCACGTGACCGCGCTCGAACGGCGCGAGGTTGCACCGGCCCACGACATCCGCATCGAACCGGAGAGCGTGGCGAAGGCCCGCAAGGTCGAGATGCTCCAGCGAGCGAACGACGCGGCGCGTGCCCGAGGCGACGCGATCTCGCAGGTGAGCGTGGCGTACGCCGACGGTCGCCGTCGGATCCTCGTGGCCAACTCCGAGGGGTTGCTAGCGGAGGACGACCAAGTGCGCACGCGGTTCTTCGTGCAGTGCGTGGCTGTAGGCGACACCGGCATGCAGACGGGGATGGAGGCACCCGGTCGGAGCATCGGCTTCGAGCTGCTCGACGAGTTCGAGCCCGAAGAGGTTGCGCACATCGCGGCCGACCGGGCGCTCGCGATGCTGCGGGCGCGCCCGGCGCCGTCGGGCAAGCTCCCCGTCGTCTTGCGCCGAGGCGCTGGTGGCGTGCTGTTCCACGAAGCGTGCGGCCACGGGCTCGAGGCCGACCTGGTCGGGCGCGATGCGTCGGTGTTCCGGGGTCAGGTGGGTGAGCAGGTGGCGTCGCCCCTCGTCACGCTGGTCGACGATGGCACGTACTCACGCGAGTGGGGCACGTTCGCGATCGATGACGAGGGCGCACCCGCCCAGCGCAACGTGTTGATCGAGAACGGGGTGCTCACCGACTTCATGTGGGATTACCTGCGCGCCCGTCAAGAGGGTCGGGTGAGCTCGGGCAACGGGCGGCGTGAGACCTATCAACACCTACCGATGGTGCGGATGACCAACACGCTCCTGCTCGCGGGCGACGACGATCCCGACGACATCATCGGCGGCACTGCGCACGGGTTGTACTGCGCGGCGCTCGGCGGCGGGCAGGTGAACACCGCGACCGGCGATTTCGTGTTCGGCGTGACCGAGGCGTATCTCATCGAGGACGGCGTGATCACCGAACCGGTGCGTGCGGCCCAGCTCATAGGCAACGGTCCTGAGGCGCTGCGCCTCGTCGACGCGGTCGGGAACGACTTTGATACCTGGGCCGGCACCTGCGGCAAGGACGGTCAGGGCGTGCCGGTCTCGTCGGGTCAGCCGACGCTGCGGGTCGCCGAGCTCACCGTCGGCGGAACTGCAGCTTGAGCACGACAACGTGAGCTCCGACCTCCTCGAGCTCGCGAGCGACATCGCGGGTCGCGCGGCACCTGGTGAGCAGTTGGAGGCGTATGTGTCGCGTACGCGGGAGACCGATGTGAAGGTGTTCGATCACGCGGTCGAGTCGCTCACGGTCGCGGAGCGCGCCGGCGTGGGAGTGCGGGTGATCGTCGACGGCCGCCAAGGGTTTGCCTGGGCGGCTTCGCTCGATCCCGACGTGGTCAGCGCTGCGCTCACCGACGCACGCGACAACGCCGAGTTCGCGACACCCGACGAGTGTCAGGGAGTGGTCACGCCCGAGGAGGCGGACGGAGTGACCGCGCCGGTGCTCGATCTTTGGGCCGAAGATGTTGGTCAGGTGAGCACCGACGCCAAGGTGCAGCTCGCGCTCGAAGTGGAGACGGCGACGTTCGCGACCGACCCCCGCGTGCGCGGTGTGGAGCAGGCCGCCTACGGCGACGGCATGACCGAGGTCGCGGTCGCCAACTCGTTGGGTGTGAGCGCCGCCGTGCAGCGAACCATGTGCTCGTGCATGTCGATTGCCCTCGCTGGTGAGGATGCGCAGACCCAGACGGGGTACGGATTCTCGGCCGGACGGGCGTTCGCCGACCTCGATCCAGCGATTGCCGCGCGCGATGCGAGCGAGCGGGCGACGCGGTTACTCGGTGCAACCCAGCCCGAGTCACGACGATTGCCGGTGGTGTTCGATCCGTTGGTGACGCGCTCGCTGCTCGGCGTGCTCGGCGCCGCCCTCAGCGGTGAGGCGATCCTCAAAGGTCGTTCGGTGTTCGTCGGCCGCGAAGGCGAGATGATCGCGGCGCCGTGCGTGACCCTCGACGACGACCCCACGAATCCTGAGGCGTTCGGCGCCTCACCCCACGATGCCGAAGGTGTGGCCTCGCGGGTGAACGGACTGATCGTTGCCGGCGTGTTGCGCGGCTTCCTGCACAACGCGTACACCGGCCGTCGTTCCGGAAGTGGCACGAACGGCGCGGCCGTGCGGGGCTTCGCATCTACCCCCGGGTGTGGTGCTCGCGCCCTCGCACTCACGCCGGGCCGGTTGTCGGCGGCGGAGGTGATGGCTGCTGCGGGTGACGCGCTCTACGTGCAATCGGTGAGCGGATTGCACTCGGGCACGAACCCTGTCAGCGGCGACTTCTCGGTGGGTGCCGAAGGCATCATGGTTCGCAACGGCCAGATGGCTGAGCCAGTACGTGAAGTCACGATCGCATCCACACTCCCGCGCATGCTCCTCGACATCGCCGAAGTCGGCGCCGACCTCACCTGGCTGCCAGGTGGCGCCGCCGGCATGACGCTGCTCATCAGCGAGATGTCGATGAGCGGGGGGTAGTTGGTCTAAGGGAGTGAAACACCCCGCCGGTGCAGGACTTCGTCCAGGGCAGAGAGAGTGACGAGGGGATCGGGCGTCACCAGGATCGACTCGATGCCGAGGGCGCGGGATGCGGCAACGTTGTCGACGTTGTCGTCGAGGAACAGCGCGGCGGTTGGTTCGACCCCGACGCGTTCGCAGGTGAGCTCGTAGATGCGCGGGTCGGGTTTGCGCAGGCCCACGTCGCTCGAGTCGACGACGACGGGGAAGAGCTCGTCGACGGGGAAGCTCGCCTTCCACGAATCACCGAACTCCTTGGCGTTGTTCGTGAGGAGCGCGAGTCGTACACCGTCGGCGCGCAACCCGCGGATGCGGTGCACCACCGGCCACTGCACCTGGAGGCCGCGGTCGGCTGAGAATCTCAGGAACGCATCGCCGTCGAGCGGCCGACCGAGCACGTTCGGCGCGCGCCGCTCGAGCCCGGCCAGGTAGTCGGTCAGCGTGATCTCGCCGGTCTCCAGCCGATGGAACTCGGGCACGGCACCGTTCTCTGCACCGAAGATGAGCTGGTGCAGCGAGCCGCGCGGGACGCCGAACTCGTCGTCGATCGGGTCGAGATTGTGGAAGACCGGCACGGAGATCACGCCGCCGAAGTCGAAGATGACGGCCTCGACTGGCTTGGTTGTCATGCCAGCTGCCTCATCGGATCCCCGTCGCGAACACGATGATCACGCCGATGCCCAACGCCACTCGGTAGACCACCAGCGGTGTGAACGTGCCGCGGTTGAGCAGTCGCAACAGGCCGGCGATGGCGATGAAGCCGCTGATCGCGGAGGCCAGCGTTCCCCAGATCATCGGCTCGACGAGGTTGTCGGGGATGCCCTTGCCAGTGACAACCTCGGCCGCCTTGTAGACCGCGGCCCCTCCGATGATCGGGATGCTCATCAAGAACGACAGGCGGGCCGCCGACTCGCGGTCGAAGTGGAGCCACCGGGCCGCCGACATCGTCACGCCCGAACGCGACACGCCGGGTTGCAGCGCGACCGCTTGCGCAACACCCATCACGATCGCGTCGCGGGTCCGGAAGTCGCCCTCGGGGCGGGCGCCGGTGAGGCGGTCGGCGTACCAGAGCACGGCCCCGAACACGATGAGCATGGCGCCGATGAGGATCGGGTCGCCGAGCTCCTTGTCGATGGTGCTGCCGAGCAGCGCGCCGACGATGGCGCCAGGGATCGTCGAGAAGGCGAGCAGCCACGCCAGTCGCTCGTCGGTCGTGCGAATGCTGCGGGTCCGCACACTGTGGATCGCCGCCACGATGTACTTCCCGAT